>JACPSF010000409.1 GCA_016193385.1 Deltaproteobacteria bacterium
GCCTAGATTCGAGGCAGGCTCGCGACGGACACAAGTAAGGTGGTACTCAACCCACGGATATCAGCATGATCAACCGTCGTGATTACTGGCTCCGTCTCTTCCGATTCCAAGGAGGAAAATCAAGAGAAGCCCAAATCCCCCACGTTTGACAATGGAAGTCATATCAACGCTGGCGCTAAGCTGCCGCCCTCTGAGGGCGCCAGCTTAAGCGGTGTGTTAGCTTCCAGTAGATTTCAGCCGCAGCTTGGGTCGACGAGACACCACCGGGTGACCGGAATCTTTTTCTTTCTTCTTCAGGTCAGCACAAATGGCCGAGAGGTCGTAGTTAAATCTCGCCGCGTGGGCTTCCCTGACCTTGCGAACTTCGTCCACGATGGGATCTGATTTCATGGCTCGACACCTCCTAACTCTTCCGGTGAACAGATAACGGGGCATTCATAGCCTACCGCTTCGATAATAGTCCTGAGTCGCGCTTTCATCTCGGCATTGTTGATATGACGAAAATTCCACGTCAAAAGAAAATCCATCCCATGCACGGTCGCCAGGGAAATATGCAGCGCGTCTTCGGCCCTCGATGAGGGGATAGCTCCCTCGTCCATCAAGCGCTTGCCCAATTGCTCGGCAGCGTCGTTAATCTCCAGAATTGGCAGCCCTGAAATGGCTGCCAGTCGCCTTTGGGCCGCTTCAGCACCACCGGCTTTGGCCTCCTCCACCACAAGCACCGAGACGTAGAGGTCAAACCTCTGTCTGGCGTCCTCCCACCATTCTTGCGTAAGGGTCTGCCTAGCGGCAGTGACAATATCTCGACTCGGGCGAGCCGTGTAATAGCTAATGACCGAGGTCTCGACGTAAACGGAAGACTCCATAACTCGGCCAGTCTAGCAGCAACCAGTCGCAGAAGCTAACTAGTGAGTATATGGACGGCTAGATAGCACGTCCAAGGCTACTTACCGAAAACCACAAAATCTGGCGTACCATCCACCACTTGCCCGCCGTCTGTCAAGTCCTGTGCTGCCGTGCAATCCCGCCCGCAGTATAGCCCGATATTGGCCCGTGCAGGGTATCCAGATACCAGCCCGCGCGGTATAGCGCGATACTGGCCCGCAGACCATCGCTTGTGTGTCATTAAATAGACCATACCGTAGCCGTGAGCCGCGGCTCCTCTGCTGCCAAAACCACTCCATCCCTTCGAGCTGTTCCCAACGGGCCAGCCAGAAACAGCGACTTTCGGCCAACGTGCTGCTTCAGGGCCGGGCGCGGGCCGCTGGAGCCGGTTGTTTTCCGCTCACCTTTCTTGCGTGCTCCAAGATCAGATCCCCCACGCCCATTCCGAGCCCTGCGCGCACCCTAATGGATCCCGTCAAGGGAACTGCTTCGAGCGTTAGCTGCTTCGCCTCTTCCTCATTCGTGGGGAAGAACGGCGCGCCAGGCTCAGAGTGAAGATAGAAGTCGCCCGATATCACGCCGCACTTCGGGCAGGTGTTTGCGTAATACCGCGAGCCCGATGTCTTGGAGTACTTTAGCTTGAACGATGGAAACCGATCACTCACGCACTGAAGGACCGCTTCGGGAAGTTCCTCGATCTCGGACAGGATACAAATCTCGCCCTCTGCCTCTGGCACCTTCGGGGCAACAAGGGCGGGGTGAAACGTGCCAGGCTTTCGTATTTTGCTTTTTAAAACGGCACCCTTAAAGTAGCCTTGTTCTGATCGATATCGATCATGTGAGACTCTCCACGAGCTTCATTTCTTCTTCCGTCAGTCCGTAAAGCTGGCAGACAAGCCCGTTGATCTGGCGGTCGGTGGCCTCGATCTCGCGCTGAAGTCGGGTTTTGTCGTTTGGGTTCTTTGCGACCAGCTCTCCTATTTGCTTTGGGACCTCAGACATGTAGTCTCAGTCTAATCGAGGCGTGAGTTTTGGGGCAAGGGGAAATTTTCGGTATGCGTGCCACCCATCACAGATCGGTATTCAACAGAGGCAAACCTCCGTACAGGGCAACCAAAGCGATCTATAGTGACGGAATTAAATAAGTTGACATCAAATCCCCTCTCGCTCTCCTAAATCCCCCTCTATCCCCCTTTACCAAAGGGGGAGAAAGGGGGATTTGAGGGAGGATAGGGTGATTATGGTAATTTTCTTTTTTCCTTGGAAACCGGAGACGGATTTCTTATATCGGGCTTTTGCAAATCACGTTGACCAGGGCCTGGCGCTTTTCCTCCTTCACGACTCTGAGCGCCCGCCTCAAGGCATCCGGCAGCTCGGCTGGGTCCTCGACTCGAACCGCGTGTGCGCCGCAGGCCTGGGCGACGAGCTCGAAATTCGGCGACGGGCTCAAATCGCAACCGGGAAAGTTGCGCGTTTTCTGCGCGACGCCCTCCGGGTAGATCTCGCGCACCGTACTGATGCTCGCGTTCCACGCCTGATTGTTGTAGACGACCGTGAGAAACGGAATACCGTACTTTCGCGCCGTAAAGTGGCAAGCGGTGGGCGCAGAAAAGATGTACGCCCCATCCCCTTCCGCTGCGATGACCGTGGAATCGGGAGACCCCAGCTTCGTCCCGATAGCGGCGCCCAATCCCCAACCGAGGTGCCCTGCCGGAGGGAGACCATACAGGGAGCCGGGCCGGTTGAGCCCAATGACCTCCGCCAGAGGCGAAGTCACGGCCTCGTTGATCAAAATTGTCTTTTCATCCATCAGCTCGCCGATGCACTTCGAGACCCACAGGGGATGGATGGGCTTCTCATTCTTGACCCCCTCGATTCTCGCATCCCGTTCGCGCACCATAGACCGATGTTCGGCCTCAATCTTTTTCCGCCGCTCGGCGATCGATGAGTTTCCGGAGGTATCAGCCGCCATTCTCCGCTTAACGATCCCGTTCAAGACCGGGAGCGAGATCTCCGAGCAACCGGTAAGTGAGAGGTCGGCGGCGAAACCCCATATCGGAATCGAAGAGAACAACGGATCCCTTTCCAAATGGACGATCTTGGCGTCGGGCCTGAGAAAATCCCGGTTTGCCTGATGCCACGGCACGTCCACGTCGATGAGGAAAATGACGTCCGCGCCCTTCGCGTGCTTGACGGTTTCCGCTCCCAGATACAGGGGATGGTCCGTCGGGAAGTTCACGAACGTGGGATGCTGGACCACGGGGATCGAAAGCAGCTCCGCCAGCTCCACCAGGGAAGCGACCGCTTCGGGATTTCGTCCCAAATACTTGGTGACGATCAAGGGACTCCCGGCCGCCATCAGAAGGTCGGCGACCTTCTCCAGCGCCCCGCTCTCGGCCTGCATCTTCGTCGCGGGCTCGAGGGAGTCCCGAAAACGCCGCGTCGCTTGCAAAGCCTCGCACAACCATTCCCTGGGCAGAACCAGATAAACCGGGCCGCGCGGCTCGCTCATCGCGATTTTGTAAGCGCGCGAAACCACGGTGGCCAGATTCTGGTTGGACCTGACCTCGTAGTCCCACTTGACAAACTCGCGGACGAAGGCGCCCTGGTCCCTGGATTCCTGCCGCCAATGAATCATCCTGCTTTTGCCGCCCGGCAGCTCGCCTTCCGTAACCGGGGTCCTTCCTGCAACCAGGAAGAGCGGGACATTTGACGATTGAGCATTCAGGATGCCCCCGAGGGCATTCGCCGTTCCGGGCAAAGTGTGGACGAGGACCATCTGCGGTTTGCCGGTGACGTTGTAGTAACCGTGCGCCATAGAAACGGCGGCCAGCTCATGGGGAACGACCAGCGGCTGGACGTCCGAGGGATCTTCTCTGGCCGTTCTGGCGAGGGCCTCGATGATCGGACCGTGGTCCGTCCCCGTGTTCGCAAAAATATACCGGACTGCGCCGAGCCCCCGGATCTGCTCCAGAAAAGCCTCCGCGCCGTTCGCAACCGGAATTTCTACCGCTCCCTTTACGGCCATCGGATTAATTCCTTTCTGTTGAAATCAACCTTTAAAACTTCCATTCCGCTCAAGCGCCGTCGCTACGCCTTCCGAATGGGAAAAGCGGGAGGGGTAATCTCCTCAGCGCTCCTTCCGGCCCAGTCGCGAGTCGCCCAGTTGTCCCACGCCCTTTTAGCGGTGGCTTCCCCTTGAGCCAGCAATTCTGCTTCGTCCACCCGCGTCGAATGACCCCGCTCGATGACGATCTCGCCATCGACTATCACGCTCTCGACATCGGCGCCGCTCCCGTACTCCACGAGCGCCGTTACCGGATCTCTAACGGGACCGTAGCGCAAAGTGCGCAGGTTCACAATCACGATATCCGCCTTGGCGCCTCGGGCTAGCCGTCCCAGGTCTTCCCGTCCCAGCGCCTTAGCGCCCCATACGGTAGCCGCGTTGAATACGGCCGCCGGTCGCGCGCCATGATATTTACGATCCACCAGGCGTGAAATCAAAGACGCGTAGCGCATCTCGGAGACAATATCCAGAGGGTAGGTATCCGTGCCGAGGCCGACGTTGATGCCGCGCTCGACGTAACTGTCGAAGGATTCCATGGCAAGGGCCATCTTGGCATACTTATGCGGGCAATGGCCCACAGAAGCGCCGGTGGTCGCAATGACCTTTAGCTCGTCGCCAAAGGGGTAATCTACCCGCGAATGGCCGGCTACGTAAACCACGTGCCCCAGCACGGTCTTGGGTCCGAGAACACCACTCTCCGCAAGGTACTCCACAATTGGTTTTCGGTGATGATAAAGGATCTGTAAAAACTCCCGCAGGTTGCCTCCCGCGTGAATGTGGAGCCCGACCCCGAGTTCTTCGGCCGCCGCCGCTGACTCTTTCAAAAGCGACGGCTCGCAGGTTTCCGCTTGCGCCGGGTTCAGGATTCCCTGCAAGCGCCCTTGATGCGCGCCATGAAACTTTCGAATAAAGTCTGCGGCTTGCTGCAAACCCTTTCGCCCGTGATCCGGGCGCGCCTCGTAAAAATGGCGTCCTTCGCTGTCGGTGAAGATATCGTGACTGCGGTACGCCGGGCTGAAAAATACCCGCGCGCCAACTTGCCCGACCGTCTCGACATAGCCTTCGAAATCCCCGGGCCCGCTCCCAGGATCGAGAATGGTCGTAGCGCCGTTCTTGAGCGCGCTGAAAAGCGCGTACTTCCTTCCCACCGCGACACTCGGTGGCGGAGGCGGAGTCATCTTTTCCTTGACGGGCGCGCCGAAGACAAAGTAGTTGGCGGAGAGATAATCCGTCTTGGTCGCATCCGTCAAGAGATAATCGCCAACATTCAGTTGGGAATGGACGTGCAGGTTGATAAAGCCCGGGCAAACCAGCTTTCCTGCCGCATCGATGGTCTTATCCGCCGGCAGCGCCCGGTCCGAACCCACGTAGTCGATAGTGTTGCCTTCGAGAACGACAACCCCGTCGGGTATCAGCTCGTGGTGACTTCCGGACCAACCCACCACCGCACCGCCGAGGATCTTGATTCTCATAGCCCTGCCTCCCGAAAAGCCTTTTCCAATATCTGAGAGAGCCTCGACAGGCGCTACTATAGTGACGGAATTAAATAAGTTGACATCAAATCCCCTCTCGCTCTCCTAAATCCCCCTCTATCCCCCTTTACCAAAGGGGGAGAAAGGGGGATTTGAGGGAGGATAGGGTGATTATGGTAATTTTCTTTTTTCCTTCCACTATAGGAGAGGGTTGAGCCGACTTTGCGCGCGATGCCCCTCTAGGCTAAAGACGCCAACGAGATAAATGGCTATGGGTTGACGGGTTCCAGACGAATATCGATCAGCACGACCTGTCCGGCAGCGACCGCTTTGAGACCGCGCTCCAAAGCCTTGCGAACCTCGCCGGGCTCCTCGACCTTCTCGCCGTAGCCGTCAAAGGCACGTGGGAGCACAGAGTAGTCCGGGCTCGGAGTAATGGAGATGCCGACAAAGTTTTTGTTCTTTACCGCCCACCCATTCGGGAAATAGCGTGGAATGCCGGATTTCTGCGACAAGTACCCGTAGTTGTTGAAAATCACGATCATGATCGGCATCTGGTGTTCCTGGCAAAATCCCATGGCGGCCAGCCCCGGATCATAGTTGAAGGAGCCGTCCCCGATCAAACAAATGACCGGCCGTTTGGGCGCGGCGGCTTTGACTCCCAGCGCCGTCCCGAGCCCCGTTCCGAGACCGCCGATGGAACCGGCAAAAAATGAACCTGGCTTTAACTTGTCGACGTAGCGATGCAACGCCAGCCGGTGTGTGATCGTCTCTTCGACGATCATCGCGTCGGCAGGAAGAACCTGATTGAGCTCGTACATGACCCAGCGAGTGTCGATCGGCTTTTTATCCTGGAAGCTCAGCGCCTCTTCGGACCACCTGCGTTTTCGCTCTTCGTACCGCTGCCGCCATTTTTTCGCTCGCTCGGCGAGGCCGGAATTTCCTTTGGACAGGCCCTTCTTGACCCGCTCGATAAGTTGTTCGAGCGAACTCTCCACCTCTCCCGTCAGGCAGAGATCCACTTTGAAGCCCCAATAGGGCAGCTCGGCCCGCAGGGGATTCTCATCGAGGACGGCGACCTTGACTCCCGGGCCGGGTCCTTTTGAGGGCGGGTGCCAGGGCACCATCGCGCCGAGAAGAAAAACCGCATCGGCCTCCTGAAGGTATTCCTGGGGATCGTAACCACCGTGGAGCGGATGGTTGCGGGGAAAGTTCAGATAGCCGGTGCTGCGGGTTTCAATGACCGGAGCCCCCAGCATCTCGGCCAGCTCAACCATTCGTTCAACAATCTTCACGCTTCGGCCGGCCTCCTCGGAGATGATGACCGGGTTTTTCGCCCCGAGAAGCAAATCAGCCAGCTCCTGGATACCCCCCGCGTTCGCAGTCGGCGCCGGCGCCGGACCGAGAGGCGAGGGAGGATTTTTGGTCATCTTCTCGAACAGATACTCCATCGGCACCGAGACAAATACCGGCCCCCTGGGCGCGGCCATGGCGAGCTGGCAGGCGCGCTGAACGGTTGCGGGCAAAATCGATTTGGTGTTGACGCCGAAGCTCCACTTGACAACGCGGTCGACTAACCGGGCAGGGCCGCCGAGGTCGGCCAGATGCCCGACCCACTGTGCTCCGGGATCCGGCCCTTCGTCCTCGCCGAAACCAATCGACTCGCCGGTCACCACCACCATGGGAACTTGTTCGTGCAGCGCGCCGCGAAGGGCCATCGAGGCATGGAGGGCGCCCACCGTTGTATGGATCATCACGGCGGGAAGCTTCCCCGTAGCCTTGGCATAGCCGCTCGCCATACCCACGGCGATCTCCTCGTGCCTGGAGGTTAAATAGAGCGGGACGCTTTCATTTTTCGGCGGCGGCTCAGCCAGCGCCTCCCAAACCGGGGACCACTCAGATCCCGGAGAGGCAAAGATGCGGTCCACACCCATACCCGCGAGCACACGAAGGAGCGTTTGAGCTCCGGTAAAGCCTTTGGTCTCAATCATAGTGTTTCTCCTAGAAGTTAAGGGCTAAGAGTCTAGAGCCAAGAGCCGGCTAAATTCGCTGGATTTCCTCCGAGCTCTTGGCTATTAGCTATCAGCCGTCAGCTCAAATTGTAAAAGCGACGCGCGTTGTCCCCCAAGATGTCCTTCTTGGCCTCCGGGGATAGGTCCTCTCGTCTCCATATGAGCACGGCCGAGTCGGGCCAGGTCATATCCCAGTGGGGATAATCCGAGGCGAACATGAGCGTCTTCGATCCGATCTCCCCGACTATAAATCCCAGCATTTTTTCATCGGGCTCGCAGCCGTAATAGATCTGCCCGCCCGTGAGATACTCACTGGGCTTCTTCTTGCAAAGCGGGGCTTCCGCCTTCCCTCTGAGCTCCCACTCCTCGTCCATCCGTTCCGCCCAATAAGGGATCCAGCCACAGCCGATCTCGAGATAGGCGAGCTTCAGTTCGGGAAACATCTCCGGGATGCCGCCGAAAATCATCGCCGTGAGCTGCCGCAGCACAGGGAAGGGATGCCCGGTCGTGTGCAGGCATATGAACTGATCGAAGATCTCGCTTCCCGCCTCGTCGCCGCCAAAGGCATGGACGGCGACCGGCGCTCCGAGTCGCTGCGCTTCCTCATAGAGCGGGTGGAATTCCGGGCTCGCCAGGTTCTTACCGTGCGCCTGCGCGGCGAGCATGCCGCCGACCAGGCCCAATTTCGTAACCGCTCGCTTGAGCTCTTTGGCGGCCTCTTGAGGACGGTAGATGGGAAGATTGGCCACGGCTTTGAGCCGAGGCGAGACCTTGCAATAGTCCGCGATGTAGTCGTTATAGGCCCGACACAGCGCCGCCGCATAATCAGGTTCGCGAATGCGGCCGATGCCCAGGCCGTTCGTCGGGTAAAGGACCGCGCTATCGATTTCCTGGGTGTCCATGGCCGCGAGCCTTTCCTCGTGCTTGATGCCGGATTTTCCGAGCTTTCCGCCCAGGCTTCGGTCGTAGATCTCTCTAGGGAGGAAGGGTCTGCTCCGCTTGCGAAACGGCTCGTCCAGATAGGGTTCAATCAGTTCGTCCTGATCTCGGGCATGAGCATCTGAGTCCAAAACGTTAACGTCGCGCACCTCCTTCATAAATCCCTCCGTGTTGAGCTATTTTTTACCGCCCCAGATCTTCTCGAAAAAGCCGCTCTTTTCCATCTCATCGAGATAGCGGCGGTCGATAAGATCCTGCACCTTGACCTTCTTCGCCCGCGGATCAACCTGGGAGACCTCGTCCAACATCGCCTGGATCGCCTCATCCTTTATAACAAGCCGGGGCTCCAGCGCGTTGATCTCCGCGTTATAGGCAGAGTCCAACACCTTTCTATCATCGACGCGCAACTGTTTTCCCAGGACCTTATAGGTAAACTCTCTATCCGTGTGCAAAATCTTTGCCGCCTCCGCCATCACCTGCATAAACTGTCCTATAACCTGTGGCCGCTTTGCGATCACAGAGCGGAGTCCGACAAAGCACGTGGCCGCATAAGGAATGCGCAGATCAGGCCCATACACGACGTACCGATACCCCCGCGCGATGGCCATGGCGTCGGTGGGCGCCGTTATCGTGGCGGCATCGATGCCACCGCCAATGAGCGCCGCCAGCGTCTCCGGGTCTCCGCCGGTCTGGATGAAGCTAAAATCCCGTCCGGGCTCCATCCCGGAACGCCGTAGCGCCTGGATGGTGAAGTAATGAGTGTTACTGCCGATACGGCTCACCCCGATCTTTTTCCCCTTTAGATCCTCCGGCCTGCTGATTCCTTTCCCAGCCACGATACTCTGGGTCATGACGTTCTTGATGCCGCCTATGAAGACAAGGTCAGTGGCTCCCTGCACATAGGCACGGACATTTCCCACGCCCCCGGTTAGCGAAACATCCGCGTCGCCGCCCAGCATCGCCGCGGTCACCATTCCCGAGGAGGCTATATAAACAAGCTGAAAATCCAGATTGTGCTTCTGGAAGAGCCCGCCCGCCTGAGCGATCCAAGGCATGGATTGGGACATCACCCGGGCAGAATGGATGCCGATGAGTTTGTCCGCCGGCGTCGCCGTCCTCGGAACCGAAGCGAGGCCAAGCAAGATAAGAAGGCCAAAACATCGCAAAACCTTTCTTGTCCATCCGAGTTTCATGATCGCCTCCGGGTTTTCTTAATCGCCACCCGTCTTGCTCATGGAAGTCTGGGCTTCCCACCCACTGCGCCTATCGCCGTCCCTTCTAAACCCTTTGTGCTTCGTTGTCAAAGCGCCCGTCAGCCGCTCGCTACAGACTCTTACGCGCCGCTGAGCTTGTAAAGTTGCTTCGCGGTATCAGCCAGGAGCCATTTTCTGGCCTCGGGTGAAAGGTCCTCACGGCCGGCGAGATGATGGATGTTCTCGGGAAATTCAGTATCCCAGTGGGGCCAGTCCGAGGCGTAGTAGAGAATCTGATGGCCAAGGACCTGCGCGGTCGCACCGACCAGAGGCTCGTAGTCCTCGGCATGAAGGTAGACCCGCCCGCTCTTTACATACTCGCTCGGTTTTTTCTTGCAGAGCGGCGCCTCCGCTTTACCCCGCTTCTCCCACTCTTCATCCATTCTCCCCATCCAGTAGGGAACCCACGAGCAGCCCGCCTCCATGAAGGCTATCCTCAACCGTGAGAACTTCTCCATGACTCCCCGCAGGATGATGCTGGTCATCTGGAGCATCTGCGCGAAGGAGTGAGAGAGGGTGTGGACTTCGATGAATTGATCGAACAAATCGGCGGCAAAGTAGTGCGGCCCGCGCACCGTTGCGTGGACTCCGACCATACAGTCGAGCTTCTCGGCTTCCGCGTAAAGAGGCCAGTAGTCTTCATGGCCGAGCGGCTTGCGCAACCCCACGGCTGGAAGCATGACACCGACGAGCTTGAGCTCCGTGATCGCCCGCCTGAGTTCTTTGACCGCTTCAGGGACATCCTGCATCGGAACCAGCGCAACCCCTTTGAGCCTGGGGCTCACTTTCTGAAACTCCTCGGAAACGAAGTCGTTCCATGCCTTGCACAGCGCTACGGCAAAATCCGGCTCGCGGATCCAGCCGATACCCAGCCCCTCCGTCGGGAAAAGCACTGCTGTTGAGAGTCCCCCTTCATCCATCGCGTCGAGCCAGCTCTTCGCATCCTTGGCACGGGAACCCAAGGTACCCCCCAACGACCGGTCCCAGTTGTCTCGAGGATATAAGACCGCGCCCCGGTTGCGGTAAGGTGGCTCCATGTATTCCTTTAGCTGCCTTTCCTCTTCCGTGATGTGACCGTCCGCATCGATGACTTCGAGATCTTTAGCCATAGCTAACCTCCTTACAGATTCAACGTGTTTTACAGGTTCTTTTACCGCTAATATAAATTTTTCCTTTAGGTTTTATCTCGACCCCGGGCGGCGGCCTTCAGAGAGGCGAAAAAATCGTGGTAGGGCTTCCCCGGAAGCTCAATCGGAAGATCGCGGAGTATGGTGATCCCCCATGTCTCAGGCAGGAGAACGCCGACGACCGTTCTCACGAACAAAGCATCCATATGAGACATCTCTTCAGGATTTCGGCTGACCGTGGCGACAACGTGGCGCACGCTGTATTTTTTCCTGCCCGGTTTCAGGTCTCGCAGCGCCAGAGGCAACTCCACGCCCTCCCTCAAATCACCGGGCCTGCGAACGAAGGTCTCCCAGGACCTCCGCTCATTTGTCGAAGCCATAGTCCCTCCAGCGATCGAGCACTTTTCGGCGGACCGATTCCGAATAGATGGAAT
>JACPSF010000008.1 GCA_016193385.1 Deltaproteobacteria bacterium
TGACCCCCCTGGTTTTGTCCTTTAAGTCGCCGGAATTCCTCGCGCTGGGGCTGCTGGGCATCGCCTTTCTCGCCGTGCTGAGCGGACAAAATAAGCTCAAAGGGGTGCTGGCTGGCGGACTGGGGCTCGTCCTGGCGATGGTTGGCCTCGACCCTCAGGAGAATATCGAGCGCTATACGTTGGGTCTGGTGGGCCTATGGGAAGGTGTCGGGTTGGTCGCCGCTCTGGTGGGTCTCTTTGCTATTCCGGAGATCGTAGATCTGTGGGTTAAAGGCACTAGCATCGCCGAAACCCGGATTGGTAAGTTGGGGGGTGTCGGGCAGGGAATCAAGGACACTTTTATCCATCTAGGAATCACGCTGCGCTGCAGCGTGATCGGGACGTTCTTCGGTCTTGTCCCCGGCGTCAGCGGCGCGCTCTCGCAGTGGGTCGCTTACGGCCATGCGGTCCAGAGCGCCTCCGATAAGAGCCGCTTCGGCAAGGGAGACGTTCGCGGAGTGCTCGGACCGGGCGCGGCCAACAATTCCGGCATCGGCGCGGCGATGATTCCGACGGTCGCCTTCGGCGTGCCCGGAAGCGCCACAACGGCGATCCTGCTTGGCGCATTCATGATCCAAGGGCTACAGCCCGGGCCGAAGATGCTCACGGAGAACTTGAGCTTGATTTTCTCCATGGTGTGGCTGATCGTAGTCTCCAATATCATCACGGTGGTCGTGTGCCTGCTCTTCTTAAACCAGGTGGCCAAGATCACTTATGTGCGGGGCGCGCTGCTGATCCCGGCCCTGCTAGCGTTGGTGTTTCTTGGTGGCTATGCGGACACGAACTCGTATCTCGCCATGGCGATCACTGTCATCTTTGGCGCGATCGGCCTGGTCATGGTCCATCAGGGCTGGCCCCGCCCGCCGATGGTCCTGGGACTCGTCCTCGGACCCTTGATCGAGCGAAACCTGTTCATCTCGTATGAAGTGTACCGGTTTGGCTTCCTTTTAAGGCCGATCGTCCTGGTGATCCTTGTGATTGCCATTGCGGTGCTCTTCCTGCCGAACATCCAAGAGTGGACGGCCAGGCGCAATGCGCTGAGGGAGGAAGCGGTTGTCGCGAACGAGGAATGACATTCTGATCAGCGCTTTCCTGGTACTCCTTCTGGTCTGGGTCGTGTGGGAGGCGCGGAGCTGGCCGTATCGCACCCGACTTTTCCCGTGGGCGATCGGCTTTCCCGTGCTGGCGCTGGCGATGATCCAGTTCGGCCTTGCCTGTTGGAAAGCCATACGTGAGCGGTCCTACGTCGACGCGGTCCACATCCATGCTGAGCCAGTTGAACAAGCGGATGGCGGGAGAAGCGGCCATCAGGTCCGGCTCGAGGTCCCAACCGGTAAGGAGGCCGGAGCCGGTCTCGATCCGAAGCTGGAGCGCCAGCGGACTATCTCCATCTCAGCCTGGACGCTCGCCTTTGCGCTGGGCTTCTGGCTTTTCGGATTCAAAGTCGGCTCGCTACTGCTGAGCCTGGGTTTCCTGCGATTGCAGGCGCACGAGTCCTGGAAAATGAGCGTTTCTTATGGTTTGGGTATCTACTTGTTTTTTCTGGTGGCTTTCGAGCTTGCCCTGGGAGCTCCCTTGCCGCCGGGAGTGATCGCCACATCGCTCGGGCTCCAGTCATTCGACTGGTATCTGGTCAGTCCCATTCTCAACATAATTCTCGGGCGGTAGAACGATTACCGGTAATTTTTTCTTCCGCGTCTACACCTTCTACAGCCAGAGCCATTGGAGGAGAAGGTGTACGGAGAGCACCGCGGCGACGCTGAAGGGGATGCTGATCTTCATGTACTCCCAAAGGTTGATCCGGTATCCGCGCTTTTCCAGCATACCGCAAGCCAACACGTTGGCTGTCGCCCCCACGGGGGTGATATTCCCGCCGATTCCCGTGCCTACCAGCATGCCGAAATATAATGGCCAAACACTCACCCCCAAGGCTTTCGCCAGGTAATCGCACACTGGGATCATGAGAATCGTGTACGGGACATTGTCGACAAACGCGGATATGACCACGGACATCCAGGTTAAAATCGCCAGATAGGCTGTGGTGCTTTTTAAGCCCGTCCCGCTAAGCCAATCCGCGAAGTCCTTAAGCAAGCCCACGCTTTCGACAGTGCCGATCACGACGAAAATCCCGATCAGGAACCAGATGGTGTCCCAATCGAACTCACGCATCATCTCGCCGATGATCTTTCTACCGATGAAGAGAGACGCGATACCGAGGAGGAAGCCTACGATGCCCGGGTGTTTCATCGGTATAAAGGCAAGAGTAAATACACTTATGAAAAAGATGATCGTTGGCCCGTAGGTTATAGGGATCTTTTCCTCCTTAATATTTACGGTGTTATTAAGGTGTCGGAATTGGACCAGGAGCGTCCCTAAGGCCACGACAACACCGACAACCGACAGCGTGCCCAGTCCCACTTTCCCCAAGAACCAGTAGAAATCGAGGAACGTCATGCCGGTCGCCATTGCGAGGATGAGCGCTGGCGGATCCGCGACCATACTGACCGTGGTCACGACATTGGAGCTAATCGCCAAGCCGACGAGGTAAAGAAAAAGAGAGGCGTTGAGCCGCTCGGCGATCTCTATAGCCAGTGGGGCGAGCATGATGACGATAACCGGGTTGGCCATGAACGACGATAAAAACGCGGCCAGCGCGCAGATGAAAAGGAGGGCGTATTTTTCCTTTCTGATCCGGGCAAGCACGTGAGTGGCAATCAGGGCAGGCACCCTGCTTTCACGAAAGACGATGGCGAGCATGCCGTATCCCCAGTAAATGGCCAGGACATCCCAATCGACTTTGTTGAGAATAGCCGAAGTTGGTGAAATTATGCCCAGGGCAATGAGCAGGGCGGCCGCTGCCAGCGAGACGTAGGCGATTTTTACATTGCGGTACAGAATCAGGATGAAACAGGCGGCAAAGATGGCCAGGGTAAGCCATTTTTCAGTCGTAGCATCGAAGATGTGATACCAGTTCATAGAAATTTCCCCATTTGTCCAAGCGCCCCGGAAGTTGTAATTTCCACGCAGCGAGCGTACTCAGCCCAGGCGGTTCTCACGTTGGCGCGGGTGGGGCAGCAGGAAAACCGTGACTGTCGTCGGACCTTACGGAAAGCTCGGCGTCCTTCCTGCGAGCAGCGCCCCGAGTTTAGCTGCGGGAAAACGCAGCCCAACATAGAAAGGGCCGAACTGGCCGTAGACGGCGCTCGCCTCATCGAAGCGCATCTCGGTGACGAGCTTTTTGAAGACCAGCGGGTCGTCGGCGAAGAGATCCACGCCCCACTCCCAGTCATCGAAGCCGATCGATCCGGAGATGATCTGGATGACCTGGCCGGCGTAGCGGCGTCCGATCACGCCGTGCACGCGCATCATCATCTGTCGCCCTGTGATGGGAGCCTGATACCAGTTTTTGGTCTCGCCGCGCAGCTTGCTCATCGGATAAAAGGAGAGATAGCGCCGTTGGGGGATTTCCGGCCATAGCCGCCCCGCAGAAGCATTGCGCTGCCTCGAGAGCTCATTTTCTACCGCCTGCATCCACTCTGGGCTTTCGGCTTGGATGCCTTTTTCTCTCAGCGCCCGGTAGAGGCGCACGGAGACTTCGTATAGCCCCAGCTCTACGACCGAAACATAGGAGGTCGTTGGCTCCAAAAACTCGGCGAGCTTGAGATGGGCCACCTGAAGCTCCACGTCGTTGAGCCCGTCCAGCGTGCGCCGGAAGTGGACGAGCATGAGGTCCCCTTTATGGCCGAGCATGGAAAAGGCGGCGCTCTGGTCTTTGTCCCGTCCCTCGAGGCGATCGAGCATGCCGGAGGCTTCTTCCACGATACTTTTTTGCGCCGCCGCTCCGAGCGCTTTCCACGCCGGCCAAGGCACGCGAAACATCTGGTGCAGGATGTAGGAGCCCTCCACGGTGAGCGGGGCAGCCGGACCGCCGTTACCCGGCGGGCTTGAAGAGTTCCTTAGATTTTCCACTTCTGCTCTACCTTGTCCTTGAACTCTTTAGCGAAGGCGTTCACTTTGGGAAACTCGTCAAACCATTTGTACGGACGGCAGGCGTCGATCAAAACCCGATCCGAAGTATAGCCCTTCGGAGAGCGCTCCTCAGGCGGCATTGCGGGTTCGCACACCGAGGCCCAAACGCTCTTGACCAGATCGATCCCGTCCCGCACATAACATCTCGTTGCTATCGCCCAGATCACGTCACTGGGGTTGGTGATGTCGATGTCGTCATCCACGACCACGACGAATTTTCCGCCGTAGGCCCCCGCGCGCGCTCCCGCGGCGACGAGCAGAGCCTGCTTGGAATGGCCCGCGTAGCGCTGGCGAATCGAGATCACGGTAAACGGTCCTGGTTGGCCACCGTAGACAAAACCCCATACCCCCTTCACGTCAGGGACTCCCGCCTTCTCTAATTGCTCCCACAGCGTGGCCGCCCCAAGAGGTATGGGAAGATAGCTGGCTGGCGGTTTGAGCGGAGGCGCCCCCAGGATAATCGGATCGTTTCTGTAGTAGATCCGTTTCACCACCATGACCGGAGTTTCCCCTTCGTTTGCGTCAGTAAAATACCCTGGCCACTCGCCGAAGGGTCCCTCACGCGGCATCTCTTCGTCCCTCATGGGCGGCATTTCCCCCTCGAGAACGACCTCCGCGTTGGCCGGTATGGGAAGGCCGGTCACGGCTCCCCGAACAACAGGGACCGGTGAGCCCTGGAGATAACCGGCAAACTCATACTCGTTCACATCCGGTGGCAGCGGCATCTGAGACGCGAGAAAAACGCTCGGCCCCTGGCCCAGCGTGATCGCCACTGGCAACGGCTTTCCCGCAGCACGGCTGCGCTCGAAGGCAAGCCTGCCGTGCTTTCCCATGTTCATTTTAACCGAGACTTTGTTCTTCTCCTGAATCATGACCCGATAGGTGCCGACATTGATCCTTCCTGTCTCGGGATCTTTTGTGATGACCCCGCAACCGGTTCCGAGATAGGGTCCGCCGTCGAGTTCGTGCCAGAGCGGGGTGGGAAACTTGTAGAGATCTACCTCTTCTTCACCCATTTGATTTTCGAATATCGGTCCTCCCTCCAGCTGCTCTACCGGGACCGGCTTGAAGGCGGCCAGCTTTTTTCTCCAGGCATAAAGAAAATCGACGCCCCTGAGGTCGTCAGGCACACCCAGGGCCGGGGCCGTGCGACGGCAGGTCCGAAAAACATTGGAGATAATGCGAAAGCCTTCGGGATACCCGTTGAAATGGCTGAACAGAAGCGCCGGCCCTTCCTTTTCGGCCGCGCGCTCGGTCAGTGCCCCGACTTCGAGATTCAGATCCACCCCTCGGAGAGTTTTGATCTCCCCCATCTCCTCCAGACAGCTGATAAAGCCTCTCATATCAGTGATATCTTGCATAAATTTCTCCTCGATCTCGGCGCAATACTATTGGGATGGAGTCGACCTGTCAATACGAGCCTCTAAGACAATCAAAGGGAAATTCGATTGCGGACATTGCCACCTATCCCTGGGTTGCCCGCTACGAGTGGCATGAGGTCAGGTTGGAGGAGTTTCCTGATGTCGAGCGTTGGTTCGGCACTATTTCTTCCCAGCCCGTAGTCCAGAGGGGAATGGAGGTTCCGAAGGGATAAAAGGTCTTGCCCCTTGTGCCCAAAATGGGCACGTGGTATCGTCCCTCATGCGCATCATTGCCCGCCGGACACTCCGTGAGTTCGTCGAGTCCCGAGCGGCCCACAAGGATCAGGCGGCACTGAAAGCAGCCCTCGATGCATGGTTTGACGAGGTGCGCA
>JACPSF010000421.1 GCA_016193385.1 Deltaproteobacteria bacterium
AACTTCAGCGCATTTCGCCGCAGGGATTCACCCATGTTCATTGCCGTCTAACCCCAAGATTCGATTCCCCTGGCCTCGAAAAAACGAGGCCAGCGTCGTCCTCGATTTTACACACCCTGGATCACAAACCTATTTTCAGGGAAGCGTTCGTTTGGGCGCCCGCTCGTCGAGCCAGAGATCAGCTGCGCGATAAAACACCGTCCCCAGTGCCCTGGAGTTTACGAGGTTATGGACATACGGATGCATAATCCAGTAAAAACCGAACTCGACGGTGGGCACCACGTACATCTTCTCAAGTAGATATTCCTGAATCTGCCGGATCACTTTGGGCCGCTTTTCGTTATCGAGCGTCCGGTGCTGCGAGTCGATCAGCCGATCCAATTCAGGGTCGGCGATCCGAGCGGGATTGCCCCCGTCCTTGGAATAATAGTACTGGTACAATCCTGCATCTGGGTATTCCGTGCTCATCCCATTCAGCAGAGCCTGAAACTCTCCTTTCCGCTGATTGGCAAAGTACTGACCCGCGTCGATGAAATCAAGCTTCACCGTGATGCCAACTTCTTTCAACTGCCTGGCCGCAACCTCCGCTATTCGTGGATTTTGCCACACCGAGACCGCCTGCATGGAAAACGTGAGCCCGTCGCCCAAACCCGCGTCTTTCAACAACCTCTTGGCCTCGGCGATATCTTTGTCTTTGGGCAACCGGTACCCGGGAAGCTTCAAAAGCTCTTCCTCGGGAATGGCCCAAGAGCTTATCGCGGAAACCGCCGGAGGCAGGATCTTGCCGACGCCGAACGAGAGGGCCTTGACCATGTCGTGGCGATTCAGTGCCAAATGGATGGCGCGCCGCACGCGAACGTCGTTCAACGGAGGTCGATCGACGCGCATGTAGATCGAGTAGCCATTGCTCGATGAGAACCCATCGCTGATGGCGCCCGGCACTTGGCTCACAGCCGCATCATTCTGTTTCTTGTCAGCAACCGACAGCAGGTCGAGCCTCTTGGCGATGAAGCCAGCCAGGCGCGACTGGGGCTCGCGGATAAAGTAGGCCACGATGCCATCGAGATGGGGCCGGCCTCCCCAATACTGCTGGAACGCTTCGTAGACGATCTTATCGTTACGGTCGAAGGACTTCAGCCGCATCGGGCCGGTCCCCACCACGCTGGAGGCGTCCTTGAACAGTCTGCCGGCGTCATGAACATGCTTGGGAAATATCACAATCTCCCGCTGTGCCAGATTCCCCAACAGAGAAGCCATCGGCCCATCCGTGGTGAGCTTGACCGTCATGGCATCAACTTTCTCGATGCTCTTCACTCCGGCCAGGTTGCCTCGCTTCACGCAGGCATTCTTTAGATCTCGGAGGTAGTTGAGACTAAAAACAACGTCATCGGCCGTGAAGCTCTTACCGTCATGCCACCTAACCCCCTTGCGCAAGCGGAAGATATACGTGGTTTCGTCGGGCTGCTCCCACCGCTCCGCCAGGTAGGGCACCACCTTCATCTCCCGTCGAAAATCCTCCCCTGGCTTATAATCGAAGCTCAGCAACCCCTCATAGATCGGCATCCAAGCTTGGGCGGCAAAGAGGCTGGCGTCCTTACAGTAATCAAGGGTCCGCGGCGGCTCCCAAAACGCATCCTGTAAAACACCCCCTTGCCCGGAACCGGAACCGGCCCCGAGCGTGAAAGGAACAACACCTAACGACAAGAAAAGCAGACCACCCGTGAGTAAAGAGCTTCGCGCGGCTAGCGATCTCATGAGGACCTCCCTAACTCAAAAAATTAATATCGCAACTACTTCTACGCCATGCCATCCAGAGGTCGGTAGCTTCTTAGTTGAAATTTTCCTGAGTGACTGTTGCCTGAACTGGATCATGCCGCTAACGTGGAGTTGTGCTAGCTGGTGGCCTCCGATGGTGGGTCGCCTGCTCGTACGAGTAGGCGAATTTTATCATCGTTCCATCGTCGTAGGGCCGTCCCATGAAGGTTATGCCAGCCGGCAGATTGTCGCGCGTAAAGCCCGCAGGCACTACGATCGCGGGAATGAATACCAAGAAAGTGTTCAAATGCGGGGCCCCCTTACGGTCGAAGTAAGGCGGGTTTACCCCCTGGCTGATGGGTGTCGGCTGGTGCTCTATTGCATTTTGCACGATGGCGTCCAGCCGGTGATCTGCCATGACCTTAAGCATATTAGTCATCAACTCATATCGAGCCAAAAGATACTCATAATGTTTGGTCGCATCCCAGGACGTCGTCCATATACGGTTTGGCGATCCCGGGACAACCTTGGCGAGGTCCGGCGACCGCGTTGCCTCCTCGCGAGACTTGAATGGGGCATTGGCGCTCCCGCCGTAATACACCTTGAACGATTCGTCTGCCTGGCCGCGGCGTCCCGCCCGCTTCGCGAGCAGCTCCTTGAGCTTCGGAATGACGATCGGGTCGACGATCTCGGCGCCGGCTGCCTTCAGCTCCGCAACCGCTTTGTCGAAGACTTCGGCGATTTTTTTGAAGTCTTCCGACTCGGGCTCGGAATCGTGACCGATCGACTCGCGCAGAATCCCGGGTCAGGGGATCCTCCGGATCATAGCCGACCATGGCGTCCAATAAAGTGGCCAGGTCCTTGACCGTTCTCGCCATCGGCCCAAGCGAGCCGGCGATCTCCGGCCAGCCGCCAAACACACCGCCCCGGCTCACCAGCCCGGCCGTCGGGCGCATCCCGGTGATGCAGTTCCAGGTCGCGGGCCGGCGAATTGACGCAAGGCCCTCCTGCGCGACGGCGACGGTGGAGAAGTTCGCGGCAACGCTCGCCGCGGAGCCGCCGGAGGAGCCGCCAACCGTGCGATCGCGCGCGTACGGGTTCCGCGTCGATCCAAACAGCGAGCCGTGCGTGTCCCCTCCTCCTGATTCGCCCAGGGTGGACTTCGCTAAAATGATCGCGCCGGCGTTTTTCAGCTTCTCGACGACGAAGGCGTCTCGATCTGGATAGTAGTCCTTGAACAACACCGAGCCCAGGGTCGTCGGCATGCCTTTAGCGTCGGCCTGATCCTTAACGATCACAGGAATCCCGTGAAGCGGACCCACGAGGCCCGAAGCCTTGAACGCGCCATCGAGCCGGTCCGCCTCTTCGAGGGCCTTGGAATTTACCGTGATGATCGCGTTAATGGCGGGACCCTGCTGGTCATACGCCTCTATGCGATCAAAATACATCTGGACCAATTGGCGCGATGTGAGCTGTCCCGATTTGTAGGCGCCGTGAATGTCGTCTATCGTCGCCTCCAAAAGGCTAAAGGGCGTTACTGATTGTGAAGGATTCGAACTCATTCTAGCCTTTCCTTTGCGCTTTCGCAGTTGCGATTTTCGAGTTTAGAGTTAAACCTGAAACTCTCTTTAGGTTAAGGCCTGCATACTTCATGGTTGAGAAAAAGTCCAGCCCTGCATGCCCGAACCGGCCATGGGAGCGCGACTCTCACGGATGAGGTTTGAAGGCCGGAGTTTCCAATTTGGTGCATTGAACCCCTTTCAACTGATTTAAGAACGTAACCCTGCCGGAGCGCCCACCAACCTGAACGATCGGGCCTTGAAACTCCGCTTGCGAGACGGCATCGCTCAGTGCAGCCGCCACGGAAGTCGCCGCGACAATGCCGTCGACGTCGAAGAATGTGATGGCCGCCGAAATCTCCCGGCCGCGCCACTTGGGAGCCAACGGAAGACTGACCAGCCCAGCTTTGGCAAGCGCAAAAAGCACTCCGGCATGCTCGCTGCGATTCCCGAGCGGGACGGCTATGTTTTCGCCCTTTCGAAACCTAATTCCCAAAATTGAGTTGGCGTGACTGTTTACACGAGCGTTAAGATCGCCATAGGTTGACTTCACCCACGCGTCTTGCACGGCGGGTTTTTTCGGGAAATTTCAGCGCATTGCGCTGCAGCGATTCGCCCATGTTCATCGCGGACTCACCATCCGTTTCGCTACTCCGCGCCCCGACACAAACCACCGCCGGGGCCCCGTCTTTTTGCAGAGATTAAGGCCGCAGCACTCATTTTTAGGGGAGCGTTCGCTTCGGCGCTCGCTCATCGAGCCAAATGTCAGCCGCACGATACAGCATTGCGGTGGTCGAGCGAGAGTTGGCAAGATCGTGAACATATGGCTGTACGATCCAATAAAACGGGAGTTCAATCGTCGGCACCACGTACATCTTGTCCAGCAGATATTCCTGTATCTGCCGCAGGACCTTGTAGCGCTTTTCTTTATCCAAGGTCTTGCGCTGCAGCTCGATGAGACGGTCTAGTTCGGGATCGGCAATCCGCGCCAAATTACCACTACCTTTGGAATAATAGTACTGATGGAGGGATGCATCGATGAAATCAAGCTTCACCGTGATGCCCGCCTCTGTGAGCTGCCGCGCCGTAACTTCCGCGATAACAGCGTTACCCCCCCATACGGACACGGCTTGGAGGGAAATTATCAGCCCGTCACCGTAACCAGCCTCCTTGAGCAGTCTCTTCGCCTCCGCCATGTCTTTATCCTTGGGCAATCGATAGCCGGGGAGCTTTAATAGCTCCTCCTCCGGCATCGCCCATGCGCTCACGGCAGAAACTCCGGGGGGA
>JACPSF010000466.1 GCA_016193385.1 Deltaproteobacteria bacterium
ATTTTCCGTGTGATGAAGATTACACTGACCGAGTGGTTGGGGGAGGTGATCCCGCCGTTGCGCAACCAGCATGTGGCCTCATTCATCTCGGTTGCCCTGGCCATCTTGCTGGTGCTTACCGGGACGTGGATCTACCTCTGGCAGCTCTTTGGCGCAGCCAATCAACTGATGGCCGCTTTATCGTTGCTGCTGGTGACCGTCTGGCTAGCCTCGGTGGGTAAGGACTGGCTCTTCGCTGGTCTTCCGATGATTTTCATGTATCTTACTACTGTGGCCTCGATTTTCGTGACCGCGTACAATCTGTACTTTAACGTTTACCAGCCAAACCTGGCGGCCGGGAGAGTCATCCCGGTGGTGGGCTCCGGGTTGATGGTGTTAGTGTCGATTCTGCTGGTGGTTGCGGCGCTCCTCATCGCGGTTGACGGCTGGCGTGCCTTTATGAAACACGTGCGGCGGCCTGCCCCTGCTCCGGGGCCGGCGCCTGCCAGAGGATAGCGGGGTTTAGGTTGAGATGGGGTGGGCGGCGTTCAAGCAGTTCCTTTATGGGCTGACGGGCTACGAGTTCGTGCGCCATGCCCTTGAAGTGCGCCGTGAGCTGGAGGCCGTTTTTATGGTGGTTACGATGGGTGATTTGATTGGGGTACCGATTCTGCCGCCCATCTACTCATTGCGCCTCCTTCCCTACGTGGTTCCGGACATCGCCAACTGGAAAAGGCAGATGGCTCGCCGCAAGGAGTTTTGGGAGAAGGAAGACTACGATCTTCATGGTGTTTGATCCGAGATTTTGAGGTTCAGAAGATGGCTGATGAGAAGGGACCAAAGAAAGGCGGGATCGTTCAGGTATTTAAGGACATCTTGTACGGGATGTCCTCACACGAGATGACCCGGCACGCGGTACGTACTCGGGCCAGTATGGAGCACCTTTTCATCCTGATCACCATGGGAGACCTGCTCGGCATTCCCATTCTCCCCCCCTACTACTCGCTCCGCCTCCTCCCGTACGTGGCCCCACAGATCAGTTCGTGGAAGCGGCGGATGCTTCGGGAGCGTGACATCACCGACGTTCTCGGGTAGTCACCAAAGTCGATATGTCCTTAAAAGAAGTGTTTGAAGGTCGGCCCGAGCGACGCTACATCATGTTCGGCGGCAAGGGGGGCCTGGGAAAGACCACGCTCTCTGCCACGTGCGCCTACTGGCTCGCGCGCCAGGGAAAGCGCGTGCTGCTCTTTTCGGTGGATCCTCAGGCGAGCCTCTCGGATATCTTCCAGCGGGACATCTTCGGCAAAGGCCCCGTGCCTATCATCCCCAACCTTTGGGCCCAGGAGATCGATGCCGACCGCAGGATTCGGGAATATCAGGACGAGATCCGAAAAAAGATCCTGGATATGTACGGGTTTGATCGCCTGCCGGAGGAGATCGATAGCTACATCGCCGCCGTTTCGGCTGAGCCCGCCATGGAGGAGAGCGCCATCTTTGACGCGGTCGTGGACATTATAGTTCAAGGGGAGTACGACTACTACATTTACGATTTGGTCCCGCTCGGCCACGCCCTCTACTACCTCTCCATGGCCAAGGTCTACGATGAATGGATCAACAAGATCACGAAGCTCCGCGAGGACATGCGGCAATACGATCAGGTGGCCGCCACGCTACGCCGCGAGGAGACCGTGGAGGAGGATAAAATTTTAGAGGAGCTTCAATACATTAAGAGCCGCATCAATGCCTCCTCGGAGATCCTCACCGACAGGCTTCGAACGGCTTTTTTCTTTGTCCTGGTGCCCGAGGAGATGATCCTTTTGGACACCCGCAAGGCGGCCGAGCTTTTCTCCCGCTATGACGTCCCGATCGAGGGGTATGTGGTGAATCGCGTCCTGCCGCCGGATCTAGGTAAGGAAGAGATCCCGATCTACCTAAAGAACCGGATCGCTATGCAGGAGCGTTACCTAAGGGAGATCCGGGCCACGCTCGGAAATCAGGTGCTCGCCTATGTCCCGGAAATGGAGCGCGACATCACGGGGCTGCCGATGATAGAGAAACTAGTCACACGGCTGTTTCAGTAGTTCAAGACGTTCCAATCGTTTAAAACGTTTTGAACCTGTTGAAGGCTTTGAACGGTTTGAACGGAGAGACGATGAGAGGCGAGATCACATTGTCGATGGCGCGGTATCTGGACGAGCACTCGCAGCTCAAATACGTCTTCTTTGGCGGCAAGGGAGGTGTGGGCAAGACCGCGATGGCCGGGGCCGCAGCCCTCTGGCTGGCAGGCACGGGCAAGCGCACGCTTCTCGCCTCCACCAATCCGGTTCACAGTCTTTCCGGTTTGTTGCAGAAGTCGGTCTTCGGCACTCCCACTCCGGTGGTGGAAAATTTGTGGGCCTACGAGATCGATACCAAAGAGACAATCGAGCGATCCAAGCGTGAGATCCGGGAGAAGATCCAGTGGTTCCTCAAGTTCGCCGATATCAGCACGAAGGCGGATGACTTCGTCGAATCCGCGACGATGAATCCGGCCTTCGAAGAGTCAGCCATGTTCGAGAACATGGTCGATCTCATGCTCAAGGATGACTACGACGTTTTCGTCTTCGATACCGCTCCGACTGCTAACGCCCGACGCCTCCTGGGGATGTCCAAGGTCTACTCCCTGTGGGTGGATAAGATGCTCAAATCTCGCGAAGAAGCCCGGACGCTCCGTGAGATGCTATCCTTTACCAAAAAGAAAGAGGACGACCCGCTGCTCGATTACCTCTTGCAGTTTCGCCAGCGAATGGGCCAGGCACGTGCGCGCCTGACAGACCATGAAAAAACGGCCTTCTTCTTCGTCACGCTCCCCGAGGCGCTGCCCATCGCCGTCATTACACGCTTCATAGGTTGGTTTCAGGATTTCGGCATTCCGGTTGGGGGAGTGGTGGTCAACATGCTACTGGATCGGAAAGCACTCGGGGATCGTATCCCCGATTTCGTCCGCAACCGGGTGCAGATGCAGGAAGAGCACATGAAGACCATTTGGGAGAAGTTCAACGGCTCCGTGCGCGCTCTGATCCCCCTTTTTGACCAGGAGGTGCGCGGGATCGCCATGCTCCGCCAAGCTGGGACGGCCCTGTTTGCTGAGCCAGGACAGCCCGGCTGACCCCTGTCAAAAGTTCACAAATTTAGTACATTTCCGTCCAATTACCGCATTCTGGTATAATCTGAGCTCTCCTTTTGATCTGCGAGGATTAGTAAACCCCTCGCAAATACTGCATTTCTTTAATCCCTCAAGTCGCAGTCTCAAGTGGCACAATTTCTGCGTATTTGGAACTTTTTGGTGGAATAGAGGAAACGGGGGCACCTTAAGGTGGAAGATATTCTCACAGCATCCCAGATAGCCGCTCTTTTACAGGTCCATCTTAGAACGGTTTATAAGCTGGCGCGGAAGGGATCGATTCCGGGGAGAAAGTTTGGGGGCGGTTGGCGCTTCAGTAAAGCGGAGATCTTGAAGATGGTTGGCAGGGACGGAGGAAGGGATTCAAGGGACAGGGATGAATTCCCTGAGAGAAAGGGTCTTGAATGAAGATGAGACTTGCACTGTTTTTTGCCTTACCGGTGCTGCTGCTTTTCACGAGCCCGCCGTTGGCCTTGGCCCAAAAGGTTTACCGCATAGGTGCCATGGTCGCGGATGATCCTTTTATGCCGGCCTTTGAAGGCTTCAAGCACAAGATGGCCGCGATCGGCTACGTCGAAGGCAGTAATGTCCTTTACGATCTCAACAACGCGAAAGGAGATCGGGCCGCTCTTGACAGATTGGCGCAGAAGTTGGTTCAGGATAAGCCGGATCTGATTGTAACCTCCTCCACCACCGCGACCGTCCCCGTAGCCAAGGCGAGCGCCGGCAGCAATAGACCGGTCGTTTTTCTGAGCGCTGGGAACCCTCTGGCGTTCGCGAAGAGCTATGCCAGCTCGAGAAATAATCTCACGGGAATCTCGACTTCGACGCTTGATCTAACTGCGAAACGTCTGGAGCTGCTGAAGGAGCTGGCCCCGGGGATTAAGAGAGTGATTTCGTTGCACAACCCAAACGGTCCAAACTATGAGGAGAATCTCAACGCGACGCGGGAGGCTGCAAGGAGACTGGGTTTGGAGCTGGTCGAGGTCAACGTTACGAGCCCTGACGAACTGGTCATGAAAAGCAAGGAGTTTTTGACCCGTAAGAGGGGAGACGGAATCGTCTATCCGCCGGACGCGCAGGTGAATGCCGCTCAGAGGCTGATCTATCCTCGGGTTAACCGGGCAAGGCTCGTTTCGGTCGCGCCCAACGTTGGGAATGTTCATGAAGGCGCGTTAGCCACCTATGCAGCGGACTATTATGCCCTGGGGCAGCAGGGCGCAATACTGGTTGACAAGATTCTCAAGGGCACTAGACCCACGGACCTTCCCATTGAGCAGCCGGACAAGTTGAAGCTGGTGATTAACCTCAAGACCGCTAAGGCTATTAATCTCAAAATTCCCAAAGAGATCCTCATCAGGGCGGATGAGGTGGTCGAGTGAAGGAGTCACGGTGAAGAAGAACATTCTTGCTCTATGGTTTGGCTCTCTTCTTTTTTGTCTTGCCACTCCGGCGGAGGCCCAAAAGGTTTATCGCGTCGGTTCCCTGAATACCGCAGAACAGTTCGCAAACGCTTTTGAGGGGTTCAGAAGTCGCATGGTTGAGCTGGGATACAGGGAGGGACAAAATGTCCGCTACGATTTTTACAACGCCAAGGGGAGCGAAGAGGCCTTGAACAACTTTGCGCGAAAGATGGTGCAAGACAAGGTCGATCTCATCGTTACCTCATCAACGTCTGCGACCGTCGCGGCAGCAAGGGCGACGCAAGGGACGAATATTCCGGTGGTGTTCCTCAGTGCCGGTAATCCCCAGAGGTTGGTCAAAAGCTTTGCCAGTTCGGGCAGCAATTTAGCAGGGATTAGCTCCGCGACGCTGGAGATCACGGGAAAAAGGTTCGAACTTCTCAGAGAGCTGGTGCCGTCGGTCAGAGGCATCGCTTCCATCAGTGATCCCGGGGGAGTGAATTTTCAAGCCAACCTGAACGAAGTACGAGAGGGGGCGAAGAAGTTGGGATTTACCATTTGGGAGATTGAGGTTCGCAGCCGGGAAGAGATCCTTAAAGTGGTTCCGACCATCACGGCCAAGACGACCGATGCTATCTTTTCTCCGCCAGATTCGCTTGTCACCGAGTCGATAGAGTTTGTTGCCAAGCAGGCGATCAAGGAGAGACTGCCATTGATCACTTCGCTTCTCGCCAATGTGAAGAGGGGCTGTCTGGCGACCTATGCGGCAGACTATTTTGAACTCGGGAAGCAGGGGGCGGTGCTTGCGGGTAAAATTTTTAGAGGGTCCAAGCCCTCGGAGCTCCCCATAGAATTGCCCCATAAGCTGGTGTTGGTTATTAACCTGAAAACTGCCAAGGCTATCGGTCTCAAGATCCCCAGAGAGATTCTGATCAGGGCAGATGAGGTGATTGAGTAAGGGTGTCAAAGTGACCTCCTGGAAAAAACTCGGAGAGCAATTTCCCCGGTGGGGAGGCGGTATCCGCGGGCGCCTTCTCTGGGTAGGGCTCTTTTTTCTAGCGGCCGCCCTTCTCACCAACACCATCGCCGGCTCGATCTATACCCGCAGGCAGATCAAGAAGACCGCTGCCGCGCTCCAGGCAGAGGTTGCCTCACGAGTCGCCCGCGAGATCGGAGATTTCATGCGGCGAAAGATGGATCGTCTTTCGGATCTTTCCGCCACTTTGAGTCTCCGTGAGTTGGGGAGCGAAGAACAAAGGCTCAGCGCCCTCCTCCTCCTAAAAAACGATCACTCCTTTACAGATATCTCGATTTTGGACGATAAGGGAATGGAGGTGGTGAAGGTCTCGGAGAGGCGAGTTTACCTCCCTTCTGAGCTTGCCGACCAGAGCGCGTCGGAAAAGTTCAAAAGGGTTATTAAGGGCAAGGGCTATGTCAGTCCGGTCTACACGTCGGATAAGGCCGAGCCTTATGTGACGATGGCAGTTCCCGTGAAGGTTACCCCTCAGTTAGTTGTCGGGGTGGTCACCGCTGAGGCCAATCTCAAAGTTTTCTGGGAAGTTATCGGCGAGGTCGAATTCGGCAAGGCCGGCTATGCCTATCTGGTAGATGGCCAAGGGAAACTCATCGCCCATCAAGATGCATCCCTCGTCCTAAAAAGGACTAATCTCAGTCACCTCGGTGAAATCCAAGAATTCCTCCGCAACCCTGCGGCCGTGGATGCAACTCCAGCCAGCGAAAGCATAGGAATTACGGGTAAGCCAGTGCTCAGTACTCATGCCCTAGTGCCCGACCTAGGCTGGGCGGTCATCTTGGAAGAGCCTGTGGACGCGGCCTGGGCTGAGCTGAGAAGAATGGAGCGCTATGCCTACTTGCTGTTGGGGTTGGGGCTTTTGGTGGGTGCGGCCATCATCGTTTGGGCCAGCAGCAAGATAACGCGGCCGATTCGTGAACTTCACCGGGGGGCTGAGATTATCGGCAAGGGCAACCTCGATTATCGAGTCGAGGTCAGTGGCGGAGATGAAATCGAACAGTTGGCCCAAGAATTCAACAAGATGGCCACGGAACTGAAGGCCTCTTATGCCACTCTGGAACAGAAAGTAGAGCAGCGGACCAAGGAGCTTTCCGTCCTTTATGACGTGACGGCAACCGTCAATCAATCCCTCGAGATCGAACCTGTTCTCCAGGAGGTGATTAGAAAGATCACTGAAATTTTCAACTTTGATACCATGAGGCTTTATCTCTTCGACGGCCAGATGGAGGTGCTTCACGTGCGGGCGGCTCATCCAGGAGATCGACAAGATCTCCCCCGGGTTCGCGCCTTCCGTCGGGGCCAGGGGATTGTGGGCAAGGTGGCCGAAACTGGCGAGCCCATGATCTTTGAGGATATTCTCAGCGACTCCCGCTATCGAGAGTTAACTAGCACGAAGAACACCCGGGCGACTGGTTTTAGGTTTTTTGCCGCCGTTCCTATCAAGTCCAAGTTCAAGACTGTCGGAGTCTTTATCTGCAACGGTCAAACGCCCCGACGCCTTACTTCAGATGAGGTCCGGTTAGTGACTTCTATGGCGGAGCAAATTGGGGTTGCTGTAGAACATGCTAGACTTTTTCAGGAGGTTGCAAGGAAGTCTCAGGAGCTTCAGGCATTGGTGGAGATCAACAAAGGTATTGCAGCCCTTTTGGATCGCGAGGTCCTACTCCCGCGCATTGCTGAAGAGGCAAGGAACCTCCTTAAGGTGGATGGAGCCAATTTTAGGCTCATTGAAGGGGAGTACTTGGTCCTGGCGGGGGAGTCGGGTTCTGAAAACCTCAGCCTTCGTCCCAGGTTGAGGCTTGACGAGAGCCTATCGGGTAAGGTCGTCCAGGAAAATCGGGCCGTAGCCGTAAGGGACTTTCTTGAAGACCCCACGATCATCGAGGCGCACCGGGAGACCATGCGCAAGGCTGGTCACCACTCCTTTCTGGGCGTCCCCCTGCGGGTTGCCGGCCGTATCATTGGCACTATCAACCTTTACTCTAAGGAAGAGAGGGAGTTTCGACCGGAAGAGATCAATCCCATCACCTCCTTCGCGGATCAGGCGGCGATTGCTATTCAGAACGCCAATCTCTTTGCCGAAGTCAAGCAGAAGACCGTCGAGTTAGAAGGAGCTAATCGCGAGATCGTTGAAGCCAGCCGAGCGAAGTCGGAATTCCTGGCGGCGATGTCCCATGAGCTGCGTACTCCTCTGAACGTGATTATCGGGAATGCCGACCTTATCAAGGAGGGGTTTTTCGGGGATATTACGGTAAAGCAGCGAGAGGCCCTGGAGAAAATCCAACGCTATTCGCAGGTGCTCCTGAAGCTCATCAACGACGTTTTGTCGCTGACCCGAATCGGGGCGAAAAGGATGGCTCTGGACATTTCCACCTTCCGTTTGGAAGATGTGGTCGGCCAAATCCAAGGCTACGCCGAGCAGCTAAACCAGAATAACCATATCGAGGTTCTGTGGCATGTGGGAGAGCATCTGCCTCCGATCAGCAGCGATGCCTTGAAACTAGAGGAGATCCTGCAGAACCTCATCGGCAATGCCTTTAAGTTCACGCGTGAGGGGAAGATCGAGATTCGGGTGCGGGACCTCCCGGAGAGAGGGCGGGTGGAATTGAGCGTTGCCGATACCGGTATCGGTATTGATCCGGAGGCGCTCGATAAGATCTTCGAAGAGTTTTACCAGCTAAGGGACGCCCACACCGGAAGCTTCAGCGGGGTGGGTTTGGGATTAAGCATCGTCAAAAGGTACATCGGGATGATACAAGGCGACATCCGCGTCGAGAGCCAACCGAAACAGGGCTCTACTTTCACCTTTACCTTGCCTTATTCAATCTCGCCGCCGGCCTCCTGATGTCGCTTGACGGTTCGACTCATGCC
>JACPSF010000467.1 GCA_016193385.1 Deltaproteobacteria bacterium
ACGGCGGGTCAATCTTGGAAAGATTAGAAAAAACGAGAACGCACTCCTCAGTTTCGCTCCCCACGACATCTCCACGGTCTTGTATCTTTTGGAAAGCGAGCCCGTAGAGGTTTGGGCGCGGGGAGAGGCATATATCCAGCCAGGAGTCGAAGACGTGGTGTTTGTCAACATCACGTTCCCCACTAAGGTCATGGCGCAGATTCATGTTAGCTGGCTCGATCCCCATAAGCGCAGAGAGCTCACGGTTGTTGGGAGCAAGAAGATGGCGGTCTTTAATGATGTCTCAACGACCGAGCCGGTTCGGGTGTATGACAAGGGAGTCTTGGAGCCAGGGACCTATGTTTCCTATGGAGACTCTTTGGGGATACGTAGCGGGGATATTTGGATCCCGAAGGTCGAAATGCAGGAACCCCTGAGGCTCGAATGCCTGCACTTCCTGAGTTGCGTGGAACAGCGGACCCGTTCCCTCACGGATGGTCGCCACGGAATTCAAGTTGTGCGGGTCTTAGAGAAGGCCCAAATGTCCCTCAAGCGCAAAGGCGTACCCGTGGCCGTTCAGGGCTAGATGCGAATCTTCGTTCATCCCACTGCGGTTGTCGAGAAGCCGGTACAAATTGGCCCCGGCACCAAAGTCTGGCATTTTTCCCACATTATGGCAGGCGCGCGGATCGGGGCCAGTTGCGTCTTGGGGCAGAATGTCTTTGTCGCCTCGACCGTCGTCGTCGGGGACCGTGTGAAGATTCAGAATAATGTTTCTCTATATGACGGGGTGGAACTTGAGGCGGAGGTTTTTTGCGGTCCCTCCGTTGTGTTCACCAACGTGACGAATCCGCGCAGCTTCATCTCGCGTCGCGGGGAGTTCGAAAAAACCTTGGTCCGTAAAGGCGCCACCCTAGGTGCCAATGCGACCGTTTTGTGCGGCCTCACTATTGGCTCATACGCTCTCGTCGGGGCTGGCTCCGTGGTGACGCGGGATGTGCCCGATCACGCCTTGATGCATGGAAACCCGGCCCGGTTCCAGGGGTGGGTGTGTCGGTGCGGTACGAGGTTAGAAAGACGAGGTCGCCGCTGGACCTGTCCAGCCTGTGCGCTGAATTACCGCAGCGGCGAAGCGGGTCTGACGGACACTTGAGATGAGGTTCATCAAACAGAGCACGCGCAAAAATCCCAAGGTGAGCCTGATCCTGCTGGATTGGGGCGTGCGGGAGAGCTTTCATCTGCTGCATTACCTGGCCCGCCAGAGCGTAAACCGGGACCAGTTCGAGGTCGTTTTCATCGAATACTATGCGCGGGAAGCCGAAGCTCTCAAGCCGTTTGCGGGCGAAGTGGACACCTGGTTATTGCTGGAGATGCCTGAACCGTGCGTCTACCATAAGCATCTCATGTACAATTGCGGGCTGGTCTTCGCGCACGGCGAGATCGTGGTCCTGTGCGATTCGGACGCGATGGTTAAGGAAGGTTTTATCCGGACCATCATCGATTCGTTCGCGGGACAGGACCGTATCGTGCTGCATCTGGACCAATTCAGGAATAATCGCCGAGATTTTTACCCTTTCAATTATCCCTCCTTCGAGGAAGTTCTCGGCGAGAGTTGCATCAACAATCTCGGCGGAAAGACTGCCGGGGTCCTCGATCGGGTCGACCCGTTGCACAGTCGAAACTACGGCGCCTGCATGTGTGCCCGCCGCGCCGACCTGATCGCACTTGGGGGTGCGGACGAGCATATCGATTACCTGGGACATGTCTGCGGCCCCTACGAGACGACGTTCCGTTTGATCAACCGCGGATTCAAAGAGATGTGGCACGAGACTGAATTCCTCTACCATACGTGGCATCCGGGCCAGGCCGGAGTGGACAACTATCAAGGGCCGCACGACGGCCGTCAGATGTCGAGCACGGCACTGGAAGCGTTTGTGACTAAAAGAACCCGGCCGCTGGTGGAGAACCGGGCCATTCGTTACCTGCGTACCGGGGAAAGACTAGGCGGGGAGTGGATCGGGACTTATTTGATCGATGAGCGCTACCGGAGAGATTGGGACCGGGACGTCGTCTTGGAGCGCCAAGCTCGCGAGCGAAAACTAGGGAAAAAAGCCATGACTGATCTTTACCGGGGTTATAAGATCACTAACGACGACGGGCGTTTTTACGCCTGGAGAAGTGCGGCCGCGAACTTTGCGATAGCCTCGGGGGGATCGAATGAGCTTATTTTGGAAGGCGGCACGGTGGAGGATCTCGTTCGGAAGATCGATGAAGGCTACCCATGGTTTCTCCGCCTGAGCGAGCGGATTAATGCATTCCATTCCCTGCTTGCTCTAGGACTGTGGCCTATTGTCGCGCCTATCCTCGGATGGGTTAGGGCGATGCGCAAGAAAGTCGGACAAAAAAACCGGGGCTCGCGTGTCACCCCGGCGTTTCCCGCGCCCAGAGAGCCATCGATGGCGGGCAGGTTGAGGGGGCTTTGGCAACAATACAAGTTGGGATGGTTGGCGGCGAAGTATCGGCAAGCCTACGTGAATCAGTGGGAAAACGAGATGATCGCGAACCTCTATTTCACGAACGGTGGCGCGCTATCGGACTCATCCAGCAAAAGGCGGCTTCTGATTACTACCTCGCCCTATCTGGTAATTTATCTGAAGGCCCTCATCGCGCTCGGCGTTGTTCGCAACATCTTCACGGACTTCTACGGGCTCATCCAGTCCTGTCCCAACCTCGATGATCCCCTTGTTTTCTGATCATGCCCAAAATTTCTCTCTTGCTACCCACACGAGGAAGGCCCCAATGGGCGCAAAGGATGTTCGATAGTTTGGCGGCCCATACGACTCGCCCGGAGGATCTCGAGGTCGTGCTCTATCTCGACGACGATGACCGAATGAGCCATGATCTAGGCCACGAGGATTTCAGCGTGGTAAAGATCATCGGCCCGCGTGCCAGTATGGGAACCTACAACACCGCCTGTTTAAATCGCGCATCCGGGGACATCGTCATCTTGATGAATGACGACGTGGTCGTGCGCACACCCGGGTGGGACTCGGCGGTTATCGAGCTTGCTGCGGCAGTTCCGGATGGGATCTACCTTGCCTACGCCAATGACCTCCATATGGGGAAGAGGATGTGCACCTTTCCCATCTTGACCAAAAGAGCTTGTGAAGTCATGGCAAAGCCTTATCCGGCGGCGTACCAATCAGGCTTTATCGATTGGCACCTATTCGATGTCTTTAAGCGTCTTAAGCGTATGGGCGATGACCGGATCTTCTACCTCGAACAGGTGGTCTTCGAACACCGCCATTATATGGCGGGGAAAGCCGAGATGGATGCAACAACCTATCGGGTCAATGAATATTATGCGGACGATTGGACCTTCGTTGCGCTGCGCCATCTGCGTCAGATGACAGCGGAACGTTTGCAAGCCTTCATCGCTGGCAGGCCGTTGCCGGAACTGCCGAGAACAAACGGCGTCGGTAACCGGCCAAGCAGCGCATGGCGCGCGCTTCTCTGCTATGCCTCGGTCTTTCTCCTCGACTCCGCCTTGCCCATCAGCGAGCGTATACGCCTATGGGTGTGGTTGACCGGTCGTTATCTGAGATCTCAAGGCTATTTGCCGCTGAAGCAGCCACTGCGCAAAGCCGATCGATGATCCTAGAGCCTGCGATAGAGCGCGATGTATTGCGGCATAATGGCGTCCTCGGAAAAAGCCGTCTCCGTTCGGCGTCGCGCCGCGCGGCCGTACTCCAGGCACGTTTCGGGTTCCGCCGCGAGTTTTCGGCAGGCCATAACAAAGGCGTCGATATCGTTGGGGGGGCAGAGGATACCGCTGACCCCGTTCTCGATGAGCTCCGGCAGAGAGGACGTGTCCGCTGCAATCACGGGCTTGGCGCAGGCCATCGCTTCCAGGGGCGCAAGGGGAAACCCCTCGAAGCGAGAGGGGAAAAGGAACGCGTCGCACGCGCGATAGGCCTGCAAGAGTTCTCCATCGCCGTTCAGGCGACCCAGGGGAACCATGTTTTCCAGGCGCGGGATGCGCCTGAATCCCTGAAGGCCGGAGGTGAAGCGCAGCTCGAATTCCCCTCCAAGCCGCCTCATGATTGCGACAAGCAGGTCGGCTCCTTTCCGTCTCGAAAGGTTACCGACGAACAGCAGCCGGAAGGGGCAGGCGGGAACGCGAGGCGGATCATCGGCCGGGAGAAAAGTGCGAGTGTCGCTCCAGTTGGGGATCACGTGGACTTCGTCGACCCCCAGGGATCGCTTCAAGCCCGAAGCCGTGAAATGGCTCACCGCAGTGATTTCAGAAGCCTCCCGAAAAGATGCGGCGGCGAATCTCCGCACTAGAAACTCGTGGTAGAAGTGCTGGAGGCGACCTTTATAAGGGCGATAGCGATGGTCGAGCACGTTCAGATGCTCGGTCACCACCAAAGGAATGCCGGTCCGTTTGAATGCGAAAGCATTCCACGAGTTGGCGTGGATCAGGGTCGTGCCAGGGGGCGGCGCGACATAGCGAAGAAGAAAAGGGGCGAGTTGGAAGTGTCTGGAAAACCAGGTGATCTCGCTTGCAATGCCGCGGCGCCTGAGGGCGTCCGAGAGACGGCGCGTAAAAACATCCGTTCCGCTCCCACCGCGGATTACAGGAAGCCAAACTTTCATTTGAGCCATGGATAAGTGCCGGGCACGGTGTGCCGTTTGGCGCAGATTACCCGCCGGGTGAGGGCGAGTCAACTTTCATCTGCCGGAGGGTCGTTTAAGAGCTGCTGTTTTTGGCCATGCTACCATGGGTGGCGGACTCCAGCTTGGGCAGTACCATTTTCCTCCTGGCAGAACTGGTCTGAAAATTGCTATACTATTGCTGTTTGCACGACTTTCAGCCCGGCAAGGAGCCGAATTCGTCACTTAGGAACGACCAAGAGGCTCGTTTTACAGCGGGATGGAATTGGCCAATGCGCGAATTTTGTCAGCAAGGCAGGGGTCATGAAATCGCCGGATGAAAGCTTAAATGCGTCCGTCATCAGGATCCGACCTGTTTCCGGCGGGGTTCGTCTCAACCTCGGCGATCTATGGGAGTACCGCGAACTACTCTATTTTCTCGTGTGGCGCGATCTCAAGGTGCGCTACAAACAGACCGTCCTGGGCGCGGCCTGGGCTATTATCCAGCCGCTGTTTTTGATGCTGGTTTTTACCGTCTTCTTCGGTCGGCTCATCGGCGTTCCTTCCGAGGGTCTGCCGTATTCAATCTTCGCCTATACCGCGCTCCTCCCTTGGCAGCTATTTGCGCGCGCGCTCAGCGACGCGAGCGTGAGCCTGGTTGCCAACGAGCGTGTCATCACCAAGGTCTACTTCCCGAGGCTTTTGGTTCCAGCCGCAGCCGTGATTTCGAGCTTGGTCGACTTCGCGATCGCCTTCGTGCTTCTTCTGGGCATGATGCTCTTTTACGGCGTCTATCCGGGGTCGTCCATAATAGCACTGCCCGTTTTCATTCTTCTGGCGTTAATCGCCGCGCTGGGCGTGGGATTTTGGCTTTCCGCGTTAAACGCCATCTATCGTGATGTGCGCTATACGCTGCCCTTTCTGACCCAACTCTGGATGTTTGCTACACCGGTGGTCTATCCGTCGAGCTTGGTCCCTCGGAAATGGTGGCTTCTTTACAGTCTGAATCCGATGGTCGGAGTGGTCGAAGGTTTTCGTTGGTCTCTTCTGGGAAAGGCCGCCCCTTCGGAGACCATGCTCGTGGTCTCTGCCGTCGTCGTCCTGTTTATATTTGGTGCCGGGATCGTCTACTTTGGGCGAATGGAGCAGACTCTTGCAGACGTTATCTGAGGATTCCGCAAAGGTATACGTAGAACGGTTGTGAAGCAAACAATAGGCTATTCCAAGTATAAGGTGTTGCTCAAGGCCTTTATCAACTCACTCCAGGAGACCTTGGGGGATCAAGTAGTATCCGTTGTCCTCTATGGATCGGTGGCACGGGGGAAAGCCAGACCTGATAGCGATGTGGATTTGCTTCTCATCCTGCGGGACGCGCCTGCCGCGTATTGGAAACGGCTCCAGTCACTTCTTCCGATCCTCCGGCGGTTACGGGAGGAGCCGTGCTGGCAGGAGTTGCAAAGGGAAGGGGTGACTCCGTTCCTCAGCTTGCTTGTGCTCTCGTTGGAAGAAGCCAGGGAAAATCGGTATCTCTACCTGGACATGATCGAGGAGGCAAGGATCCTCGTGGATCGGGACGGTTTTTTCCAGGACAAATTGCACAGCCTGCAACAAAGGTTAAAGGAGTTGGGCGCGAAGAAGATTCGGAGGAATGGAGACTGGTACTGGGACCTCAAGCCGGACCTGAAGTTGGGGGACGAGGTTATTTTGTGAAGAGCATGCGAGAGGAGGGGCTTCGGCTGATTCGGGAGGTGGAGGGCATCCTCAGGCGCGACGCCCGGGGAGCCTTGACCGATAAGGATTTCAACCTGGTTGTGCGGCGCGCCCAAGAGGTTGTGGAATTAGCCCTAAAAGGCGCCTTGAAGATGCTCGGAGTAGATTACCCCAAAGTTCATGATGTGGCTCCTCTGTTTTCTGATCGACTGCGCCAGAAAAAAGGGGTAGGTGACCCCACAGTTCTTCAGAAGATTGAGGAAGCTTCTTTATGGCTTGCCCAGTCGAGGGCACCATCATTTTACTTTGATCGCGAGTACGGAGAAGAGGACGCAGAGCAAGCTCTTAAGGACGCTGCCTTTGTATTAAATGAGGTCAAGGAGCTTTTAGGTCTTAGTCGTAAAGAGCCGTAATTTCGGATTGCGAATTGCGGAAGGCGAATGTCGAAATTCGAAAAGTAACATTCAGCAATGGAAAGACAGGATCTCGAGAAACGGACCAAGGATTTTGCATTAAGGCTCATACGGTTTATAGGGAGCCTGCCTAAAAACAACGTAACGGCTGTCGTGGGCTATCAGTTGTTGAAGTCGGGAACCTCGATAGGTGCCAACTATCGTGAGGCAAACCGAGCAGAGTCGCATGACGATTTTATCCATAAGATTGGTATTGTAGAAAAGGAAGCCAGCGAATCACAGTATTGGCTTGAACTCATCGAAGAGGCGGACATCGGGGACAAAGAGGAACGTGCCTGGTTGATGGGGGAGTCTAGCGAATTGGTTGCGATATTTACTGCCATGGGCAGAACGGCGAAGTCGCGCCGTGTGGCAAAACGACGAATTTAAACGTCTGGTTGCCAAATTCGATATTCGCAATTCGCTTTTCGCAATTGTTATGTCTGACCTTGCCATTCGCGTTGCAGGATTGGGTAAGCGTTATCGCATCGGTCAGCGGGAGCCCTACTCTACGCTCCGCGATGTGTTGGCTCACTCTTTCGCTGCCCCGTTCCGCTACTTGAGGCAAATTTCGAATTTCGAATTTCGAAATGCGAATTTGGCCGATCCGCAACCTGCGCTTCTCAATTCGCCATCCGCAATCCCCAATCCGCAATCCGAGTACATCTGGGCTCTCAAGGACGCGTCTTTCGAGATCAAGAGGGGAGAGGTCGTTGGGATTATAGGCCGAAACGGCGCCGGAAAGAGCACGCTCCTCAAGATCCTATCTCGAATTACGGCTCCGACTGAGGGTGAGGCTGACGTCTTTGGTCGGGTGGGGTCGCTCCTGGAAGTGGGCACGGGCTTCCACCCGGAGCTTACCGGTCGCGAGAACGTCTATCTTAACGGCGCTATCCTCGGGATGAAGAAGGCAGAGATTGACCGCAAGTTTGACGAGATCGTGGCGTTTGCCGAAGTGGAGAAATTCCTTGACACACCAGTCAAGCATTATTCCAGCGGCATGTATACACGCTTAGCCTTTGCTATAGCGGCTCATCTGGAACCGGAGATTTTGCTGGTAGATGAAGTGCTGGCGGTGGGGGATGCCGCTTTTCAAAGGAGGTGCCTAGGTAAGATGGGTGATATTGCGGCAGAAGGCCGAACAGTACTCTTCGTGAGCCATAACATGGTAGCGGTCGAGCATCTCTGTAAGAGGGTCATTCTTTTTGAGGACGGTAGGATACGGCTCGATGCAGCTCCCCAAGCAGCCGTTGCGGAATACCTAGCTAGTTTCTCAGCACCGGCCGATGGCCACGGCTTGGTATCAGTTCGGCGGGATCTCGGCCTCTTGCCGGTAATCCAAAAGCTTGAGTTCCAGGACTGCTGTGGACGTCCGGTCATTGCAGTGCCGACTGGCGCTCCGCTGACGGTGCGCATCCATTACAGACATACCGAGCCGATCAGGGATCCTTACTTTGGCCTCGTCTTTGAGACCGCCATGGGAGTGAAGGTGTTTTGGGTTCAGACTCGCTTGCAGAAGGGGACTCTGCCTGACTTGCCCTCTTCTGGCCTTATCGAATGCCATATCCCGCGCGTTCCATTGGTTCCCGGACTTTACTTTGTGCAACCGGGTTGTGGTTCTGGTACAACGCAGTTGGATCTAGTCCCGCGTGCGTGTCAGTTGCAGGTCGCGGAAACCGATGTGTTCGGCACCGGGCGTGCGCCACACCAGTCTTCAGGCCTCGTTATAGTTGATGCCGAGTGGAACGTCGTCCCGGGAGGGCGGGAGGAGCTGTTGAGTAAGGCAGACCTTGCCGAATGACCCGAAACCTAATGGGACATCTCACCCTTGTTTGGACAAAAGCACGAGTGCAAGGCGTACTCTGTAGGCTATTGGAACCATCCACGGAGATAGGTGGTGGTCCAATGTCTGGCGAGCTGGGGTAAAGGAGGGAGGAAATTTTAGAGTCACCATCGTCTTCGAAGGCTCCGCGCCCACTTCCTCGCGCGCTCCTTGAGCCTAGCTATCGAGGGCATAATCTTGTGTTGATCGTCGGCTGCCCTCGTAGCGGGACCACTTGGCTTCAACGGTTACTGGCGAGCCATCCTAAAATTATTACTGGCCAGGAGTCTCACGTTTTCGACAATTATGTGGGACCACAAATGC
>JACPSF010000468.1 GCA_016193385.1 Deltaproteobacteria bacterium
CCAGGCTCTGTCATCTTCAAGATCGGGTTTGGCTGTCTCGCGCCAAAGCAAATCGGCAAAGGGCGCCAATGCAAGTCCCCTCGCAACCGCCATATCGCGGCCACCCGTAATCTGATAAAAGCCCTCCGGAGTGCTAGACAAGCTCCAACTCCAAAAGATATCAATTCCCATTGACTTCGCCTGCTCACGAGCTTCGCCATTAGAAACGGCCTTGGCAAACGTTTTCCACTGATCGATCGTCATAGGTAACTTCACGCCGCTGCGCACTCGTGCTTGCATCACCTCCGCAACCGCGTCCGCGTACGTTTTAAGACCAGCTCTCTCAGCCCATGCCTGGCGGATCCCAGCCAAAATATTGTCTACAGTTTCTTCGGTGATCTTTTTGATCCATACCTCACGCGCGGCAAGTTCTTCACGAGCGCCCTTTTGGCCCTTCCCTTTACGTCGTACCTGTTGGCGAAGTTTCTCCAACGACTCTATCTCTTCTCTAATCCTCGCGATCCCGTCATGAATACGAGAGACAAGACGTTCTTGCTTCAGCCATTCCTCGGCTTCCCGATAGGCTTTCTCTGAGATCCTGTGGAGCAGATGTCCGTTAATTTCTTTAAATCCTTGGTCGTAGAATCTCCTGATCACGGCTAGACTGACATTCTTGAAAGCCGCAATACTCTGATTCGTCGCCCCATAGACAAACGGGTGATCCCGCTCATCATCAAGGCTGTCGATGGCTGTCGCATCATTGGCATCGGTTCGCGCAACCGTGACGCCTTCCACACCCATAATGTCAAATTGCAACCTCGCCGTATTGAGCCTTGAGATCATCTCCGCTGTGGAGACCAGGACCTTTTGCCCCTGATGACCGCACACTTTGCAGCCCGGTCTTTGATCCTCTATATGGACCGCGCCGATTTTGCTTTCCACGAACTTCTTCACAAGGTTCCTAACGTGATGCTCGCCACCATGACCCGTATCCCCATCCGGAATAATAAGCGGCGGCATGAAATCAATGGCCGGGCTCTTTTTTCTTTGCGCCGAAGTCATTCTCATCCGATTTGATCTTTGAACCTCGTCCTGGTGAAGCAGCGCACGCACCCACGACTCGCCTTCTTTAGGAACGCGATCCAAGGCGTAATTTGCCAAATCAGCGCCAGGATCTTCAGAATCGGAACCTCTCGCCGAAGTTGCCCATCCGCCCAGATAGAGAATCTTGATCCCTTCCATCACAGCTCTTACCGCTCCCGTTGGCGAAAAAGGGCCGTAAGTGATTTCTTGCTTTTTTTCTTTGAACAATTGCTGCAAGGTATCATACATCTTTGCCGCTGCCTGCTTGGCAACCGTATGATCTTCCTGTGCGCTTCCGCGTAGCGCGACTACCTCATACGGCGTGTGAAGGCGCGTGATATGCCGGAATCGTTGACTTCGAAACCAAATCTCAGTTTCACGTAATTCCTGTGCCCATGCGACGGCTTCTCTATCTCGCCGTGATTCTGACCTCGTGGCTTTTGCATTCATGGCGCGCTCTAAATCCGCCCCTTCCTTGCCTGGACTGAAGGCGCATCATAATCTAGACCAAGACTTTCCCGCAAGACCCCGATTCAAAAAGAAGGAGCCAACAAACGCTTGACAACTTTTGGCCTCAGACGGATAATCCGAGTGTGTTCCGTGGGATCCTTGCAGTTTTCCTTGTGGCCTATAAAATCTACAAACTGCACCATGCCTTCCTGATCTAATTTCTCGCCTTTCCATACAGGGATATAGATTCACCACCGAGGCGAATTTTTGAGGTTTGAGTTGTATTATTTATTGTCGCGAAGCCAAGAAAGGAGAATACAGTGTTCAAGCGGCTGATCGTGGTATTGAGTGGGCTTATGCTCCCGGGCTTTGTTTGGTTTATGGGTTGTTCTCCAGCCTCCGCCACCAAGCCCGGGTCGGCCTTGGCGCCGCCCCGAGTGGCTGCGGCGCAAGGAGATGTGCGGGAGAAACCTGCCCGGAAGACACCCGTGTCTGCCTCATCATCAAGTTTAGAGGCGCTGCGGCAGGGTAAAGCGCCTCCTCCAGGTCCATTAAAGGATGTCTATTTTGATTTCGATCGTTATGACTTGCGAGCCGATGCACGGGAGACGCTAAAAGCGAATGCGCAATGGCTAAAGGCCAACCCTTCAGTCCGGGTGGAGATCGAGGGCCATGGTGACGAGCGGGGCACCAACGAGTACAACCTGGCCCTGGGTGCCAAGCGAGCCCAAACGGCTAAACAATACCTCCAGAGTCTGGGGATTTCGGAAAAGCGGCTCTCGACCAAAAGCTACGGTGAGGAAGCGCCGGTGTGTAGGGAGCATACAGAAGAGTGCTGGCAGAGGAATCGCCATGACCGTTTTGTGGTAATCCCTGGTCGGCCGACATCGTAGGTCTTCTACCTCCCATGGAAAGCTCGACGCTCGGCTTTCAGAACGAAAGTCAATGAGAAGAGGTGCGTTTAAACGATGAAACGAAAGAAAACGAGGTTCTTCTGGGTTTTTTGGGTGACGGTATTTCTAGTACACGGGGTGGCCCCTGGCCTGGCTGAAGCACGCCCAGTTCGACGCGTTGCTAAGCAACAGTTGCAAGATGATCGTCCTCCCTACGCGGCTGCAATTCTGATGGAAGCGGCAACGGGCCAAGTCCTTTTTGAGCAGGAGCTCCACAAACAATGGCCCCCGGCTTCCCTGACCAAGATGATGCTCATGCTCCTGGTGATGGAGAAGGTAAAGCAGCGGGGCATCTCCCTGAGCGATCCCGTGGAAGTCTCAGCCCAGGCCAGTAAGATCGGGGGCTCGCAGGTCTACCTGAAAGAGGGAGAAGTGTTCAGCCTTGAGGAGATGATGCGGGCGATTGTTATTCACTCTGCCAATGATGCCGCAGAGGCCGTGGCCGAGCGGATCGCGGGCAGTGTGGAAGCGTTCGTCGACATGATGAACCAGCGGGCGAAAGAGCTGGGCCTCAAAAACACACGCTACGTCAACGTCCATGGTCTTCCCCCGGAAAACGGCCAGCCCTCGGACCTGACAAGCGCTTATGACATGGCGGTCCTTGCACGAGAACTCGTCAAGTATCCGGAGCTCCTCAAGTGGGCTTCCACGAAAAAGGAGGCCTTTCGCGACGGCAAGTTCGTCCTCGACAACACGAATCACCTTATCGGAAAGTACCCTGGGGCTGACGGGCTCAAGACTGGTTCCTACCACGAGGCAGGGTTTAATTTGGCGGCTACCGCTCAGCGCGACGGTTTACGTCTCATTTCAGTGACCCTCGGTTCTCCCAGCAACAAGATACGTTTTCGCGAGGCAACTCGCCTCCTGAGTATGGGGTTCAACAACTACGAGATGCTCGAGGTGATGAAGGTCGGGCAGGCCGTGGCGCAGGAGGTCAGAGTCAAAGGGGGTGAGATTAATTCCCTCCGTCCCGTTTTGGGAAGTCCCGCGCAGGTCTTCATCAAGCGTTCGGATCAAAACAAGATCGGCTCCACCATTCGTCTCAACAACCCCGTTTGGGCGCCTCTCAGGAAGGGAGACGAACTCGGGGAACTGGTCGTCACGTTGGGTAATCAACCCGTGGGAAGATTTAAACTGATCTCAAGCCAGGAAGTGAAGCAATCGAACATCATCAAGCGTCTTTGGGACAAAGTTTTCTAAGCTCTTCTGAAGGGAGCATGACCTCTCCTGTCAACGCCTCTACTTGAACCTCTCATAGAAGGCGCGCACCGACTTGGGCGTTTCATTACGGTCGATGATCACGTCCAGGACCGCTGGTTTTCCAGAAGCAAACGCTTCTTTCAAGGCCGGACGAAGCCTTGCCGGGTCTTCCACTCTTTCTCCATGGGCACCGAACAGCCTGGCCAGACCCGCAAAGTCCGGGTTGCCGTGCTCAACGCCGATGTAACGCCCTCCGTGTTGCGTCCTCTGGAAGTGACGCACCGCG
>JACPSF010000469.1 GCA_016193385.1 Deltaproteobacteria bacterium
CCCTGCGGGTTCTGCAATATCCACGAAGTTGACATTTTTTGTGACTAATGATTCGCAATGACGCGAACTCTCGTTTTCGAATCTCACATCCAAACCGCCATTTGTGCTCAACGACGTCCTAGTTGCCCTGCCCCGCTCCGAGAATCGGAGCGACGCTTCTAATAACAGCGACGAGTTCCGACCTACCCGCCGCCAGACGGACTTTTCTTTGCGCGTCCTTCGAATCTAACTGACCGAAAGCTCCCAGGTGGCGCTCACGACCTCCTACTTTCGCGAGCCCACTTGCAAAAAATTAGCTTGACAGTACTGATCGGCCAACGTATAAGGGGGTTGTTTTATAGATAGTCGATTTCCCTTCCTGTGAATACGCTTCGCCTTCTTTCTTTCACTTTCATTTTTGCGGCTTGTGCTACGTTTAATCCCCCAGCGCGACTTAACGATCTGGTCAGAACCATTCGCCCGACTGTGAAAGCCGAACAAGAAGGATTAGAGATCGCCGTTGAGGAATACGTAACGGCAGAGAAGTCACGACGAGCCTTTGATGCTGACCTCCTCGCCTACGGTGTCGCTCCTCTACTCATCTACGTCACCAACCAGAGCTCCAGAAGCTACAGAATCGAAGACAAACAGATCACCGCGCGTTTAGGCGAACAGGCCTTGCCGTTTCTTTCCGGAATAGATGCAGCTAACCAGGCAGCAACTAGCGAATATGCAGGAAAAGCGCTTGGTTGGACAGCGGCAACAGGTCCATTCGCACTGGTTTTTTGGCCAGTTACGATCTCAGTGTCTGGAATCCATACGAAAGAAATCAATCGAAAAGTCGAAAGACATTTTGAAATGATCGCTTTTGGCAAGGCGATAGTAAAACCTGCCGAGGCGGCATCGGGTTTCGTATACTTCAAACTCCCAGACGGATTGAACAGCTTGAACAATCTAACCGTCGAGGTAGCGGCCCATGAAATCGAAAGCGGGAGGCGTCTTCTGTTCAAGCTTCTTATACCGAGAATGAATGTCCAAGAATAGATATTTTGGAAAGGAGGTCGTTATGGATTGCAAGACAAAGCGAAGCCTCATGGTAGCCTTAACGGGTCTTCTAGCGTTTATCCTGACGGGCTGCGGTGCGGGAAGAGCCATGGTTATGAAACCGCCCGACTCCAAAATAAGAGTGGCGTCGGTCGAAGCGGTTGAAGGTAACTCTCCGGTCAGTGTCTCCGCAGACGTGAAAAGGGCATTCGTAGACAAACTCAAGGAGTATCTTTATGCGGGTGAAACCTTTCGACCAGGATCAGATCTCAGAATCAGTTATCGTTTTATCCAGTATGATCCTGGAAACCAGTTCACCCGTTGGTTCTGGGGTGGTGTCGGCAACGCGGGAGAAGGGTCGCTGACAGTAGAAGCAAGATATCTGGACGCCGCCAACAAGGAACTCGCTACGATTCAGGCGGAAGGACGGATTGGTAGCGGCTTCTTTGGCGGAGACTTCTCTTTTGCGGTAGATAAGGCAGCAGAAAAAATAGCAGATTTCACTATAACCAACTTCAAATAGGTCACAATAGATCACGAGTTTGCGGAAGATATCCCCGTCCGTATAAAGCCCGCGTTTCTGCGCCTCTAGCACCGGGGTGGCCCGCAGGCGCCGGAACTCTCGTCTCGCGAAGTACTATCGCAGGGCCTCCCTCACCACATCGCTCCGGTTGAGGTTTTCCTCTCTCCTGAGCCTGTCCAATCGCCTCTTAACCTTGGTTAGCAGGCTGATGGTTTTAGTTTCTCCCATCTGTAGGACTCCGCTTCAGTCAACCATCTGGTCCTCCTCCAACTTCGATCGCCTCTCTCAAGGTAAATGCGCCGCTGTACAAGGCGCGGCCGACTATGACGGCCTCCACTCCGTTCTTCTCAATCTGCTTCAGCCGCCGGATATCGTCCAGCGAGGCAACCCCGCCAGAGGCGATGACAGGGATACTAACCGCACGGGCAATTTTGAGGGTATCTTCGATGTTGACTCCCAGACCGGTACCGTCCCGGCTGATGTCCGTGTAGATGACGCGTGACGCGCCATCGTCTTCGCACCGCCTGGCCAGTTCCGCCGCATCCATTGAGGTATCTTCCTTCCAGCCCTTGATGGCGATCCTGCCCCCACGAGCATCGATACCAACGACGATCTTGCCGGGGAATCGCTTACAAGCGGCGCGCAGGAAATCGGGATCTTCGTAGGCCGCAGTTCCTATGACGACACGTTCTACGCCCAAAACCAACGCCTCTTCGACAGCTCCCAGAGAACGCAAGCCACCGCCCAATTCTACTGGAATACCAAATCCCAGGCAGATAGCTGTTACCTCCTGCCTGTGCACTGGTCGACCTTCTACCGCCCCATTCATGTCCACCACGTGCAGCAGCTCGGCACCCTGCTCCACCCAATGCTTTGCCGCCTCAATGGGAAACTCGAAATAGACAGTCTCTTTGTCCATCTGTCCCTGATAGAGGCGGACACATTTGCCATCTTTGATGTCGACGGCCGGAATAATGACCATTTCAACCGCTCGCCTCGACAAAGCGAGCAAAGTTTGCGACGATTCTCAGGCCGATCTCCTGGCTTTTCTCTGGATGAAACTGGCAGCCCATATGGGGGACTTTGAGCCCATTTCCCGGATGAAAGCCCACGACATTACCAGCAAAGAGATCCAGTCCCTTCTGAGGCCCGAATTCTTCGCTCTCGGAAAAGAGAAGCTGAAAGCCGAGACAGATCCCGAGAAACGGCTTCTTTTGCTGCACCCCCTCCCGGATGACGTCCACCAGCCCGAAGCGGCGGAGATTTTCCATGCAGGCGCTGAAGGCGCCGACGCCGGGAAGAACGACGGCCCGGGCAGCGGCAATGCGTTGCGGATCGCAGAGGACTTCGGCAACGCAACCCACGCGCTCGAAGGCCTTTTGGACGCTTCGCAGGTTTCCCATGCCGTAATCGATGATAGCGATCATGTCGCTTCGCCCCGGTCCATCTGGTTCATCTGGTTATCCGGTCTATTTGGTCATTTGGTCCACCGATTGACCATTGACTGTTGACCGTTGACCATTAACTGCTTGCTATTCGCCATTCACTATAGGCTTCCCTTCGTGGACAACACCCCCTGAATGCGAGGGTCCACGCGCGTGGCTCGTTCCATCGCTCGCGCCAAAGACTTGAAGCTCGCCTCGATGATATGATGCGGGTTCTCCCCCTGAAGCGCGTTGATGTGAAGGTTCATGCCCACCTCATTGGCAAAGGCGCGGAAGAACTCGGCCGGCAGATCGGTATCGAAGTCGCCAACCCGGCCAGGCCGAATCTTGACTCGGTACGAAAGATAGGGACGCCCGCTTAAATCGACGACCGCTTGCACCAGTGTTTCATCCAAGGGCACGCTGGCCTCGCCGAAACGGCAGATCCCGTGCTTATTCCCCAGCCCTTGCTTGAACGCCTGGCCCAGGGCGAGCCCGATGTCTTCCACGGTATGGTGGTAGTCCACCTCGATGTCCCCTTTGGCCTCGATCGTGAGGTCAAAGAGCCCGTGGCGAGCGAAGATCTCAAGCATATGATTGAGAAAAGGGATACCTGTTTGGATCGTGGAAATTCCCGTCCCGTCCAGGTCCAACTCGACGGCGATTTGAGTCTCTCTCGTCTTGCGCTCTACCCTAGCCCTTCTGCTCACCGTATCCCCCTTTTTTGAACCGCACTTCCACGGCGCGTGCATGGTCATAGAGCCCCTCAAGCCGCGCCAAACGAATGATCTCAGGCGCCAGCCTCTTGAGCGCCGATCGCTGCGCCCGAATCAGCGTCGTCCGCTTGAGAAAGTCATAGGTGCCCAGCGGCGAAAAAAACCGAGCGCTCCCCCCTGTGGGTAGGACATGGTTCGGGCCTGCCAGGTAGTCCCCCAAGGGCGGCGTAGAGTAAGGCCCAAGGAAGATCGCCCCGGCATGACGAATGAGGCGGGCCAACTTTTCCGGCCGACGCGCCAACACTTCGACGTGTTCCGGCGCGACCGCATTGGTTATCTCGACGGCGTCCTTCCAACGCCGGGATACGATGATCACGCCGTAGCGCCGCAAAGCCTTGACGGTAATCGCACGGCGCCGGGTTTCGCGCAGCCGCCGTTCGAGCGCCGCCTGAATTTTGCGGGCCAGGGTCACAGACGAAGTCACACACAGGGCGGCCGCAAGCTCGTCGTGCTCGGCCTGCGAAAGCATGTCCGCGGCCACGTGCTCCGGATGCGCCGTGGTGTCGGTTAAGAGCAAGATCTCGCTTGGCCCGGCTATAGAGTCGATGTCCACCTCGCCAAACACGAGCCGCTTGGCGGTCGCCACGTAGATATTGCCCGGGCCAACGATCTTGTCCACTTTCGGGATCGTTTCCGTACCGAAGGCAAGCGCAGATATTGCCTGGGCGCCGCCGACGCGAAAAACGCGGTCTACGCCAGCGATGCGCGCTGCGGCCAAAATAATGTTTCCGTCGCGTCCGAGGGGCGACGTCATGACGATCTCCCTGACACCGGCGACCTTTGCCGGCACCGCGTTCATCAAGACCGTGGAAGGGTATGCGGCCTTCCCGCCCGGAACATAGATACCCACCCGATCCAGAGGGCCGATCTTTTGCCCGAGGAAGAGACCCAGCGGATCATGATAACCCCAGCTGCGGTCGAGCTGGCGGCGGTGAAAAGCGGCAATCCTTTTCGCCGCCAGGCGCAGCGCGCGCAGGTCGCGCCGTGGAACCGCGCGCACTGCCTGGTCGATTTCACGGCGCGAGACTTCAATTGCCGCGGTGCCGAAGTGAATGCCGTCGAAGCGGCGCGCATAGCGGAGAAGAGCCCGATCCCCCTCGTTTCTCACCCGGCGAACAATCTCCTCAACCTGCTTGGCGACTTTTCCTTCACGACTCCCCCGCCGCTCGAGGATCTTGCGCAGCACGGCCTTAAACCGGGGATCAGTGGTTTTGATGATGGGTACCGGCATCCTCGGATCCCTGCTACGCCTTAACTCTTTCGATATGCGCTCCCAGACCGGAAAGCTTCCGCTCCAGGTGGGCGTATCCCCGGTCCAGATGGTAAACGCGGGCAATCTCCGTTTGGCCGGCCGCGACCAAACCGGCAAGAACCAGCGATACGCTGGCACGCAGGTCGGTGGCCATCACCGGAGCGCCGGAAAGAGAATCAACTCCGGTGACGATCGCCCGATTCCCTTCAAGACGAATATTGGCGCCCATCCGGTTCAGTTCCTGCGCATGCATGAATCGGTTCTCGAAGATATTCTCGGTGATGACGCCCACGCCATTGGACACTCTATCTCGATCTGTGGAAAGCATCACGCCGGTTTCCTTGAGCTTGAGCAAAAAGGCATCCAGATGATCCGGCCGAGCGCCCTGGACCTCGACTTCTCCGCCGGTCAACGCCGCGGCAACGATGTAGGTTCCCGCCTCGATCCGGTCCGGGATGATCCGGTGGGTAACTCCATGGAGCTCCTTGACTCCTTCCACGGTCACCACGTCCGTGCCCGCCCCTTCGACCCGCGCGCCCATTTTGTTCAACACGGTTGCCAAATCTTCCACTTCCGGCTCGCGGGCCGCGCCTTCCATGATAGTCACCCCCTCAGCCAGGGCGGCCGCCATCATGAGATTCTCCGTGGCTCCGACGGAAGGAAAATCCAAATATATCTTCGCGCCGCGCAGTCTTTTCGCTTTGGCGACCACGTAGCCGTGGAGGAGCTCGATCTCCGCTCCCATTTCGGCCAGTCCCTTCAGATGGAGATTGACCGGCCGAGCCCCGATCGCACAGCCCCCCGGCGTGGACACGCGCGCTTGCCCGAATCGGCTCAGCAGCGGCCCTAGCACCAAAAACGAGGCCCGCATAGTTTTTACCAGATCATAAGGGGCTTCGAGATGGATTACCTGATCCGCCTGAAGGGCAACTTCGCCCGACGCGTCCCGAAGATCTCCCCGCTCGACTCTCACCCCCAGGCCGTCGAGGAGCTGCAAGACGGTGTAGATATCCACGAGGTCAGGGACCCCATGGCAAACGCAGCGCTCCGCGGTGAGAAGCGAGGAGACGAGAATCGGCAGCGCGGCATTTTTTGCGCCGCTGACGGCGACCTCACCGCGTAGTCGCCGGCCCCCACGAACCAAGATCTTATCCACGCTGAGTTTTCGCTTCGCTAGGAATTAAATTCCGCCTTCCATACATCGCATCAAACGGCGCCTTTTGAGCAACCACGACCCGTTCCCTGCCGCAATAGTCGCGATGAATCGCCGGCGCGCGAAATCGGCCGGTCGCTTCAACTAAGGGCGAAACCTGAGCGCCTGACTCGGCGCCGATCTCGAGAACAAGAAATCCTGGTTCGGTGAGATACCGATGCGCTTCGCCCAGGATTCGGCGATAACAATCCAGGCCATCCGCACCCCCATCGAGTGCCAGCCGCGGCTCCCAGTGATGAATTTCCCGGGCAAGCCGTTCAATCTCCGCGCTGGGCACGTATGGGGGATTGGAAACCACGAGACCAAAAAACCCAAAACCCCGTTTGCCAAGCGGCGCAAAGAGATCTCCCTGGAGAAAATGAATTTGCTTCTCCACCTTGTGGCGGCGGGCGTTGATGCGCGCCACTTCGAGCGCCGATCCGGATAGATCAGTGGCCCAGATCTCCGCGTCTGTGCGTTCGGTGGCCAAGCTCACAGAAATGGCACCGCTCCCCGTCCCGATCTCCAGAATACGAGCCGGCGAGCCCTTTTTTGCCAGGATGCCAAGCGTAACCTCGACAAGCAGTTCGGTCTCCGGCCGCGGCACGAGAACCTGAGGGGTCACGTCAAAATCGAGCGACCAAAACTCCCGATGCCCCGTGATGTAGGAAATGGGCTCCCTTTGCGCCCGGCGCCTGAGCAGCGAATGAAACTGCTTCATCGCCCCCGCCCCGAGAATGGATTCAAAGGCGACGTAAAGCTTTTCCCGTCCGCAGCCCAGAACCCGACACAGGAGCACCTCCACGTCGAGACGGGCTCCCGGCACGCCCAACCCAGCGAGAAACTCTGCCCCTTCGCGCAGCGCCGTACGCACAGTCACGGGCCTTTGGTCTGGCCTGTCGACTATTTGAACCTCCGCCGTCATCTTTCAGGCAGTCGCTTGTAAGGCCTCTGCTTGATGGTGCGTGACCAGGGCTTCGACCACCTCATCCAACTCGCCTTCCATGATCCGGTCCAACTTGTAGAGCGTCAAATTGATCCGGTGATCCGTTACCCTGCCCTGCGGAAAGTTGTAGGTCCGAATTCGCTCGCTCCGATCCCCGCTCCCCACCATGAGCTTGCGAGTTGCGGCGATCTCGGAGCGCTGCTCTTGCTGCTTCTTTTCCAGGAGCCGGGCCCTCAGAATCTTCAGCGCCTTGGCCTTGTTCTTATGCTGAGACTTCTCGTCTTGGCAGGTAACGACAAGGGCCGTGGGAAGATGCGTTACCCTGACAGCCGAGTCTGTGGTGTTGACGCTCTGTCCGCCCGGTCCGGAGGAGCGAAAGACATCGATCCGCAAATCCTTAGGATCGACCTCCACCTCAACTTCATCAGCCTCAGCGAGAACGGCAACGGTCACCGCCGACGTATGGATGCGGCCGGAAGCCTCGGTGACAGGGACCCGCTGAACCCGGTGAACCCCTCCCTCGAACTTCAAGCAGCTGTATGCCCCCCGCCCTTCGATCAGCCCGATAATTTCTTTAAAACCCCCTAGCCCCGTGGGGTTAGAGCTCATGACCTCGACTCGCCAACCCCGAGACTCGGCATAGCGGGAATACATGCGGAACAACTGGGCGGCAAAAAGCGCTGCCTCTTCTCCTCCCGTCCCGGCCCTGATTTCCAAGATGACGTTCTTAGTGTCATTGGGGTCTTTCGGAAGGATTAGAATCTTAAGCCGCTCCTCCAGGCTCTCCTTCTTCTCCCGGAGAGCCGCGAGCTCCTCCTTGGCCAGCTCGCGGATCGCTTCATCCTTCTCTTTCAAGAGCTCGCGGTTGTCCAGGATCTCCTGCTCGGTCTTTTTCCACTCACGGTAGCAGCCAACGATCTCCTCCAACTCGGCCCGCTCCTTGGCCACGCGGGAATATTCTTTCTGCTGGCCGAGCAGTTGGGGATCGCTCAGGAGATGCTCCAGCTGTTCGTATCGCTTTTCGACTTCTGCTAACTTCTCAAGCATAGGCGACCATGTTTCTCACCATAGATTACAATAAAAAAGGGCAAAGGGATCCGTCCTGCCCTTTGCCCTTTCTTCACCGGAGACCTCCCTAATCGGTCACATGCCGCCCTCAATCCCTCTGCGCTGGACTCAGCTTTTAATCCCGTATTTCCGCTTAAATTTCTCCACGCGACCGGCCGAGTCCACAAATTTCTGCTTACCTGTAAAAAAGGGGTGGCACTGCGAGCAGATTTCCACGTGGATATTCTGCACCGTCGAGCGCGTCTCGGTAACGTTCCCGCAGGCACAGGTGATCGTTGCCGCTTTGTACTCTGGATGAATTCCCTCTTTCATAGCTCAAACCTATCGATAGGGACCTTATAGCACGAACCAAGTCTGTCTTCAAATCCCCCCCATTCCCCCGCGGGTTGGAGTTCCAAAGGCTCCCGGCAGGACGAAAGAGACGGCGGTAATTTTGTTCTGGCACGAGAATTGCTCACCACCCGAGGGTAGGTTCTTAACCCCTAAAACTATGGGTTTCTCAGCGCAAATTGACACTTTCGTCCGGTCATTGACAAACTTTAGCACGAGAGGTGAGGGCCATGGGACCAAATTTCATCCCTAGAATTATGATTGTCGAGAGCTATGGAAGCAACGTCAAATCGCTTTCAACCCACCTAGCAAGTTTCGGGATACCGTTACAAATCATAACCGCGACCGACGCTCCATCAGCAATGGCAAGGCTACAAAGGGAGCCAGCCGATCTGGTCATTATCGATACCCTATTAAGGGGCAAGACGGATGGTTTTGAGCTGTGCCGCAGTTTAAGATCTACGAACTTTGGCCAGCACCTCCCCATCATTCTTCTCCTCGGTGGGACCCTTTCTCTAGAACGCTCCAAGGGAATACTGGCTGGCGCAGACCTCCTCCTGCATCGTCCCGTGGTAAAAGAGGAGCTGTTAAAGATGCTTCAACTGCTCCTCGCGCAAAAGCTTGAACAAGCGGAAAACGCTCGCCCCTCAGTGGAGCCGATTCCGCTCAGACGGCTGCACTCGGTGGTCTGATAGAATCGACTTCCCGACGGTCGGAATACTGCCCTAGCAAAGACCCCCACAAGTGACCAAAACCGGGGACGCCAGGTTTGCCCTGGCGCGCACTTCCCCGAGCTTGGCGAAACGCTTCAAGTACTCTGCTTACTCCGCAACAGACATTCGACCCGCTTGAATACCTTTGGGCAAGGGTATAGCTTAATCCCCTAGTTTTTTCCGCCTTGGACAAGGAGATCGAGCTATGGCCGCAAAACGATCGTTTCTAGGGACGACGGCGCTTGTCGTTGTGGTTTTTTGCCTATTCTACGGTCTCGCTTCCGGGCAGGAAGCTTTTTACCAGGGAAAGACCATCCGCATCATCGTGGGCGGAGCCCCCGGAGGTGGCTTCGACACCTATGCCCGCATGATTTCCCGCCAGATGGGCAAATACATCCCAGGTAACCCAACCATCATTGTCGACAACATGCCTGGGGCGGGAATGATGATCGCGGCCAACTATCTCTATAAAATCGCCAAGCCTGACGGCCTCACGATCGGGCATTTCACCGGGAGTCAAGCAATCGGCCAGCTCATAGGGCAAGCCGGTGTGGAGTTCGATATGCGCCGGTTTGAATATTTGGGCTCCCCGATCGCAGACCATTTTTCATGCGCCTTTACGAAGGCTAGCGGAATTACGAGCTCCGAACGATGGCTCGCCGCGAAGAAACCGGTGAAAATGGGTGGAATTGGCCCTGGCAATCTAACGGATAATACGATTAGGGTCCTCAAGTGGGCGACGAGTTTCCCCATCCAGCTCGTCTCGGGTTATAAGGGAACTGCTCCGATACGGCTTGCCCTGGAATCCGGTGAGATCGAAGGATCCTGCTGGGGTTGGGATTCGATAAAGGCTACTTGGCGCAAGGCTCTCGATACGGGCGAAGGCATCGTGGTCATTCAAGCTACGCCGAAACCCCACGCTGACTTACCGAATGTCCCCCTGGCCATCAATTTCGCCAAGAACGACGCGGGACGGCAGTTGATCGACGCGGTCATCCACGGTGGCAACTTCGTCGAGCGAAGCTACCTCCTTCCACCCGGGACACCCAAAGACAGAGTAGAGCTTCTCCGCCGTGCGTTCATGCAAACCATGCAGGATCGAGAGTTTGTCGCCGAGGTAGAAAAGGCCAGGTTGGGCGTCACCCCGATCACAGGTGAGGAGCTCGAGAGCCGCATTAACGGTTTCTTCAACCTAGCCCCAGAGCTGAAAACCCGGCTCAAGGAGATTCTGTTTCAATAACATTTCAGCGTTGGCCCGCCCCTCACTTTTTATACAGATCGTCAATGAAGCCGCTTTGGTCCAGCTCTCTTAATGCCGTGATGTTGACGAACTGTTCCGGCTTCATGCCCTTAGCCTTAGGTATTGTCCTTGCGGCTTCTTGGAGCTGGAATTCTATCCCTTTAAGCGTAGGGTAGGGTTTTCGTTCGGTCAATTTTTTGTACGCCCTGTAGGTTTCATCCAGGATTTCCTTATCGGTAATTTTCAAGCGCTTTGCCAAGATCCCTTTTGTCCTGTTCTCGTCGGTCATCCAGAGATGGATACCCGCGATGAAAGCGCGCATAAATTTCCTAACCGTTTCCGGCCGTTCTTTTAGAAACCGCTCGGTGGTAGCAACGGTCTCATGTTGGTAAGGCAATCCCAGATCCGACATGTCGGCGAGAATATTGTAGCCCAGCTTCTTTGCCGTGATATCGAAAGGCGGCGAGATCACTGTAGACTGCACGCTCCCGCCGGTCAGACCGGCAAAACGAGTAGTTTGGTCTCCCAACTGGACAATAGCTACGTCCTTATTTGGCACCAAACCGTTCCTTTCCAGAGCAAACCTCATAGCCAAATCCGAAGTCGAGCCAATTTTACTGATGGCGGCCGTTCCTCCCCTCAACTGTTCAAATTTAGTGATATTTTTTGCAGCGACGATACTATACGGCAGCGTATTCATGTAACCTAAGATCATGATGACGTCCGAACCACCCACGCGAGCATTGATAATTTCGGGTCCGGCTGTGACAGCAAAATTGACGCTCCCCGCAATCGTCGCCTGGATCAATTGAGTCCCGCCTTGAAAAAATACCAGGTCCGCGTCGAGGCCATACTTTTCGTAAAGACCGCTATCCTTTGGGATAAATGCGTGGGCCAACGGGCCACTCAACCCCGCAACCCCGACGATAACCTTCTCGAGCTTTTGCTGGGCATGAGCAGTCGCGCCGAGAAAAACAGACAAAAAGAAAAGAAAGAGTGCCAGAAAACCTTTTGTTTTCATTGCTAACGTCTGTCCTCCTCTGGCAACGTGCCAAGTTTAAGATGCCTAGACCCGGCAGGGATTGCAAGGGTGCCGACAAGCGCGATCAGTAGAGCAATAGAACATTAGACGGCATGGGAGGCCTCTCCATTGTTTGTTCTAATGAATACCGTAGATTGGAACGCCTGCCCCTCGACTGCTCCCTGTGGTCGCCTGCTCGGGGCACCATTCGACTCGACGGTAGGCTGGCCTGCCATGAGCGAGCGGTTGAAACGCCGCGAGTCGAATGGTGGAGCCGAGGGGAGTCGAACCCCCGACCTCTTGACTGCCATCCGAATATTAGGCGTTACTACAGCCTAAAGCGTCTTAAAAACGCCAAACATTTCAGGCCTCAGAGGTTTGCTTGTACGGCAGCCTTTGGGGCTTGTCTTTTCACATACACGGACAAAAGGCGGACAGCCAATTTAAAAACTTACTCGACGCTTCCCGATGGGGGTGGAACAAACTCACTCTTTAACGCCAGGGCAGCTGCCAACATTTTTTCCATCTTGCTGTTGACTTTAGCGGAATAGACGATGTTACCGTGGTATTGATTCCCGGGTAGGCGCTGCCGTTCGCATGACAACGGCCTAGTAACCGCTACCACCGTATCCGAGATTTCGACTATGTGAACGGTGGAGATTCGAGCGGCACCGTATTGAGCAGTGCTTTTGTCGGCTAGGGTGAAATTCTCAACTTGAGAATCGTCTTCCCAATTAACTGAAGTTTCTTTTCCGCCATCCTCTCGTCCCGCAGCCGTTCGGGGATGAGGTATAAACGCGTCGGTTGCTATTAAGAATTGATCATCTAGTACCCAATTTGCCTTCCGAAGCCCTCGAAGGCAACTATTGGGGAGATCGTTTACGGTTTCAACATCATCCCGATTAACCGACTCATCTCGAGTTGATCCATGGTACCAGATTCGTAGCGCTCGGATGAGGCGGTTGAAAATACGAAATACCATCCAGAATCCCTTGGAGTTTGCTCGAAGGAGAAGCCTAGCCGCCGGTCCTCAAACGTCCATTCCAACAAGTAGGAGGAATCCTCAAGAAGCGACAGTCGGAGAGGAGGCAACTTCGTTATAACAGCGTGTGATACAGTAGTCACAAACTTATTGAGAACATCTTGCACTGCTTCTCTGGTGGGTGTTGGTACCTGAGCTAATTGATTGAAAACTGGACTCGTCAGCGGATGGATAGCCTCTAACTTCGGGGTTTCTTTGTCTTGCAGATTCGCATGCGAGGCGGAAACGCTCTCGATTACCTCTAAATTCTGTGACAACTCATCAATCGATGAATGAGAAAAGACAATTGCCTGATTCACTAACTCTGCCACACGGCGGCATTCAATAACTAAGCTTTTGCCCTCAGAGCTATAAAGACTCCCTAAGGGTGACAACCAAACAATATTCTCGTATTCTATTGTGGGACTGACCTTGGCCTCAACTACAATTAGATTTCCCTCTGGTTCAACGAAAATAATATCCGCCTGTCGTCGCTGCGGAAAACGCAAGGAAAGTTCCGCTTCGATAATCGAACTAGTAGTACCCAACGCGGCAAGCATCCGATCATCAAAGTCCCGGTCTTCAAATTCATCTTCTCGCCAAGTCCGCAATGTCACCTTGTTCGCCTCCACAAATTCTTGTGCATGGTTTCGGCTGTGAGATCGGTAAAACCGCATACGATCCACTCATGAGCCATATCGAACCAAGACCACATGGACGACCGTGATCGATCGACACCTATTCCCCTCGCTGTGAGCTCTAAAAGAATGAGGGGAAGTCCGTCCGATTTTCGTTTGCCTAGACGAATTGACACGCGCAATCTAGCGGCGCGTTCTGGTAAAATAAAGCTTGTTTGCCAATTCATTGTCTCTGGACTAGGTAGAAAGCGCTTATCGCTTTTACGCCATAAGAAGTCTGGGAATATATTTCCAATGTCGTCTGGTATCTCCCAACCCTCTCCTTTGAAAATATGGTTGATATAAGTCAATTCGTATTGAATTGGCTCGATCCTATCAAATTTCCTATCCTCCAAGAATTCTTCAAAGGTTGCTAGGCAGGTACGAAAGTTTCCAATCACCTGATCGTAATGTGGGTATATATCAGTGTCTCTCTCCTTTTTCCAATTGTGTAAAAAGCGATCTCGTTGTACTTGAATAAGACGATTACCATCGCCGCTTTCAAACCACACTCGGGGTGGAGGAAGCTCGCCTGAGAACACATCCTTGCGAGATGCTTCATCAAATCGCTCTATGACTGGCATTAAGGGAGCGACCTCCTGACAGTTAGGATAATTCGCTTTGAACTTATCCCATAAGATTCCTAAATAAGGCACAGTGAAGGCGCGTATGGGATCAAATTGAAGCCCACAAACAACCTCAGTTACCGGTGGCTTCTCAAAGTCTGGTAGATGTTTATTAACAATATTAACCACTTACGACAGCTACCACAACTATATCACATCGTCGTCACGAGGCACAATCGGGTTGTCTCAACCCAACCTGCAATTGTATGAGCCTTTTGCAATTTGCGTGGCATTCGGAATCACGGCCAGCTTCTTAGAACGCGGGGACGTCGAATAAAATTCCCTGAGGTCACTTGACTGGTAATCAAGAGGTCCGTTCAAATTCTTTGAATCCACTAGCCTTTTCCTCACCTGTCCGTGAATTGTCCGTGTCTTTAACCGCCGGGGTGGGCCTTTCTAGGCCCCCCTACTCTCAGAAGCTTGGCTTAAGCTTCCGAGGGTACCCCCCCCCTTTGGGGGCACCCTTTCACCTATTGACATCCTATAGGAATCTTATAGAGTTAGTTCGGAGCGGTAAGACCGCTGTAGGTGCCCCCGGTGTGCCCATCCATCGGTTGGCTAAGCGGGGGGCATCAAGCCTACACGGCACGCTCTTTTTATTTCCCCCTGCCTCATAAGTATCGCTCATCGTACCGGATCTTCTCTCTAAAGACAGCGTACCACTCTTGGTCCCGCCGTTCATACTTCCTAAAAATTCCCCATGACAAGAGATCGGCGGCTTGCAAGCCTAAATTCTCTTGAGACCTGTGATGGAAGATGTCTAACGGGACCTTGGGGTCAATTCGGCCTTCAAGTTGCCGGATGATGTAGTTGTTGAATTCCCCGATCTCCCGCCTGCTCTTACTCCTGTCAATGGCCAGGATGACCCTTGGGGAAGCCTCTTCAATGGGCACATGATCTAGAACGTTCCTGGCGATGAAGTTATAGACCCGGTCTTTTTTCTGAGCCAAGCTTTCATAAACACGTCGCTTGTTTAGGGTGAGAGCGTAGATCGCAAAGGGAACAGGCTGAACAAGGCCGTAGAAGTATTCTTTCACCTCGACGGATGTGCGGCTACCCTTCAGCTCCACGGATGGACGCCTGGGGAGCTTTCGGCGAACTGTCTTTTTTACTGCGTTGAGGAGAGCGCGGTTGTTACTCTCTCCGCTAAGAGCCAGGATGGTTACGGTGAAGAAGTTCGAAGGCCTTTTCCCAAAGAAATCAAATCCCAGGTCCCCGCTTTCGTCAACGTAGAGAAACCACACGGCACGGGCATTCTTTCACCATGCAGGCAAACCCGTCAAACCAATTTTTTCTGGCTGTCCACAAATTATCCAAGGGAGTCTCCCTGTGAGGGAGACGGAAGGGCGCGAAGCGCTTCGGGCGGGCAAGAGGGTAATGTGACAGAGGGGCACAAGAAAGCGGGCAGTCCGAGGCGGGCAAGCCGGGGGGAGTCAAGGGGGGACCCGGCGCAGAGTCCTGGTCCCCTGTTGGTCTTCCCTCGTATCAAATTAGATCCCTACCTTTTACTTGCGAGCGGACGAGCGAACGGAGGCGAACGGATGGGCTGGCGAGCCCAGGGGCGAGAGAAGTAGAGATGGCGGAGTGTCGGGTCCGTTCGGCGGAGAGACCAACGGAGCACGCAAGAGTAGGGTAAGGGGTAAGAGAAGGGAGCGCGAGGGAAACCGTTAGGGGAACGGGACGTACCGCCGAGGACAGAGGCGCGGGTCCGTGATGCGCGGGGGACCGAACGAGGGACGATGGGAGAGAAGAAGAGAGGTGATGGGCCGATGGGGAAAGACGGGGAGCGAGGCAGACGGGAGAAAGGGAGAGACAACCAGGAGCACCGGACAATGAGGGGGAGAAGGTTTGCCGTGGGGTCCGGGGGCACGGCTCGGGAGAGGGGGAGCGTCCCGGCGAGATGGCGGGGCAAAGCTAGCCCCCCAGGCGATCATGCGGCTTGCCAAGGGAACCCGATGGCTTCTACTTCAGGAGACCCTTATATCCAGCGTGGTTTGCGCCCCTATCGGGTGCGAGCCGGACCCCATACCCCTAAACAGGATGCTGACCCTTTTTGACCTCATATAAAAAGGCCCCGGTAGGGGGGAAATTGGTTGATGAGTATGGATATAGAGGCGTTTGATCCGCACACGAAACAAAAAGGAGGTTGAAACGATGCCAGGAACAAAACCAACCAAGACGGAGTTAGCCAGAATGAAGGCCATGCACGACTTGGGTTTAAGCCCGACAGCCATAGCTAAAAAAATAGGACGGAGCCACAACACGGTATCAAAATATCTGAGAAGCGAGGTTTACAACGACCCGCAAATCAGCCAATTGGTTGAAAGGATCAAGGAGAAGGAAGTCCAGGACCTTTATCTCCTTGGCGGTAAGGCAAGGGCCAGGCTTCATGAGCTATTGGATGAGGGTAACACAAAGGTCATTGAGACCGTGGCCTTGATGGACAGGAGTTTTCAGCAACGGCGGCTTCTTGAGGGGAACTCGACAGCGAACATTGGCCTGCTAAGCGCGCTTGTTGAGGCGGCACACAGAAGAGACAAGGCTGAGGTTAAAGATCAGAAAGGCGAAGGATCAGGAGGGAAATAGTAGGTGACTGACGGGCTTTGACTGTAATTAAAAAAGACTGGGATGTTGATCTTGATGGGGGACAAGATGGGCTTCCTACCCTGTTCGGGAATCGAGTTCATCACGCAAGTCCTCTATGGCCCCTCGTAGCTGGTCAACGGCCCGCCGTAGCTCCTGTAATGGCTTCTCAATATTTTTCTGCGAGGAGCCTTGGATTATCTCCTGGATCTCGCCACGCAATTCATAAATCTTGTGGCCGATGGAGCCTACCTCCTCAGAAATTTTCATGTGAAGTTTTTGGACTTCGTCGGCGATAAAGCACGCAACAAATACTACTGCTAGCCATCCGACTAACTGCTCAACCGATGTGCCAAAGATAACCCACCATATCCCAGTTAGCCCCAATAGGATTAAGGTAGTCAAAATCCTCATTTGCCCATCCTCCCCTAGGCGCGTCTCTTGCACCCCTTGTAATCTTCCCACCGAGCAAGAGTGCTCGTCAACCAAAATTTCCTTGTCTCGAAGGGCAAAAGGCTCGCATTGTCGAGGAAAGTGAAAATTCAAACTTGGAAAAAGTTAGCTCTGCGAATCCCAAACAACCTGTTGGAGTGGTATAATTTGGGCTTGGAAATTGACCCTATGGCCGCGAAGAAGACCATCCTGACGGTAGACAGTAACCCCGGTTTTACGGATGTCCTCAGGGTCACCCTTGAAATAGAAGGATACAACGTGATGTGTGCTAATAACGGCAAAGAGGTCTTTAGTCAGCTAGCGCAGCAAAAGCCGGACCTCGTTTTTCTCGGCGTTATGTTACCTGAGGTGAATGTGTTGCCTGAGAGGAATGGTCTGGCGGTCTTGAGCCGACTCAAGGGCTCTCCCGATACCTCGTCCATTCCGGTAGTCATGCTGACCGCAGACGGCAGCGAGGAAACAAGAGCAGAAGCCTTTAAGCGTGATGCTGACGGGTATATCACTAAGCCCTGTATTATGACTGACATAGCCAGCGAGATTCATCGGCTCTTGGGAGATCCTCCAAAACCGATCAGAGAAAAGAAGAGGCCGAGGCCGTTGAGCAGGATCTACATGCTTGAAGGATGGGAAAAAGCAATATTCGAGACGATGGTGATGAAGGGTGGCAAAAACCTTTCGCTCCAAGAAATTTATCAAGGCCTGCGTACTGACTATTTGGTCACACGGCATAAGCAGCGGTGGAAACGACGCGGACAACCGAGATTTCAATCTTCGACCAGGAGAGCTATCACAAATCTTATCAGGAAACGCATTGTTAAACGCATCGCCAAGGCAACCTATTCTTTGATTCAAAGATAGGTTGAAAGTAAGAGCCATGGCCATCGAATTGATTACGTGTAACGCCTGCGGAGCTAAGAACGCCTCGGACCGGACGGTCTGTCTTGCCTGCGGGGCTGACCTAGCGCCCTCCGATGGAAGCCAGGCAAAAGAAGTGAACCCACCCTGGGCAGCTTCTCTGTGGCAGCGGATTAAGACAGTAAAGCTCAATGGGTGGCAGCGATTGTGGATTCTCGTATCGGTCCTATGGTTTGTGGTCGTAGCATTTTTTACCTCCGCCCTTCTCCCAAATTCCGTCCCGCCCGAACGTGTCTATGAGCGACTGCCAAAGGAGATGTCGGCAAAGCTTCTCAAGGTGGTGTCTAATCCGTTCGACATTTTTGATAAAAGCGATAGAGCCGAAGAAGTGGGGATCAGTCTTCACGTGGACAGCGGTGATACACTCTGGTTTCGAAAGGGAGTTACGATCAAAGAGGCGGAACTAGTCGCCAACACATATGACGAGCTGTTGCGGCAGTCGTTAAGGCACGAACGTATCCAACATTTATTTCCCTACGCATTTCTCTTCTGGGTCGTGCCATGTGCCGTGCTTTATGCCTTGGGCTGGGCAATTGCCTGGGTACGTCGCGGTTTCGATCAGGAATGGGAAATCAGATGAACATGCGAGGCGATTCGTTAGCCGTCGCCTTCGATAGGTTCGGTCGTGGCTTGCTGGGTGGATGGTGCATCATTGGGCCAATTACCCTGATCAACGCCCAACGCGAATTTGTGGTCGGGCCAATGGGGGTGTTGTTCATCTTTGTACTAATCTTTTATGCCATTGCGGTTTGGAAGTGGCAACGTCAAGGACTTAGCTTTATTAAAGCGGTCGGCAAAGATACGCCTTTATTTTTTGTTTTCTCCGGCGTCGGTGGGGCGATTAGCGGGGTGGTTGCGGCCTTGGGAGGGCCAGCATTGCACAGGGGTGGCGAGCTAGGCGGCCTTATGCTGGTTTTCCCGTTGCTAGGATTCTGGATACTAGAAGCGAGGCGAGGCGAAAAGAAGGCAGACCTTTAGTTCAACTATACGCCGTGGAATCAATAGCGGTTTTCGCACATCGTACTGCACTCATATCCCCCGCGCTCTCCTGGCGGCCTCGATGTTAGGCCTGCGCTTCTAAGTAGCCCTTCTAAGCCTCTTACCACCTAATCTATCACACGCCGCAAGACTCGCAGCGAGAGGCCCGTCCTCTTTGATACAGCTTCAAGTGATTTCCCTTCTTTTAAGAGCCCGCGAGCCCTTTTTAGCGCCCGTTTCTTCTTTTCGCGGCGCAACGCAGTAAAATAGCCCCCCTCCAGACGGCGCTTGTTGTGAAATGCATACTTGCATTTTTGGGTACAAAACTCCTTACGGGCGTCTTTTTGATTAAACCAACCTTTGCACTGTTTACACCTCTTAAGGTTCGAGAGTGTCCCACGCTCCAGGGCTTGGATTACCGTCCAATACAGGTAACTCTCTAACTTACTCGACTCAATCAAACTCGCCCGCTCGCTGATTATCCATCTGGCACCTAAGATTTCTAGTGGCCGTTGTCCAGGCGCGAGATAGTCCTGTAGCTTCTGCCTGGCCTCATCGCCCTGGATTGTTTCTAGATCAAACGTTTTCCCCGTAGCGTCGCCCGTCCTAGGATCAACAGACACGTCCACAAAATCATAGTCCACAGGTTCGACGGCCCACTTTCGCGTGAGACCCATCTGGTTAATCTTATTTACTAGCTTCTCAAGCAGCCCATAGGCATCCACTAGACCGAGATCATCCGGTGGGTCGAGAACGGGCAGCAAATCCCGCCGTAACTTTTGCTGAATCTGGCGACCCTTAAGTTTGGTGGGAAACTTTGCAAAGGCCAAAGACGATTGGAATACCTTCGTTAGCTCACGCACATTTCCCGAGCGAAAGTCGAAGTTGAGAAAGTGGGCAAGCAACTCCAAGTCAGAGAGCCGTTGAGTCCTGCCGTTACTAACCATCTTTAAAGCCTCCCTCCTGAATAGTGTAACACCATTTATATTGAGAATCGGTGTAACATATGATATATTGATAATGGATGGAAAGCAAGAAGAAATTCTCAAGGAGGTAAAGGGTTATGCCAGTCAATTGGGGTCTCAAATCCGCCCTTGTGGAACGCTTCGGCTCCAAAGTCGAGGCAGCCAAGGCGATAGGCATCCGTGAAAATCGCCTGAGCTACATCGTTCGGGGACACGTCCACCCCTCAGAGCGGGAACGCAAGGCCCTTGAGGGGGCTTTGGGTAAGGGCCTCGCAAGAAGGTCGCTCAAACGGAGCTAGAGTATGTCATTGAATGAACAGGCTATAACCGCAATTCTGCGCGACTTAGAACGCAGGCAGTTTTACGGCTTGTTGGAAATAAAGTTCGAGGCAGGTCGCGTAGTTCTTTTACGAAAAACTGAGACCATCAAGCCCAACGACTATCGAAACAATCGAGGTGAACAAAATGACCAACATTAATGGCGCTACTTTTAACCCCAAATCCGCGACCGAAATCCTGGCACGAGAGCCTCAACCCCTGTCGTGGGTGTGGGACAAATATATAGCGAATTTCTGGGGACAGTGTACGGCATTGAAGTGGGAGGTCTATCTGCGGTCTAAAAACCATGTCGGGCGTGCGACGTTTGTGAGGTCCGAGAGAAACTGATGAGCTGGAGGCAAAGATGATCGCGCGATTCTTTTTCAGGGGAGCAGTGAGAATAGTCGGATTTTACTTTTGTGGACCACCGTGGGTTTTCTTGTTGGCTTTGATTTCTTTAGCCGTTCTTCTTTTAGGCTTGTTCTCGATCTAGCAGCTTGCTGAAAAACTCATTTTTTTCTCACGTCAAATCGTACGATCATGATAATATCCACGCAGTCTAGCTCTACGGAGGATTACGGGATGCGTGGAGAAGATCAAAGGCAAGCTGGCATGTTCAGCTACATTTCTCCTGAGCAGCGAGTGCCTAAAGACCATCCACTGAGGGCCATTCGGGCGATGACGGACGAAGCCCTCGGATCGCTGTCGGGTGAGTTTGAGAAGCTTTATGCTCGGGTGGGGCGGCCTTCGATTGCCCCGGAGAAGCTTCTGCGGGCGCTGCTTTTGCAAGTGCTTTACACGGTGAGGAGCGAGCGGCTTTTGATGGAGCAGCTCGATTATAATCTTCTTTTCCGGTGGTTTGTGGGGCTCAACATGGATGATGCGGTGTGGGACCCCACCGTGTTCACTAAGAACCGGGAGCGTCTTTTGGAGGGGGACGTTGCCCAGAAGTTCTTTGAGCAAGTATATGAGCAGGCACATGAGAAGGGGCTTCTCTCCGATGAGCATTTCACGGTGGATGGGACTCTCATTGAGGCGTGGGCCGGGCAGAAAAGCTTCAAGAGCAAAGCTAAGCAGGATGGTCCTGGGGATTCTGGCAGCAACCCTACCGTGGACGTTCGGGGTGAGAAAAGGAGCAATGCCACACATCAGT
>JACPSF010000470.1 GCA_016193385.1 Deltaproteobacteria bacterium
AAAAAGTGATTTTCATGCTTCGAGAGCCTCAGCATGAACGGAAATTCGTCAATGTTTTCAACACTTGCTCCGTTCGCCCTGAGCGTGTCGAAGGGTGACCGGAGGTTTTTTCAGCAACCTGCTAGGATTCAAAGTTGCTACAAGAGGGGCTGAGTTGGCCATGGACCGCTGTTGTCGAGGAGAGAGTATCCGATGAGGTGCGGATATGTCAATTTGAGGTTTGCCGTTTAACTAACGACGGCAAGCGGATAATGTCGGGATATCACCATGAAATCGGAGTCTTTATGGAGGAGAGAAAGGCGGTGGCGGAGAGCCAGGATAGCGATCAAGCAGTCCACGGGACCGTCGACGGTCAGCCCCTTTTTTCTCAAGTTCCGGTAAACATCCGCAGCATCCACGTAATCAGAGAACTCGGCATCAATCTTCGGAAAGAGGAACAGATATTCTCTAACCGAGCGGTACTGGAGATCGTCCCTGATCCCTTGGAGGATCTCTTGAACGATCACTCCCGCAGTGAAGATATGATCGCGCCGGCTCAAGCAGTCTTTCAAAAGGGCATTCTCCCGGGAGGCCACGCCGCGGAAGAAATCAATCCAGACTGAGGTATCAATCAATATTCGCAAATCTCCCCTTCCTCATCTCCCGGAGATTACCCTCCCACTTGACCTTGCCTTCCAACGACAGGATCCCCTTTGCCCTTTCCCGCCGAATCAGCTCGTTAAGGGCAAAATTGACAAGCTCTTTTTTGGTCTTCTTACCAAACAACTTCATCCCTTCCCGCACCAACTTTTCGTCCAACTCGATATTGGTTCTATGCACAAGCCACCCCCTTTGAACGATATACACTAATTTACGCTAAATTTGTGTATAAAATCAAGAGCGCTGCAGGAGGTCCAAATAGGGACTTGCCGGCCTCCTAATACAGGTACACGAGCCCGTAGAGGACCGGCCACAAGGCGACAACAAAAGTCCAGTACATCGCGCAGAGCTCCACACCGGTGCGACTTCGCTCCGTAAACCTGCCCCGCCCCGCCATCGCGGCGACGGTCAGAAGCCAAAGCACGGCACCCAAGACGTGGAAACCGTGGCAGCCGACCAAGGTATAAAACGTAGCGCCGTAGACGCTGCTCGAAACCTTAAGACCAAACTGAACGAGGCGGATCCACTCGTAACCCTGGATACCGAGAAAGACCACCCCGAGAAGCGCGGTCGCCACAAGCCATTGCGTAAGCCGACGGGACCGCCCGGCTCGCACAGCCCTCCGGGCCCAATGCATGGTCAAGCCGCTCGCGAGCAGCACCAGGGAGTTGATGCCGGTCACTTCCACGGGCAACCGCGGCTGAAACGGCGGCGGCCACACGGCGCTGCCAAGACGGAAAACCAGAAAGGCGCCGATCAACCCGGCAAAAAACATCGCCTCCGCCGCGAGAAACATCAGGAGCCCCAGCCGGGCGTTGCTGATGAGCGGCTCTTCCCGGACCTCCGGCGGAGCGGGCGGACCTCCGCCCGCAAAGCTCGGAACCTTGCGTTCTTCTCCGGCAGCTTGTTCCGCGATATGATGCGCGGCAGACGGTTGCGCCATAGCGATTAAAGGACTGAGGTATGAGTAACGAGGACTGAGTTTTAAAAAAACTCCGGCGCGCTCCGAATGATTCAGTCCTCAGCCCTCATTGCTTTCGACTAAGAAGCGATGATGAACGCAATCACCGCGCCGATATAAAGTAAAGTTGCCGACGCCAGGATCAGTCCGAAACGCCGGTTCTTTTCTCTCGGGCTGAAATGGTCCCGCATAAGACCTAGATCGAGACCCGGTCGAGGGCCATCACCACAAGAAGCACGGGTAGGTAGACCAGCGAGGCGAAGAGGAGGCGACGCGCGCCCGCCAACGATGGCACCACCGCCAGTCCCACACCGCAGGCTAGAAATCCAAGCCCCAGCAAGAACGCCGCAACAAAGTAGAGCGGCCCGGTAATTCCGCTCAGGGTCGGCGTGAGACTCACCACGAGCAAGGCCAGACTGTGACAAATGATTTGGCGGCCCGTGCTCTCCCCGTCGGGTTCGACCACGGGAAGGAATCGGATGCCCGCTCGCGCGAAGTCGTCGCGATATAACCGGGCAATCGCGAGCGTGTGAGGGATCTGCCAGAGAAACAGAATAGAAAAAAGTATCCAGCCTTCCGCCCCGAACTCGCCCCGCGCCGCACTCCAGCCGATCACCGGCGGTAAGGCCCCCGGAACCGCTCCGATGATGCCGCAAAGCGAACTCTTCTGCTTCAGGGGCGTATAGACAAAGAGGTAACTCCCCACGATGAAAGCCGTAACCAAGGCGCTGAGAGCGCTCACCGCAAGCGCCAAAATGAGCAATCCAGCCGAAGCGAGCACCACCCCGAACACAAGCGCCTCGGCGGGTTGGACCCTCCCGTCCGGCAGGGGTCGGTGGCGGGTACGCACCATCAAGGCGTCCGATTCCCGCTCGAGGAACTGGTTAAGCGCCAGCGTCCCACCCGCGGCCAAGGCAGTCCCTGCCAGCGTCTCCATCAGGCGCCAAAAGCTCTCCCGAGAATCGGCGCCGAGATAAAATCCCACAAAGGTTGTCACCAATACCATGAGAACGACGCGGGGCTTGGTCAGCTCGACGAAATCCAGCGCCCGCCGGCTGCCCGCAGATAGGACAACATCCAGGGTTTCCGCCTTGAACGTCATGCCGCGGTCCTCGGCGAAGCTCCTGGAGCGGGCGCAAGAACAGCGCCCTGCGCGTTAAGCAAGTCAACCCGTGGCGAAAGCCGATAGCATCTCAAACTAAGAACTATTGCGGCCGCGAACGTCACAACGCCGGTGACCATATGAAATGTTCTGAGGAGCACGAGCAGGGGCCGGGGCAGCCACGCCCAAAACGCACCCAGGTAAGAACTCGAACCCAACAGAATCTGCGCGAGCACCAGGGCGCCAAGAAGCAAACCGGGTCGCCAAAGCTCCGGATGGTCAAGCCGATGATGCCACACGCGCGCGCTCAGCCAGAAAACTAGCCCGACCATCAAGCCAGCGACGAAAAGATGCGGCATGAGCATCGCCCCGGTATGCCTTACGAGCGCGCCCAGGATTCCCTGGATGTAGATCACGAGGGCCACCGAGAGGCACAGGGCCTGCAACGACACCGCCTCCCGCCGTGGCAACCGATGGGGCTGCAGCGGCCAATCAGCGGACGTAAACGAGGCCAAGCTCACCGCCAGCGCAAAAAACGCCTGCGCGAAACAAGCATGGAGGATCGCAAAGGCCACTTCGAGCCACAGGACACGCAGCCCGCCGATAATCCCCTGAACCACAACGAGCACCAGCGCTGCGACGCCGAGCCAGCGCACCCACCGGCGCCGATCCCACAGCCACAGGGACACGGCCAGCAGCGCGGTCAGCAGACCCACTCCCGAGGCAATCAGCCGGTGGCTGTGCTCGTA
>JACPSF010000009.1 GCA_016193385.1 Deltaproteobacteria bacterium
AACACCGAAGGAACGCGCGGAGATCTTACGGCAGGCTTTTTCGGCCACGATGAAAGATCCCGATTTTCTTGCGGACGCTAAAAAGTCCCGACTTGACATTAACCCGCTTGGCGCTCAGGAAGCCGCTACCATCTTCTCCGGCTTCGCAAAGCTCACACCCGAACTGCTAACTAGAATGAGGGAAATTCTGCTACCAAAGAAGTAATTCTGGAGATCGGCTGCGCGTAAATCACTTTGAATCCGTCGAATCCGTGCAATCCGTGCCCAATCCGTGCCAGAGAAGGCTTGACAGACGGGAAAGATGGTATAGGCGCGTAGAGTTATAAACGGAGCTGACTCTCTTCCACTGTCCCATCGCACACTTTTTTTTCCCTCTTGCCAAGGCCCCATCCTTTACATAGTATCCCTTCGTGATAGCCGCCTTGTGTTCGCTTTTTGGTGGAGGTGCGCAGCCATGAACAGAAGCTTCTCTCGTCCTCTGGTTCTTTTCCTGGCGATTCTATTCGGCGGCGCCCTAGGCGCGCGCCTGGCCCATGGCGCCGAGTCGGCCCGACAGGTCACCGTGGCGGTCAACCCGGGCCTAGCGGCCAGCACCTACCTGTGGGCGGCAAAAGAGGCTAACCTCTTTAGCAAGTATGGCCTCACCGTGAGCTTCGCCTGGGGATTCGGGCAGGCCCTGCCGGCGGCCCTCATCGCCGGGGAGGTTCCGGTGGCAACCGGGGCGGACGCCCAGGCCCTGAACACCCAGGCAGCAGACATCGTCATTGCCTCCAGCGCTATAAACCTCCTGGCCCAGGAGCTTGTTGCCCGCGGCGATGTGAGGTCCCCTGAGGAAATCAAGGGGAAGCGCTTCGGAGCGTATCTGCCCGGATCTCCGGCCCATACCGCGACTCTGATTGCTCTTAAGCACCTGGGGCTTGACCCCAAGCGGGACAGGATCCAGATTATTTCCATCGGTCCCCCGAGCGACCGCCTCCAGGCCCTGCTGGCCGGGAGCGTGGACGTGACGATCCTGGACTCCGGCTCCGCAAAAGCATTTGCCGGGCAGGGAATCCACGTTCTCCTGGACCTCGTGGATCTCAAGATTCCCTACAACCAGGCATCCCTCCTCACCACCAGGACGCTATTACGCACCCAGCGCCCGCTCCTGGACGCGATTTTTAAAGGAAGCCTGGAAGGAATCGCCTATGTGCTGCGACCGGAGAACCGGTCCAAAACCCTGGCTCTCATGGCGAAACAGATGAGGTTGGGAGACCCGGAAAAGGCCGCTCCTTTGTATGAAGCCCTCCTGCGCAGCTATGCCCGCAAGCCCTATGCGTCCCTGGAAGGGGTTCGAAGCGTTCAGGCCGTCCTTCAGGAGGTCAACCCGCGGGTCGCCAGTATCGATCCTGCCCAGGTGATCGACGATAGCTTGCTGCGAGAAATTGACAGGAGCGGCTTCATTGATAATTTGTATCCCCGATAATTCTCGACGATGTCCGTTCTTTGATACACTAGAAGGAGGAATCCCCATGCGCGCAAACCTGTATTGGTTCCCAAGGTTCGTCTCAACCCTGCTCGCCCTCTTGCTGCTCGTCCCTGTCTCTGCCGATGCACAACAGATTCCTCGCTCTGTAACGGTTGCAGCCAACCCCCCGGGAACGGTCTTTTATGCTCTGGCCAGCGGCATATCCAAAGTCGTCACTGGAGCGGCGCCTTTCCAGATGGTCGTTCAGCCCTACACCGGGACGAGCACATTCCTGCCGCTGCTAAATACAGGAGAGCTGGATTTCGGCATAAACAACGCCGTCGACACGGCGCTATCTTATCAGGGACCGGCGCGGTTGAAGATCGGCGGCCGCAACCCGTTCTCGCACACGCCCAATCTCCGGATGGTGATGCGCGGGGCCCCTTTGCTGATCGGAATGCTCGTGCGGAAGGACTCTCCCATCAAGACGATCCATGACACCAAGGGCAAGCGCTTTGCAGGAGAGTATCCCGCCCAACTATCCAACTGGTACAACCTGTTCGCCCAACTATCCAACGCAAGGCTAACTTTCGACGACATCAAGGTGGTCCCGGTTCCCGCCGTCAATGAGGGAGTTGATGCCCTGATCCAGGGACGTGTTGACGTCAGTATGTCCGCCGTGAACGCCGCCAAGGTCAGAGAGGCTGACGCCGCCGTGGGCGTCCGCCATCTCTCCCTTGATTGCTCCCCGGAAGGAGAGAAGCGCCTGCGACGGGCCGTCCCTGGATACTACCCACGGATCCTCAAGGCCGGGACCGCCGCCGCCATCGTAGAAGACACCTGCGTGACCGCCTATGACATCTATCTCTCGACTCACAAGGCTGTCCCTGACCAAGTCATCGCTGCCGTCCTCAAGGGCACCTGGGACAACGTGGAAAAGCTCCCGCCCCTCCATCCCACGTTCAAAGAGTGGACGCGAGAGCGCGCCGTGGAGCCTGACGTGACCATCCCCTACCATCCGGCGGCAGTCCAGTTTTATAAGGAGCGCGGGCTCTGGTCGGCTAAAATGGACGAAGCGCAGCGAAATCTTCTAGCTCTCAACCCCTGAGAGACCTCGCGACCGCTTCTCGAGAACGCTACCAGCGATTGCCGCCCCCGCCGCCGCTTCTGTTTCCTCGACCCCCGCTATCGCGCGATCCCATAGGCTTGGCTTCGTTAACCACCAGGGTGCGGCCCTCCAGTTGGGTGCCGTTCAGGGCCTGCATGGCCTTTTGGGCCTCTCCCCCCGAACTCATCTCCACGAAGCCGAAACCCCGCGACTGACCGGTAAATTTATCCGAGATCACCTTGACCGATTCCACGGTCCCGTGCGCCGCGAATAGCTCCTGCAGTTGCCCCTCCGTTACCGAATAAGGCAAGCCGCCAACGTACAATTTATTACCCATGTTCTCCTCCTTTTGAGAGAATGTTAGTGTCTTTGACCCTGAGAACCCGACCGCTCATTAGAGTAGAACATGGAGGACTATAAAGGATGGAACCACACTCTGATCGGTTTATCCTTTAGGTATGGTTTCGCAAGGAGAGACTGACTTAGGCCTTCAACCTTTGCCTTTTCCTCTTTCAGAAGGCCCTATACTGAAATAAGAGGAACCTCAGTGTAGGTCGTTTTATCCTCCCTGTCAACCTTCCCTGGGTATTGGCAAATCAAAGGTGAGGCAATATGACAAAGGGGTCGAAGGTCATTTCGACAAAAGCTATCTTCTCGGTGAGCGCCGCATGAACTGACGCTTAGGGCCCTCCTCTTTCTGACCGGACGCTTTCAGCATGTTGGCCGCTTTAGTCCCCAGCACATCCTTTACAAATCCGCTATCCCACATGTGGTCCCTTAGCCGTTTGATTCTTTGGCGGATTTTGTTTCGAGTCACGAGATCGGTTTTTGCCGTCCGGAGATCCTCGATGGCGAGGATCATAGTACCTTCCCATCCCTGCCTGGCCAAGTGTAGCGTGAGGCTAGGGCTCCTGGCGTCGCTGGCGGCGTGAAGGCTGTAGTCTACCTTTTTATCGACGCCGCGTATGATCTCGCTCAATGTGGCCTCATCTTCCTTCGAAACAGTGACTCCCTCCATGGCTACCTCCTTTATTCCGCTAAAAAAGCCCCTAAGGCCATAGAAAGTCTTAGGGGCTTCGACGAATGAACTTTCTAAAACTCTTAGTCGAATTAACTCTATGTGATCGGAACCTAAAGATCAATCGGAAAGGGTCGGCCCGGCTAGGGACTATTGCGTCCGACCGCTCACATCGATCTGAACAACCCCGGAGTGAAACCTACCTGCCTCAGCCGCAGAATAAAAGGAGAAATACATAAAACCTTTTTCATCTATGACACCGTTCCCGGTGATTGTGCTGCCTTTTAAGACACTGCTAAAATCCGCGATTTCTTTCCTGGCGCGGGATTTGATATCGTATTCATATAAGTGGTAGGCTCCGTTCCCCTTGGTTACCCAGTAAGGGATGGTAAAAAGTTTTTGCTCGGCGCCGGAATATGCCAGACTTCCCAAGCGTCGTACGACTTGACCTGTCCTTTCTGGTGGAAGAATAGACCCCAAGTCGTTCAAAGTCTCGCTCTCTACATGAAAAACATAAAGGTAACCTTCCACATCTGCCAGGTAAATGATATTACCATCGGAGCTCTCAGCCAGCCCTACAAAAAAGCCCTTTCTGAATCGTGCAGTCGTAGGGATCAGCTTTCCGAGCTTTCGATCAAGCTTGAATAAATAATTGGGCGCGTCAGCCTGTGAATAGGCGGCAAAAACATCTCCCTTTCTTGTCGCAATCACAACGCGAGCGACATTTGATTTCTGGCCTGGCATCAGCCCTCTCCCGTATCTAGTCGTCTTACCATCCCTCAAATCATGGAGTAGCACGTGACCATAGGGAAAGGTCCACCCGACTAACTTTTGCTCCTGCCTCAAAATGTTAATGGCAATGATTCCTTCGTTCGCTACGGCAACTCCCCCTGGATCTGACTTGCTCAAATCGGCGAATTTGCCGGTCGCTGGGTCATAAGAGATGAAGTGTCCTCCACGGTGTTTTTCGACGTTTTTGGATGAGTGGTAATCGTGGGTCGAAAAGTACATCTTGCCGTTATATTCGATGATTTCGGAATGTACCTTTGCAACGCCTTCCTCATGGGGCCAGTCGTTATTGGGGCCGAGGTTACCGGCCTCCTTGAGGATCTGGCGGACTGAGTTTAAAAATCGTTTCTTTCCAGATCTGGTATCGTATTCGAATATCAAGACGTCTCCGACACCGCCGCGCGTTTCATCGCCGTTCCCTATAGCCACATAGAGCTTTTTGTTTCGGTCCATTCCGATTCCGTCCCAAAATGGCCCCAACCTCTGTCCCGCAGGCGCGATGTCTTCGAAGGAAATGAGTTTTACAGACCCGGCCGCTGCAAGTTGTAGCTGAGCCGCGACCAAAATCGAAGAGAGAACAGCTACGATTCGAAAAGTGCTCACTGAGATGCCCCTTTTTGACCCTTCTACCCGGTTAATCTAATCCCCCATTACCCCAAGCCGGAGGAAATGTCCATCCCAGCCTGAGGAATATAGGGGTCACCCAGAGAAGCTCGGGTTCTTCCCCGCTTATCTTTTCGCCCCTGAGCGGCCCTTCTTTTTCTCCTTCTGCCTTTCCCTTCCGAACCCTCGGACCCCGACCATGTCGACGCCCTGGCCCCTGTTGAGATCGTGGCCGAAGGCTTTCAAGAGCCTACCGGGGTCCTCATCGACCCATCCGGCGCACCGGCGCCGGGACCAGCCCTTGCAGTGCTCAGAGATGCGGCCCGATGATCGACGGCATGATCGGCGAAGAGGTCGAGACCTGCCGCGACTGCGGATGGTCTATCCTTAAAGGCCCTGCCCCGTAGACTGGCCCTCGCTGCGCCGCAGAGCAAAATGGCACTTAGCGGCAAGCTCCATCATGAGTGGAGTCACCGATTTTTGCCTTTCGCTTGGCCGGTGGGATCGTAATTTTTAATTACATGGATTTGACTGAAGGAGAAAACAATTCAATCCTGCGGGACAGAATAAGTTGTATTTGTCAACAAAAGACTTGACCCGTTCCCCTGACCCGTTCCCGACCGTTCCCTGGTCCGCACCAGTTACCCATCAGGATCAAGGCCTGGGAGTTTTCCCCCTCACGGAGTCATCTCCCGCCGCTGGCAATTTCTCTTGCCCCAGAAAACTGCCTGCCCGACCGACAGGTCGGTAGCACGCCCTATTGACGGAAAGGGTGAATGCTTGGGGGGCTGTAGGTCAAAACTTTTGAGATCGAAGGATTAATCGGGGTGAATTGTGCTCTTAGTGAACTCGGAGTAGACGGCGATTATACCGAAGATGAACCGTTGTCCGAGTGGCATGAAGCGACGGCGACGGCGTACCAAGAGCCAGAACGTGCAGAGTTTTGGCGGGCGGCGCTGTGCGGTGCGTCATGTCTACCCCCCTGGGAGCTTTAGGGGCTCGTCGGGAATACAGACGGCATCTACCCTGAAAAGAATTGGCACGATATCTGGGTCACCTAGAATCGTTTGTTCGCGGCCCCAATGAACAGAGAACAAGCGGGCATTTGTATTCGGTATCGTTGTTACCTTCGCCTTACCCGGGCCTGTATAGATGAAGATCCAGTCACCGTCGTTGAGAATTCCATCACCAAACCAGAGCAAATTATCTCGAATTGGAAATGCGGAATTCTGTGCCGCACGAATGCCAACCATTAATCCATATTGACCAACGTCCAGCGTTTGATTCGCGTATAGGACAACGCGCTCCTGGTTAGGAACACCGCGATCATATACGCCGATTATGCTCAGTTCCGTTATGCTGCCGACTATCACGTTTCGGTTCCCTTGTTTTTTGAGAACCAGCCTAGCAACAGCAACAGTGTGCCGAGCGCGCCTGGGATCACCGCGACATTTTCTAAATTGCTTCGAAAAAGCTCGATCCCAAATCCAATTAAAACGGTTCCGATGGCTATGCTTAAATTCTTGAGGTGCCTCGACCCTACTAGGGTGTCTACGCGGTCCTTCAGAACTGCCGATTTTATCTGGTAATCGCTTAGCTTGCCTTGGGTTTCACGCAATTCTTCGCGTACTGAGCGGAGTTCCCGCTTTGTATCCTCCAAGTTGGCTGAGAGCTGAGAGAATGAGCCGGCCAGGAGACCAGCGACAACCTCACCGCCCATCTTTTTTGCCTGGCTTGCTGCTAACCCCTCAACGGTGCGAGCTATAGGAAGGCCTTCAAGTGGGCTTTCCATTTGGGGCTCGATAGCGCGGTGAACGCCAACTATCTGGGTACCGGATGATCCGGTATCTGTGGGCTTCGGGATCTCGGACATTATGGTTGCCTAACCTAGCATCGAATTGCCGTCTTTTAAAGACTGGTCTATCCAGAGGGCAGAGTGCGAGACAGCCTCAACCGCCTTTAGGGGAAACGGGTCGCCCATTAGAAGGCGGGTGTCAAGAGGCAAAACGAATCCCTGAGAAATAATTCCCGTCTGTTTTACCCGCTGGCGTTGGGATCATTGAGTTACGCGCCCCTGTTTTCGTTGATTCGGTGTCGGACATGGTCCGCACCAGCCACCCAACAGGATCAAGGCCGGGGCGTTTGCCCCCTCAGGAAGTCATCTCCCACCCCTGGCAATTGAAAAGGGGTCACCCATTAGAAGGCAGGTCAAGAGGCAAAGACGCTCCCGTAGAAAGATTTTTCTTCTTTCCTTTTCTTCTCCTCGCCAAG
>JACPSF010000422.1 GCA_016193385.1 Deltaproteobacteria bacterium
AAGCATTCAACATGTCAACTTCTTTCAAGTCTTGGGGTAAACCCAGGACCAATGCCAATCGCTTTGTAGATGAAAGGGGGTTGGACAAAATTCTGTAACCTGCAGGGAAGCCCTTGATCTTATCGAAAAGTAATGCAGGTCCCCTTCGCTCTGCCATCATCTCTGTAATGGCTCCTACTTCTAGATCCCGGTCAGCACCTTCGACATGTCTGAGCTCACCCATTTGTTCGAACGCCTCGATAAATCCCCTTAAATCGTTACGTTCCATCTTTTTGCTCCTTTCTCTTAAGATAAGATTGATTTGTAGCTGCTAAGCTGATTCCCGGACACTTGGGGTATTATGGAGTCCTCCCAAAAGCAAAGGAGGTCCGGGATGGCCTATGTTTCCACCAAAGCCGAGCAAGTCCGCCAGGTTCGCAGTCGCTTGCGATTCATCCAACACTATGAGCAGGTCTCGCGGAATGTCAGTCGGACCTGTCGGTTCTTTTTGGGGATGGTGGCACAAGCACCTGTTCTTAGTACGTCTTCATGGCCTCGCCGGCGCCGACCGTTGGTTTGCGCCGAGGCTCATCCGCTAGGCCCCACCCTCCATCTCTGGGATGGTCTTAAGAAACCGTTCGAGCAATCGCACGTGATCATCGACCGTGTCCAAGCCACCCTTGCGGGTGTCCACTAAGAAATGGGTGGCGCCCAGCGCTCGCCAGCCGTTGTAACGTTCTCCCCAGTGCTCTTGGGGTGTGGCTGCCACGCGTAGTCGGCCTAAAATGCCAAAATCCGCTGGGTCTCGGCCCTCTTCCCGAAGATAGGTATGCAGCGTCTTCACGAAGCGGGTGTTGTCCTCCATGCTGTAGTCGACGGGGGCCCAACCATCGGCGAGGCGCGCTGCTCGCCTCAGCACCGGATCAGAGGCTCCGCCCATCCAGATGGGTATCGGCCGCTGCACTGGGAGCGGGTTGATGCCGGCTTCCTGAATGTGGTGCCACCGCCCGTGGAACGTTACTACTTCCTTCGTCCAGAGCTCTCGTAATACCGCGATCTGTTCTTCAATCCTGCTGGCGCGCGTCCGGAACTCCTGGCCCAGAGCTTCATACTCCACTTCATTCCAGCCGATGCCGACTCCCAGGGACAGGCGACCCCCGCTCAGAACATCGATCGTCGCCCCCTGTTTTGCCACGAGCGCGGTTTGACGCTGCGGCAACACAAGTACCCCAGTGAACAATTCCAGCGTCTTGGTTACCCCGGCGGCAAAACTGAGGGTCACGAGCACTTCGTGAAAAACGTCCTTGTGGGTGTAGGGCGTCCAGTACGGGCGGTTAACCGAGTCAGAACTCGACGCCTGCCAACTCGACCTGTTGGTCGGGTCGGCGCCGAGCACGTGATCCGGCATGCCCATGAAATCGTACCCCAGAGCCTCTGCAGCTTGGAGAAAGTCCCTGGTGACTATAGGGTCTACGCCTATCTCTTCCGGGGGTAAGACTACACCGAATCGCATTTTGCACGCTCCCTGAACTACTTGTCACCTTTGGCGGAGACCCGCCCGCCCTTCATCTTTTCTCCAGTCTCATAATACCGCCCTTGGATAGCCAATCGTCCTGCCTCCCGCTCGGCGTCTGGCCACCAGCCGAGATCATAGCCATACCAGGGGAGATGCAGATGAAGTTCTGGCAACGCAAGTTCCCGCCAAATGGAGATAGCATCCTGCATGATCTCCTTAGATGGCAGTGAAACGGGCGGATAGGCCCACTTCCGGGTTGCATCAATGAGCAGGAGAGACGCCTCGAGGTCCTTAGGCGAATCGAAACCTCCTACGTCTCCACTCCCGGGCGGAGCGACCGACCAGTCCCCGGCGGTCGGCGGAGGTATTGCCTTAATTTTAATATCGCGATGGGGTTGCATCCGGAAATTCATCGCCCAAACGATAGATTCGAGATCGCGTGGGTCGATATCGTCATCAACCACGATCACCATCTTTCCGAACACGCGAGAAAAATTGACGCAGGCATCCAAGAGCGTGCTGACTTCACCCTTTTCGGGATTGCTGACTTGAATACAATAGAGCCCTTGGCCGCCGCCGGCCTCATTATAAGCAACTTTCTCCACGCACTTGAATCCAAGCCCCCGCAATTGCGAGAGCACATTGGCCTCTCCACCCACCGATAGGATTTTGCTCGCTTCGGACGGCGGAAATTGGGCTAGCATGGTAACCAGTATTGGATTCTTGCGATGCGTAATGCAGGTAATGTTCATAAAAGGGTTTAGCTGCTGAGGATCCATATAACCGCTAAACTCCCCGAACGGTGCCTCCGGCTCCAGATATTCGGTATTTATGAAGCCCTCAATCACGATCTCAGCATTCGCCGGCACATCGATATCAACAGTTTTCGCTTTGACTAACTGCACCGGCTCGCCGGCTAACGCTCCCGCTACGCCGTAATCATCTATACCGTAGGGTAGCTTCACGACAGCCGTGTAGGAGACGCTGGGTTGGGTGCCCATCACGATTGCTGTCGGCATAGGCTTGCCCAACTGGTGCCATTTGCGCCAGTGCTGGGTAATGTGCTGTTGCGCTCCTGCGTTCATTCCTATCCGATTCCGGGACTTCACCATGCCTCGGTAATTGCCGAGATTCCTTTGGCCGGTGTCCGGATCCTTGGTAATCCAAACGCCGGCGCTTACGTAAGGTCCGGCATCAAAGCCGGGCGTTGAAATCGGGAGAGGAAATTCTTCCAAACCCAAACCCGGTTGCTGGAGTTCTCGTCCCGTGTGCACTTCTTCGTGCACCGGAGCATGCGTTACGAAAATGGGCGCCACTGGATTGTCGATGGCTTCAGTCCACCGTTGAGCTATCCGGTCAGGATCGCATTGCATTCCCAAAGCATAAACCGCACGGGAGGCCGCCAAGTGACACACCGCGACAGGAATATCAAAATGGCGTCCGCGTACGTCCGTCACGTTAGTAAACAAAAAGGCTCTGCGCTCGTTTTCAGGAACGCCGCGAAACTGAAGACGGACCAACGGATGTAATTGGGTGTCCTTGTTGATTTCCCGGTCGATGCGCACCAGCAATTTTGCTGCCTCAAGCGCCGCTAGATGCTCACGAACGTCCTTGAAATACGCCATTCTAGAACTTCCCTCCTTAAGGCGTTATCTCTCCTATTCAAACAATTCATCTTTCCCATACCAGCGACGGAGGTCGTTTGCTAGCAAAACCATTATAAGGAGAAAAATGGGTCGAGAGCATTGCTGTCCAAAACAAAGATGATAGAAATTTGTTTTCGAGCCACACCCATCAAGAACCTCAGGAATTTCCGAACGACCATGTGCCGGTCAACTCGTCTCCTTACGGCTGCAAAATTATTGGTCTTGTCAAACCCGCCCTTCAAATTCTTACAGCATCACTGCGAAGTACCTTCCTTTAGCAGCTGATTGAGAATGCGGAAGTCAACGGCATCATCAGCCTTGAATGATCCCTTCGGCTTGGCCGTTTTTTGGAACTGGCCCA
>JACPSF010000010.1 GCA_016193385.1 Deltaproteobacteria bacterium
GAGCTAACCGGCGTGGATCTGTCCCGATGTCCTGCGTGCAAAAAGGGAACAATGGTCATTGTGGCCGAACTGCTCAAGCTCCGCCCATGGGACTCGTCATGAAAAACTGCTTCGACTCTCCAATATCACAGGACTCAAGGCGGCCACTGCGCCGGGGTGTGCCTTCTCCTGCCTTAATAGCTCACTCTAAAGCCTCATCGGTATCCCTGAACTCGTGCACCACGACCCGGCTACGATCTCATGGCTCTCACGGCTCAGCCGTACTGACTCGCCCCCCTCCCCTACCCCGTTACAATATCCATAGCCAAGGGGTAAAGTCGGCTCAGCGGTTTAGTCCAACACGTTCCTTCGACTCGGCTCAGGACAGGTTTATCCCCAATGCCGCTCCAGGGATACTGTCGAAAATTTCTTCCTCGTAGGCATCAGGGATAAAACGCTATACGTTGGGCCGCAGGAGGAAACGCCGGTTCGAGATCGTCTACCACTCGTGAAGGAGGACAGTCATGCCCGCTTATGTCATTGCCGATGTCGAAGTCACCGATGCCGTCGGGTTTGGGGAATACTTAAAGGCTGTCTCGGCCCTGGTTGCGGCGCGCGGCGGCACATACGTCGCACGAGGCGGGGCCGTCGAGGTGCTCGAAGGCGACTGGGTGCCTACCCGGCTAACCATACTCAAGTTCGATAGCGTTGCTCAAGCCAAGGCGTGGTACGAGTCGCCAGAGTATCGCCCGTTACGGGACCTTAGGAAGAAAACGACAAAATCGAAGCTCTTGATCGTCGAAGGGCTGTAGACCGTGCCGCAAGAGCCTTGAATGCAAGGTCTTCTTGCCACATCGCGCACCGGCCGCGCGAATCGGGTAAGCATGCGGCCCAACCCGTCGATACACCAAACCGGTTGCCGGCTGGTGATCTCTAGCATTGAGCCTGTAGAAAAACGTAGATTGAAACATTTGCAAAAAGGGACCTCCGTATTTGGCTTTAAAGCGACGATCTCGGGTCGGGACACCATTTTGGTACCCGCAATTTGGACACTTTTGCAGCGGTTGGGACTTTTCCTACAGCCTCGTTAGCCGGATAACTGGAAAGGGGGGACTTTCCAGGGATCGTGGAAAAGCGTAGAATCCACGTTAGAGGGTAGAGAGCTATGAGATTCACAGTAGAGATCGAGAAAGAAGACGATGGGCGGTGGATCGCTGAAGTAGTGGACCTGCCAGGGGTTCTCGCATATGGAAAGACCCCGGAGGAAGCCAAAGCGAAGGTTCAAGCCCTTGCCCTACGTGTGGTGGCCGATCGTCTCGAACACGGTGAAGCTGGCCCCGATCTCCTCAGCATTTCCTTCGCGGCTGCATGAGCCAGTGGCCCAGCACGCGTGCCAGACGTGTCTTGGCAGCGCTTATTCGCATTGGTTGGACCATTAAACGGCAAACTGGTTCTCATCGCACGCTTTCCCGTCCCGGCTGGCCGGGACCATTAAACGGCAAACTGGTTCTCATCGCACGCTTTCCCGTCCCGGCTGGCCGGGACACAATACTAAATTCTTCCTGACAGCTTCGTAAGTAATCTAACCCGCTTCGCCTGTGGCTCGGATTTCCAGACTCGTGCTGCCTGGTTATCCACATCATGTAACGCAGAGGGGCGTACGCTCAATCCCGTTCACGCTGGGAAAGGCTCCCCGGAAATTAGTATTATTTCCCCGGCAATTCCTGCTGTTCAACCTCAGGTTGACCTTGGAGTCTGTTATCGCTTAATCTCTCGTAAAAGAGGTTTTGAGGTGGGCGACTGGCAGCAATGATGGGCCGCAGCAACGAGCGAGCATTATCAGGGCCTCAGTGGTTGCTGCTGGTGGCGGCAGGTCTCAGCGCCCTCATGTCCTCCATGCAGGGAAGCGCCCTGAACGCCATTCTCCCCTTCGTCGCCAGATCCCTTGAAGTAGATCTTCCCACCATCCAATGGGTGGTGCTGGTTTATCTAATAGTGAGTACCGGCCTGCTGCTGGCCTTCGGACGCCTGGGTGACATGATCGGCCAGCGCCGCCTGTTCCTGACAGGGTTCGTGGTCTTTCTGACCGGCTCCGTACTCTCCTCGCTTGCTCCAAACGTAGTGTGGCTAATATCCACGCGCATCGTCCAGGCCGTGGGCAGTGGAATGATTACCAGTTGTAGCTCTCCGCTGATCACAAAGAGATTGCCCCCCAGCCATCGAGGACGCGGGCTTAGCGCACAAATCGTTATGGTTTATTGCGGGCTCACTGCAGGGCCTGGTGTTGGCGGGATTCTGGCCGATACCCTGGGATGGCGGTGGGTATTCTTAGTGAACGTCCCCGTGGGCCTTCTGGCAGTGGCCATCACCCTCGTTGCCATACCCAAGGATGAGATCACACCGTCCAAGCAACCTTTCGATATGGCTGGCGCGTTGACATTCATGGCTGGGTTGACATCCCTCTTTCTTCTCATAGGCGGAGCCAAGGGGGGGCAATGGTTCGGCGGCGGCAATGTGATCCTCCCGGCGGTTGTTCTTTTCTCCACTGGCGCATTTGTGGTCTTGGAGCTGAGACGCCAGGAGCCGATGCTGGATCTGCGGCTTTTCAAGAGCCGTTTTTTCTCGGCGGCCACCACGAGCGCCATGATCAACTACACAGGATACAGCACGATGATCTTCCTGGTCCCGTTCTATCTCGTCAACGGCATGGGCTATGGCGCCACGAACGCGGGCCTCTTGATCACAGCCATGCCGATGACTATGATGATCTTCGCTCCTTTCAGCGGATGGCTTTCCGACAAGTTTGGTCCGAGCATTCCCGCCTCCCTTGGCATGGCCCTTCTCGCCGGAGGTATCTTCTTGGTC
>JACPSF010000423.1 GCA_016193385.1 Deltaproteobacteria bacterium
GTGCGCCCGTACGGCCTTTTGGGGAAAGGCAGGCGCATCGCTTGAGCCGGAGGCGGGTTCTTCGCGATCCTGGCATGGTAAGATTTTGTTCTAGATCGAACGGAGGAGCGAACATGGGTAGAAAAGAGAGAATCGTAGCAGCTACATGGACATTTTTCCTATTTTTCAACATCACCGGCTCGATCTTGCCGCATCGGGCCCTAGGTGCCGAGCAGGGTCCGATTAAAATCGGTTGGACGGGAGGTCTCACGGGGGCGCTGGCTCAGGTCGTTCAGGACGCCCGACAGGGCACGGCAGCGGCCTTAGAGGAGATCAATGCCGCCGGGGGTATTTCCGGGCGACAAGTGGAGATCATTTACGCGGATACCAAAATCGATCCTCAACTCGCCCGGCAGGCCGTCCAAAGGCTCATTTATTCAGACCGGGTTGTGGCCGTTATCGGCGATTACTTTAGTCCTAACACGGTCGCAGCCATGGATATCGCCCAGGAAAACAAAATCCCGATGATCTCTCTCGCCTCGGGCCTTACCTCGATCACTCGCAAACAAAATGCGTTCGTGTCCCGTGTGGTCTCTTCCACCGAAGATATGACCCGAGTCCTGGCGGACTACGCCGTGAAATCTCTTCACTTTAGACGGTTCGTCGTTCTGACGTCCTCCGATGCATTCGCGCGAGATGCCGGAGATACGTTTGCGGAGTTCGTGAAAAAGATCGGCGGACAAATGGTGGGCTACGAAATCTACGACCGAGTCACGACGCGAGATTTCACCAATTTGCTCCTCAAATACAAAGAAGCCCCGCCGGATGCCTTCTTCTTGGGTGGAGCCCAGGCCGACTCAGCCTTGATCGCCAAGCAGACGCGAGAGCTCGGCATTCCCACGCAACTTCTCGGAAGTTTTCCGGTGAGCAAGCCCCCCTATTACAAGATCGGGGGGGCCGTGACCCAGGGGACCATTACGGTCGCCAACTACATCGGCCGGGCGGCCAATCTGGACAAATATGGCGAAAGCTCAACGAAAGCGTTCGTGAAAAAATGGAAGGCCAAATTCGGCGATCTTCCGAGCGACGACCATGCCTATGGCTATGACACGATGAAGATCCTCGCGCTGGCGTTGGAAAGGGCCGGGACGACGGACGGTTCGTCGGTCCAGAAAGCGATTCTCAGCATTCGGAACTACCAGGGAGCCGTGGGAACGATCCACATGGTGCCCAATGGCGACGCGATCATTCCGCTTTACATTCTGCGGTGGCAAGCCGACGGAAACCTAAGCGTATTGCAAAAAGACGTCTCCGGGAAGCAGCCATAGCAGCACGGGTGCTGCCCGCATCACATCTCACGCTCTTCATTTCGGTGGGGGAAGAACCACTTCGAAGCCCAGCTTCTCCCGGATCGTCCTTTTACCCTCCTCTTTTTCTCGATTCGCAATTAAGCTAATCTGCTCCAGATTTGCATCTTTGGGATTGAACTGTGCCTAAAAGGAGATTTCGTTTGTTTTACGGCTGGTGGGTGGTGATCGCGGGCGCGCTGGCGCACGCGGTGAGCACAGGCCTTGGCTATTTTGGCCTCAGCGCCTATTTCCCTTCCTTCGAGCGCGAGTTTGGCTGGAGCCGCACGGCTATTTCCGGTGCCTTCTCTCTGGCCCGGATCGAATCGGGTCTGTTAGGTCCTGCAGAAGGATACATCACCGACAGGCTCGGCCCGCGACGGATGATCCTTGTCGGCTTGGGACTCTGTGTGTCGGGCTTTCTGTTGCTGAGCCTAGTGAACTCTCTGCCCATGCTCTATGCCGTGATGGTTTTAGGGATTGTCCTCGGTTCCAGCTTGGCCTTCTACGTCCCCGTCAGCGTGGTCGTAGCCACTTTATTCCGTGCAAGAAGAGGGCTGGCTTTTGGAATCTTTCGGATGGGCCCCGGGTTATCCGGCGCCCTTGTGCCGGTGGTCGGATGGTCGCTTGCGCGCTCGGGCTGGAGAATGACTGCGCTCGCCTCGGCCTTTTTCATTTTGGTCGTGGGCCTCCTCCTGGCGCGAATCGTGGGGCAAAGTCAAGAACGTTATGATGAGAGCCGGACCGATCCCTCGCCGAATCCTGCGAACCCGTATGCCAATTCCCGGTCGGAAGCGTCGCGCATAAATTCCCCGGATCATGCCGAGCAGATCGAATTTACCCTGAAGGAGGCGCTAGGCTCGCTCGCCTTTTGGATGCTCTCCGTGGCGACGGGATTAAGGCACTTGGTCACCGAAGGGGTTTCCGTCCACTTCGTGGTCCTTCTGGTGGATCGGGGCTGGACTCAAGAGCTGGCGAGCAGTATTTTGGGCCTGTCAAATCTGATCAGCGTGCCGGCACGGCTGGGATTCGGCTGGCTGGGAGATTCCCTCGATAAGCGTGGGCTGATGATGGGGCTCCTCACGGCACTCGGTGTCGCCGTCCTCTTCATGGGTTCGGTCACCGACACGCTGATTTTTATGCCTTTCATGGTCATTTATTCGTTGACCTACGGGGGCCTCGCCTCACTTCAGGAATCCATACGGGCCGACTACTTCGGCACCCGCTACTTCGGTAGCATCCAGGGCTTCAGCCGCTTGATCACCACCGCGGGCTCATTCTTAGGTCCCTTGATCGCGGGTTATTCGTACGATCGAACCCGAAGCTATGCCCTTGCCTTCACCTTTTTCGCCGGAATTAGCTTGCTGGCCGCGTTCTGCATGCTTCTGGGAAAACCGCCGCGAAAGATCAGGATAGCGACTGTGTCAACTCTGGGACGACCTGAAGGGCGGAGTTAGATATCTCTCGACTCCGGCTCCTTAGCCGCCAGATAACGCTCGTCTGCGAGAACGACGGATTCCTCGATTTGCCGCTGCGGAACGCTCCAAAACTCCCGCAGCAGTTGGTCCTTTAGCAGCGCCCGCTGGACCAGGTGGAACCCGTGCTTTTGATAGAATTGGATTGCCCAGGTGGCTGCCTTCCATGTGCCCACTAGCATGGGAAGACCCGTCTGTCTCCTGAGATGCCCCAATAGCCGCCTCCCGATTCCTCGACCCTGATGGGCTGTCCGGACATAGGCGTGACGGATAAGAGCGACATCGCCCACGTGCTGCAAACCCATCACCCCAACCAACTCCTTACCTTCATAAAAACCCCAAAACATCACGCCGTCGCCAATTTCATGGCGGAGTTCTTCGCGAGACATATACGGCTCTTTCCAACAGTCGGGAGCAATAACGCCGCGATACGCCGAAGCCGCGTCATTGACCACCTCGCAGATTTTTTCAAACTCACCTGGCTCGCACTGACGGATCATACAGGCTCGTCCTTTATTCCCGCATCAATGAAAATCCCTGCTGGGGGCGCTGACAATCTTCGGATTGACCTCTGGCGTCCAGAGTTTCTCGGCAACGATGTGGACCACGCCCTGCTCGACCTGGAGGGTGCCGGTAACTCCTAAAAACTTGGCCGTCTTCGCCAGGACGGCATACTCTTCGAACA
>JACPSF010000011.1 GCA_016193385.1 Deltaproteobacteria bacterium
GCTTCTACCCAGTCATCAAAAGTGGGGTTCACTATCCGCCCGGTACGCTCCATCGGACGGATAAATTCGGTCAGCAAATTGCGGGTGCGGCCATCCCTGGCATTAACGTAGAGCTCGTACGCTACAATGGAAGACAAATAGGTGGCGGGCAGCAGAGGATAAAAGGTCTGTCGAAATCGGTTTCTTTCCGCCTCAGACCTGGCGGCTCCGAGATAAACATTGGTGTCAAGCAGGTACTTCACCGATAAACGGTCCGGAAGCGGCCTTCCTTGATCAGCCTGTCGAGAGACTCTTCCATCTCTCGGTCGTCAATAGTTTTTTGCAGCGCCCTTTGAATAGCTTCCGTATCCGTCTTTACATTAAACAGGCGACGGGCCTTTTCGATCATGCCTTCATCCAAATTGTAGGTTTTCTTTTTCACTGCGGCTCTCATGGGGCCTCCTGTATGTAAGATACGGACACTTTATACCTTGCGTTTCTTTCCTACCCGATTAAGCCTCCAGTTTGAAGGTCGGAATGTGAGGTTTTGGCTTGGTGAAAACCCTCTCAAGATGGGCTATAGTGCCGGTTACGGAGGTTTAACATGACACGAGCCGCTAAGGATATTGTCAAAGCAGCCATCCAGTTGCCGGAGAATGAGCGGGTTCAGGTCGTTGAGCAGCTTCTGGCCAGCCTGGAGACAACAACTGACGAGGACGTAGACGCGGCATGGGCTGCTGAAATCGAAAGGCGTTCGCGGGAGATAAAAGAGGGGACAGTCAGTCTAATCCCTTGGGACGAAGTAAAATCGCAGGCGAGAAAGCGGGCTCGTGCCAAGAAGTGAAATACCCTTCCATCCGGGCGCAACGCAAGACTATGAAGAGGCTTACGTTTGGTACTTTGGCCATAGCATCGATCTTGCCGCTGAATTCGAGCGTGAGATTGACCGCGGTCTTCGTTTGATCGCTGATAATCCACTTCGGTGGCCCAAATTCGACGCTGAGCGGCGCCGCTTAGTTCTACGAAAGTTTCCGTACTCGATTGTTTACGAGATCATCAAGGAAAAAATCGTGGTGCTGGCCATCGCTCATGGCAGGCGCCGGCCTTATTACTGGCGTGACCGGACGTGGGAAAGGTAGAATCGACCCATGATTCGCCCGGAATCGGTTCATGATCGAGTCAGAATCGGGTCACAATCGGGCCGTAGACGAAGGGTCGGGGGGAGCGAGGGTCAGATTTTTACGTGCGCAAGACCCTATCCAGTGCGAGATCGAAGCCACAGACCGCCAGATCGACCATCTTGTTTACTCCAGAGACCTTTTCATGCCGAATCAATACAAAGTTGCTGAATTTCCAATTTGAGTTTAAGCCAACAGGAGCGTGTGGCAGTTGGTAAAATTCAAATTAGGACATGACGCCACGCTTTGGCCTGCAACCCGCCAGGATTTTTGCTCAAACGGGCTATTGACCAACCATGTCGGATCACGTATGTAGGTTTTATCCGCTGGGAGGACACAGCGATGATCGTCAGCGAGAACATTGTCCAGAAGAATACCGGCATGGCCTTCATCGTGAAAAAAGGGCAGGTCATTCGAGTCATCGGGGAATCAACGGCGGACTTCGTGGTTTTCAATCTCAACGATCCTAAGGAGCGCTTTGATCAGGCGCGGACGAAAGTCGACCAGGGCAAGATCTATGTCACCAAGGGAGATCTGCTCATTTCCAAGTTCAACAACGTGATGATGACGATCGTGGAGGATACCTACGAGGGAACCCACGACATTCAGAAGGGGATGTGCAGCACCTCTTTTTACGAGAAATGGGGGGAGAAGATATTCGAAATTTACGGCGGCACGTGGAAGAAAATCGGGCGCAAGAAGGAAGCCGCGCCCGACCATGGGTGCTGGGAAAACCTGACTCAGGCTTTGAAACCGTGGCAGATACCCGCCGAGGATATTCCGAGCCCGCTCAACGTCTTTCAGACTATGGTGATCAATGGTAAGACGGGGACCATGCGCTATGCCATGCAGCGGCCGAAGCCCGGGACCTATATGGATTTGAGGGCCGAGATGGACTGCCTGGTGGGGATCAGCGCGTGCCCGGAGGGTGGCAGGGGTAAGGAGCTTAAGGTCGTGGTTTACGAAGGCCAACCCGAATAGACCCCCCCAGGGTTGGACGGCAAGGAGGCGCCATGTTTGAAGACCTTCGGACCTACCTTTCCTATTTGGAAGACAAGGGCCAACTGCTTCGAGTGCAGGAAGAAGCGGATTCCAAGTTCGAGATCGCTGCCGGCATTCGCAAGACCTCCGATATTCAGGGACCCGCCCTCTTGTTCGAGAAAGTCAAAGGCTTTCCAGGATGGCGCGTGTTGGGCGGACTGTTCGCCACGCGCAAGCTCATCGCCCTGGCGCTGGGCATTCCCGAGGACCGGCTTCTTGAGCAATATCTAACCCTCGAGGAAAAGCGCATCCCGCCGGAAATCGTCGAAACCGGCCCGGTCAAAGAGATCTGCTGGAAGGGAGATCAGGTGGATCTCCGTCGGCTCCCGATGGTCACCCATTCGGAGAAGGATTGCGGCCCCTATGTCACGATCGGCGTTCAGATCGGCAAGGATCCTGATACCGGGATCCGCAACGTGTCGATTCATCGCATGCTGCTTCTGGGCAAGGACCGCCTCTCCCTGTGGGCGCCCGCCGATCATCACTTGGGCCGGATGATTTTGAAAGCCGAGGAGAAGGGCAAGGGAATGGAAGTGGCCACGGCCATCGGCGTGGACCCGGCCATCATAATCGGATCTCAGGCCAAGGTGCCGTGGGGAGTGGATGAGTTTTACGTGGCCGGAGGCCTGCGTGGGGCCCCGGTCAAGCTCGTTCCGTGCGACACCATCGACGTCGAGGTTCCGGCGGCCGCGGAAATCGTCATCGAAGGGGTGACGATTCCAGGGGAGCGGGTTCCCGACGGGCCTTATGGCGAATACCCGGGCTGTTACAGCGAGGCGAAACAGTCCCCGGTCGTCAAGGTCACGGCGATCACGATGAGACAGAATCCGATTTATCAGACTGCCCTTACCGGTTTTCCTGTCACCGAAAACCATACGCTCATCGAATACGCCAATGCCGCCGTCATTTACCGGGAGGCCCGAAAGATCGTCCCGGAGGTCAAAGCTGTTCACGTAACGCCGGGTGGGACGTTTCGTCACCACGTGGTGGTCTCCGTTAAGAAGAGACACGACGAAGAGGCGCGCAACGTGATCGTGGGCCTGCTCGCTCTCGGGCTGGGTCTAAAGCAGGTCACTGTGGTCGATGAGGACATCGATGTACGCGATCCGCTCGACGTCGAGTGGGCCTTGAGCACGCGGATGCAGCCGGACCGGGACATCATCATCGTGCCGCGGCTGGCCTGTTCGACGTTGGATCCCTCGGCGCCGAAGCCGCGCACCACCGCGGGCTGGGGGATCGACGCGACCATGCCGCTCGGCGATCGGGAGCGGTTCGAGAAGGTGAGGGTCCCGGGCGTGGAAAAAGTGAAGTACGTCTGATCGATGAAGCCCTTCGAGTATTTAGAACCGACGACGGTTAGCGAAGCTTGCGCTCTGCTCAAAAAGGGCGGCGCCGAGGCGCGAGTATTTGCGGGCGGCGCTCTGATGACGATCCTGATGAAAGAGGGACTGCTCCAACCCAAGACCCTGATCAACATCAAGCGGATCTCCGGACTTAAAGGCATTGATTTTCACCCCCAGGAAGGCCTGACCATCGGCGCTCTGGTCACCCATCATGAGCTGGAGACCTCTAGGACCGTGAAAGAAAAGCTTCCGATTCTGTGCGCGGTCGAAAAAGAGGTCGCCAACATCCGGGTGCGCAGCATGGCGACTGTAGGGGGGAACCTGGCTTCCGGGGAGCCGCTGACCGACCTGCCGCAGGTTTTTATCGCGCTGGATGCCCGCATCAAAATTGCTTCATCGAGCGGCGAGAGGGTCATGCCGCTTGAGGACCTTTATGTGGACTACTACCAGACTCGCCTTGCCGGCGATGAGATTGTAACGCAAGTCATTGTTCCGCCCGTTCCCGAGCGCACAGGGATCGAATATATCCGCTTCTCGAGCAGCTCGGTGGTTGACAAACCGTGCGTCGGGGTGGCGTCCCGCGTCAGTCTCGGTCCGCAGCGATCTTGCCAAACCGTGAGGATCGTGCTCGGGTGCGTCGGGCCGACGCCGCTGCGAGCGAAGAAGGCGGAGGCATTGGTGGCTGGGAAGCGTCTCAATCCGCAGCTTGCGGAAGAGGCCGGCGCCGTGGCCACGGGGGAGTGCAGCCCGGTGAGCGACCTGCGTGGCTCGGAGCAGTACAAGCGGGCCGTCGTGGGCGTTCTGGTCAGGCGGGCTCTGGCCCAGGCTTATGAAAGCGCTTCGCGGAGCTGATCTGGCGTTATGAAAAAGACCATCCGTTTTCGCGTCAACGGTGTCGATACCGCGCTCGAGGTGGAAACGCACCTGACATTGCTACAGGTTGTGCGGGAAAGCCTCGGGCTGACAGGAGCCAAGTTCGCATGCGGCATTCAGGTGTGCGGCACTTGCACGTTGCTCCTGAACGGCAAGCCCGTGAGCGCCTGTTCGGTCCTCGTAGTGGATGCCGACGGGAGCGATGTATTGACCGTGGAAGGGCTGGCCAAAGACGGGCAACTGCATCCTCTGCAGGAGGCGTTTATGGAATTCGGCGCACTTCAATGCGGCTACTGCACGCCGGGATTTCTACTGACCGCCAAGGCGCTGCTGGATGAGAACCCGCATCCGAGCGAGGAAGAGATCCGGAGTTACCTGGCGGGAAACCTTTGCCGCTGCGGCTGCTATCAGGAAATTGTGCGCGCGATTCAGAAGGTCGCCGGGCGCTAGGAGTCCGCTATGGAACCGATCGACGTTGTTGATTCTGTACGGCGGCTGGATTACGAGGCGAAGGTCACGGGGCGGGCGAGCTACCTGGCTGATCTGAAAGTTCCCGCCATGTGTCACGGGAAGATCCTGAGAAGCCCGTACCCCCACGCGCGCATTCGAAACATCGATGTCTCGAAGGCGCTTTCTCTCCGCGGCGTCATCGCGGTCCTCACTCGCGACGACATCCTCCACGACCAGGGGATCGATCCTTACTACGGCCCGGTTTTTAAAGATCAGACGATCGTGGCCGTTGACAAAGTCAGGCACGTTGGCGATCCGGTGGCCGCCGTGGCGGCGCTGACGCCCGGGGCCGCGGAGGCGGCCCTGGAGCGGATCGAAGTCGAGTACGAAGAGCTTCCGGCCGTCACGGACGTCGCTGCTGCGGTTGCCAAGGGAGCCCCGCTCCTGCACGAATCGATCCGCATTCCCGACAGCGGCTTTGCCGACTTGGCTGAGTTGAAGCCGGTTGAAGGGACCAATATCTGCACTCACTTCAAGCTCCTCAAGGGGGATATCGAGAAAGGGTTTGCCGAATCCGACTATATCTTTGAGGACACATTCACGTTGCCGACCACGCAGCACTGCGCCCTGGAGCCTCATGCGTGCATCGCTTCGGTAGAGCGAAGCGGCCGGATCGTTGTGTGGTCAACGACCCAGAACCCTTTCGTGGTTCGAACGCAACTCGCCAACATATACAAAGTTCCCGTGTCCACAGTGCGGATCATCGTGACCTACCTGGGCGGCGGCTACGGGGGCAAGGTTTATCCGAAGCTCGAGCCCTTGCCCGTGGCGCTGGCCAGAAAAGCGCAGAGACCGGTCAAGATCGCCCTCGGCCGCGAAGAGGTCTTCTATACCATCACGAAACATGCCGCGGTTATCA
>JACPSF010000012.1:0-5076 GCA_016193385.1 Deltaproteobacteria bacterium
TGGAGAGCTGGGTCATGGTCGGACTCACCATACCGGCAGTGGTGTACGCCATCATCACGCTTTTGTGGTTCGGGCTCAATGATTTCGCCGCAGTGATTGCGATTGGAATCACGGCTTTCCCGGCAGTTGCCATTAATATGTGGCAGGGGGCGAAAGACATCGATATGCAACTCGTCACCATGGCTAAGGCCTTTCAAGTCCCTCGCCGCGATCTCATCTGCAAGGTGGTGCTGCCGCAGACGGTACCCTATGTCCTTGCGGCCGTTCGCTATGCCCTCGGCATCTCTTGGAAAATAGCCACCACGGTGGAGCTGATCGGCATGAGCAGCGGGGTGGGATACATGCTGAATTACTGGTTTGGCCTTTTCTCTATGACTCAGGTGCTCGCTTGGGCACTCAGCTTCACCATTGTGCTTTTGGGTATAGAGTTCCTTTTGATCAACCCCTTTGAAAAACGGATTACGGCCTGGCGGGTGGTCGTGCAAGTCTAAACGAAGGATTGACGGTAAGTGAAAAAGATCGTTGTCAGAGATCTCACCAAGCACTTCATCCGCCCGGATGAAAGCCGGCTCGATGTCATCGGGGGGCTGGGCTTTGAAGTCGAAGAAGGGGAGTTTCTTTCGATTCTCGGGCCATCGGGTTGCGGCAAGTCCACGCTGCTCAATATCCTCGCCGGAATTGAAGCCCTTAGCGGCGGGGAGATTTTGGTGAATGAAAGGCCATTGCTGAAGAGCGAGGATGGGGTGAGGCTGGGGTTTGTGTTTCAGCAGCCGCGCTTGCTCAACTGGCGCTCCATCCGAGAGAATGTGAAGTTTCCTTTGGAACATGGGGCCCTCTCGAACGAGGAGCAGTGGCATTTCGCGCAGCGTTATCTTGAACTGGTGAAGCTCAAGGGGTTTGAGGACTACTTTCCCCAGCAGCTCTCCGGAGGCATGCAGCAAAGGGTGGCCATTGCCCGGGCCTTGGCCGTAGAGCCTGAGATCTTGCTGATGGATGAGCCGTTTAGCAGCCTCGATGAGATCACCGCGCGCAAGATGAGGGCTGAGCTGATTCGGATCTGGCAGGAGACAAAGAAGACGATCATCTTTGTGACCCACGACATCAGCGAGGCGGTCTATCTATCCAACCGGTTGCTGGTGGTGACCGAAAGGCCCACCCAGGTGTTCGACACGGTGGCGATCGATGTGGAATATCCCAGAGACTACGACGATGACCGGCTTTTCGAAATGACGAAGACGGTGAGCCGGCTTTTTCTGAAGATGGAGGAACGCAATGGAAAATAAAGCGGCTAAGGAGTCCGGCGCGTTTCGCAAGAAAGCGGCCGCGATGCGGGAGGCCATGAGGCGGGAGGGGCTTTCAGGGCTGCTTTTTTACTCCAGCGGGCAGCTCAGCATGCTCGAGGTCAATGCGGTGCTGTGGATCTCCGGCGTTTTGCCGATGGGGCCGCACACGGGGGTTTTTCTCGGCGCGTCAGGCGAGGCCAGCATCCTCGTCAGCCTCCCATGGGATGTGGGGAGAGTGAAGGAGAAGACGTGGATCGAGGACGTTCGCGTCGTCGATAGGTTTGCCGACGGAGCGGCTGAGTTCCTGCGGCGGGGCGGGATCAAGGGAGAGCTGGGCATCGTCGGCTGGTCCTTTATGCCGGCCGCCGTCTATCAAGGCCTGGAAGCAATCCCGGACATCAGGCTTAGACCCGCTGATAAACTTCTGAACACCCTTGCCCGCTTTCCCGGGGAGGAGGCGCGGGGAGCGATCCGGCGGGCGGCCGAGATGGCGGATATCGGCTTTGCCGCGATTCTTGAGAAGGCGAGGGTCGGAATGCGCGAGCATGAGCTGGCGGCTGAGGTCGAATACGCCATGCGCTCACAGGGATCGGAGGACAATTTCGGGATGGTTACGGCTTCCGATCACAGCCACTGTACGCACCCGCCTGCGGACCGAAGGATACAGCCGGGTGATGTCATCATCGCCGAGATCACGCCAGCGTGCGAAGGTCATTTCATTCAGCTCTGCCGCACGGCCGTGGTCGGCCCCGCTTCGCCGCTTCTCAGCGAGAAATTCGCCATTCTGGAAGAGGCGATGGAAAAGAGTCTGGACCGGGTGCGGCCCGGCAATAAGATCGGCGAGGTCGCGCAGGTCATGAATCATGTGTTTTCGGCCTACGGCTACGAAAAATACTGCCGGCCTCCCTACATGCGCGTCAGGGGCCATGGCCTCGGTTTCCTGTCCATGCCCTTCCCTGAGATCGTCGACGAGAATGAGGCGGTGATTGAAGAAGGCATGTGCTTCGTGGTCCATCCGAACCAGTACCTTCCCGAAACGGGCTACCTGATGCTGGGAGATACGGTTTGGGTGGAGGCGAACGGTGCGCGCCGCCTCACCACAACGCCCATGGAACTTTTTACTGTCGAGGGCTGAGGGGACTGGCTCCGCGAAGCGGTGCCTGTCCCCGCGCGCGATAAACTTTCTACGATCGAGGTCTGAGGAGTATGGATACGCTTCACACAGTGTTGAACCGAGGCTGTAGCCTCTGGGAACAAACGCGGATGCCCGAACAAGAGTTTCGCCGGCGTCTGGGCCGCATCCGGGAAGGGATGAAAGAGCGCGGCGTGGATCTGCTGCTGGTTTACGGCGATTCCTGGCGCTTCGGTCACCTGGCCTTCGTGAGCCACTTCATGCCGAAGAACCGCGGCGCTCTGGCGGCGATTCCCTTGGAGGGGGAGCCGGCGCTGGTCGTCCAGGAACCGAGCCGGAACAATCCTTTTTCCAAAACCCTCACGTGGATCGATGAAGTCCGGTCGGTGGGGAAATTCGCGCAGGGGCTAAGCGGCGCGCTCGAAGCGAGAAAGCCTCCAGCCCAAAAAGGTCGGATTGGTGACCGTCAGGGAACAGCTCAATATCCGCGAGTGGGGCGAGCTCGTGAAGCTCCTCCAGGCCGCGGAGTTTTGTGATTGCAACGATCTTATGATCTCGCTCCGTCTCATCAAGTCCTCCGCCGAGTTGGCGCTGCTCAAAGAGACCAGCCGGATTTTGCGAGAGACGCTCTCGGTCTTTGGCAAAGAGGTGAGGCCGGGGAGCAAGGAGTACGAAGTCTTTGCCGCGCTTGACCTCGCGGCGCGACGTCGGGGAGTGGAGGACTTCAGGTTTTTGCTTGCCCGCTCCTCCGCGCCGGAGATTGGCCTCAGACCCGCGGGCCCGTCAGCCTTGGAGAAAGGCGAGGCGCTCCTCGTGCTGGTGGCGGCGTCGTATCAGCGCTACTGGGCGGAGCTCGGCCAGACATTCTGCCTGGGGCGGCCTTCGGAGGAGATCAAGAAGAGCCATGACCTGGCGAGCCATATGTTTCGCCAGCTGGTCGAGGGGACGAAGGCGGGTGTTTCGCCCAAGGCGGCGGCGGGCTGGTTGAGGGAAGTTCCTTCGCCGGCGGCGCGCGAGTCGATGCAGAGTTACGGTTTGGGAAACGGCGTGGGGTTGGACCTGACGGAAGAACCGTATCTCGGGACGGAAGAAACCACGGAGATCAAGCCCGGGATGGTGTTGACGCTTCGAGCGTGCTTTTCGGGCGGTGATTGCGGCAGCGCCTTGATTTCAAGGCCTTACCTGGTCACGGAGTCCGGTGTGGAATCTTTGGTCAGGGGGGAGGACGATCTGATTTCGGTTGGGGCTTAGGGGCGTCAACGTCTCTCTCAGCGCCATCGAAAGCGTGTCGCGGGAATTTTCCGAGACCATGGAAGACTGATTAGCTTGTGGGAAAAGATCTTCGGAGTTTCCTCCGGCGGTTAGAGAAGCGTTTGCCCCAGGATCTCGTGCGGGTGGAGCGCGCCGTGTCACCGGCCAATTTCGAAGTGACCGCTGTGCTGCAGCACCTGGAGAACGAGCGCAAGTTCCCGACGCTTCTTTTCACCAAGCCCCGCAACCTCAAGGGCGAGCCTTCGGCGTTTCCCCTTTTGAGTAACGTGTTTGCCACCCGGCGCCGCTGCGCTTTGGCGCTGGGGATGGATCCGGCGGATGAGGGCCTTCCCCTCAGCCTGGAGTACGCGTCGCGGGAGGAGAAACTCATCCCTCCCGTTGTGGTCCCCACCCGAGAAGCTCCGGTCAAACAGATCGTCAAGCGGGGCGATGAGGCGGATATCTATGATTTCCCCGTGGTGCGCCACCACGCGATGGATCCCGCCCCCTATCTCGACATGACGCCCGTGATGAAAGATCCGGAAGGCGGGTTTTACAACATCGCCTTTCTTCGCAACATGGTGAAAGGGCCGCGCAAGCTCGGGATCCACATGTCTCCCAGGCACAATTGGCAGATGCATAGAAAAAACGAGGAGAAGAATCGGCCGACTCCGGTGGCGATCGTGGTGAGCCACCACCCGGCCTTCTATTTGGGCGCCTTGAACGTCTCCCCCTTCGGTGTCGATGACTACGCGCGCGTGGGCGCGATCATGGGGGAAGGGCTCCGGCTGACCGCCTCGGAGACCTGGGGGGAGGATTTTCTGGTGCCTGCGGATGCCGAGATCTTGATTGAAGGGCACGTCCTGCCACACGTGAGAGAGGTCGAGGGTCCCTTCGGCGAATTCACCGGCTATTATGGGCCGCAGCGGCTTCGCCCGGTGATCGAGGTGACGGCGATCACGCACCGAAGGGATGCCATTTTTCAGCACATCTTCACGGGCCACCGGGATACCTGGGTGCTCGGCGGGATTCCCAAGGAGGGAAGCCTGTTCAACCTGATCCGGGGCATCGTCCCCACCGCCAAAGCCGTGCATTTCCCGATCTCCGGTGGCTGCCGCTTCAACTGCTATATCTCCATTGACAAGAAAGTAGACGGAGAGACCAAACAAGCCGCTCTGGCCGCCCTCGGAGGGTGCGATTTCGTCAAGCACGTGGTGGTTGTCGATGCCGATATCAACATCTATAACGAAGAAGAAGTCATGTGGGCCGTGGCGACACGCGTGCAGGCGGACCAGGACGTAGACGTCATCAAGAACGTGAAAGGAAATACGCTCGACCCCTCCCAGTTGGATAACATCATGACCGCCAAGATGATCATCGACGCCACCCGGTCGGTACAGCGGCCCTTTG
>JACPSF010000012.1:5094-15276 GCA_016193385.1 Deltaproteobacteria bacterium
GGAAGTTCCGAAAGCGGCGATGGAAAAGACCCGGCTCGAGGATTTCATTTCGCGCGAGATTCTCGACCGCGTGCCGAAGGTCTGAGGCGGAGGCAGGCACTCGTGACAAAGATTTTTTGGGTTACCTGCCCGCAATGCCGAGGAGAGTTTTATTGCCACTGGCAGGAGCTCAGGCACAAAAAGATTCCCCTCCTTTGTCCCTACTGCGGCCATCGGTTCTTGGACGAGGAGAGCCCGAAGATCGTGGAGTGACAGCCGACGGCGCAACCAAGGCTATGAGGCTTTTTTCAGAGCCTGTCGGGTCATTGGAGCAGCTTTTACTTTTTGCGCATCCGGAGGCGGGATAAGAGCCGTCGGTTAGCCGCCGCCACCCGATAGGAAAATTCCACGCCCCAGACAAACGGGGGGAGCGCCAGAAAACGGCCGAGGGTGCGCCAGCCGAGCCCTTCGAGGATGAATAAGCAAGCGCGGCCGCCGCTCAGGACCGCGCCTTCTGCCGTCACCACGTGGAGGGCCTGCTCGCAGGCGCTGCGAAGGGCGGGCGTCATCGGAGGTGAGGGAGCCTCCTGATATTGGACCAACTCAAAGCGTCGCTCCCTATCTTTGCGTCTGACCCAGCAGGCGACGCGCCGACAAAAACCGCAATTTCCATCCCACAAGACCCAGTGCTTAGCTTCCATCTGGCCCTCCCGCTGAATCCTAATGCCACGGCCGTCAGGGGGCTTCCTTGACTTATTTAGCAGAAATCAGCGCCCTACAGAACGATTCGCCTGCGGCAGAAGCTTCCTCGCCTTTTTTGAGTGCGTGCAGGCTTATTGGCCCGAGGGAAACTTTTGGGTGTTTATCGTGCCGTCTTGCGATCGAGTCGCGTACGAAATATGATTTCCACGTTCCGATCCGTGGCGGAGGTTACGACGATGAGCCTGACGCTGTTCTCTCGCTTAGCTCTTAGCTACCTGGCGATCGCCGTACTGCTTTTGGGGGTGAGTCTCTACTCGGTTTTGCAGTTGGATCATTGGAACCGGGTTGTTCGGTCGATCGTGGCGAGTGAGGTGCGCTTGCGCGATTACGAGAAAAAGCTGGCAGGCGCTTTTCTCTCGCAGATTCGCTACGAGCGAAAATTCCTGATCACCCGGGACAGCGCCCTTTATGACCAGTTCCTTTTGTTCAAAAGCGATTTCGAGCAATATCTGGAGGAGGTCGAGGCGCTCGCGGACTCAGGGGCTGGCGGTTCCCTGCGGCGCTTGAGGGAACACTATACGCGCTACACGGGCCTCTTCGATCGGGAGCTCAGGTTTCTCCGGGCTGGCCGGGCCTATGCCCGGGAGCGCTACCTCAAGGAAAAAGACGCGGCGGCGGACCGGGTGCTCAGCGCCCTCGAAGATCTCCAGGGCTATAGCGAGGAGAGCACGCGTGCAAAGTTCGCGCAGATGTCCGACACAGGAATCCGGGCCCGGCAGATTACTTTGCTCATCGGCCTTGCGTCGCTCCTTTTGGTGGTGGCGATCTCGTTCCTGATGACCCGCGGCATCACGCGTCCGGTGGCGGCCCTGAAGCGTAAGACCCGAGAGATATCTCAAGGAAATCTCGAAGGGGATCTAAAGGTTTCCTCGCCGCCAGAGATCGCCGAGCTGGCCGAGGGTTTCAACTTCATGTGCCGCAAACTCAAGGAGCTGGACCGAATGAAGTCCGATTTTTTCTCTTCCATGTCGCACGAGCTGCGCACGCCGTTGACCTCGATCAAGGAGGGAACCGGCATGCTCCTGGAAGGCGTGGGCGGGACCATCACGGAAAAGCAAAGAAAACTCTTGAACATCCTGTCCGAGGAGAGCAACCGCTTGATCGAGTTGGTGAATTCCCTTTTGGATCTCTCCAAGATGGAAGCGGGCATGATGCGGTACGATTTGGCGCCGACCAGCCTGGCGCCGTTAATCCAAAAAGCCACCGTGGAGCTGGGGCCGCTTGTCGAGGCGAAGCGGATCCGGCTGGAGGCCAAGATCACCGATGACCTGCCGCTCGTGCGGGCCGACGGGGAAAGAATCCTCCAGGCGCTTAGAAATCTGATCGGCAACGCCCTAAAGTTTACCCCGGACGGTGGCCTGGTGGCGGTCTCGGCCGCCCGCAAGAACGGAGAGGTGGAGGTTCGAGTGGCGGACACGGGTCCGGGCATAGCGCCCGAGAGTCTTTCCACCATCTTTGACAAATATCAGCAGGGAAGCATTCAAGGGTCAGGTCGATTCCTAGGAAGCGGACTGGGGCTGGCTATCGTTCGACACATCATTGCATCGCATGGCGGAAGGGTATGGGCAGAAAACGAAGCTGGACGCGGAAGTACTTTTATCTTTGTCTTGCCGGTGTGATCGCGCTTGTCCAAGGCGGCTGCGCTGTCTTGACGGAGCCGGGCGGGCGTGACGAAGCCCGCTATTCTCTCCTGCGGGGGCAGGAGCTGTTGGCCCAAGGCAATTACGAAGGTTCGCTGCGGGAAAACCAACGGGCTCTGTCTCTTGTGGGGGGGCGTCCTCCGGCTGACGAGGCGATCTTCAAGCTGGGTTTGATCTACGCCCACCCGGGCAATCCAAGAAAGGATTACCGCAGGGCGGTTGGCTATTTCCGCAACTTGGCGCGCGATTTTCCCCGCAGTCCCTTGGTCGAGCAAGCGAAAATCTGGATCGGAGTTCTCGAGACAAACGAAAGGCTGGCGCAGGCGAACGAAAAACTCACCGAAATGCTGGAGCGGCTTAAAAAGGTGGATATGGAGATCGAACAGAAAAGTCGGGAGAAAGGGCGGTAGGCGCCGCGATGGGCTCGGCAAAAATTTTAGTCGTGGATGACGACAAAAACCTCCTGGAGCTGTTGAGAATGCGCCTGGAGGCGGCCGAGAACGAAGTGGCGGCAGCGTTGAGCGAAAAGGACGCCCTGGCTCAGGCGCAAGCGCAGCTCTTCGACCTCGCCATTGTGGACCTGAAACTTCATGACCACGATGGGCTAGCGTTGATGGAAGAGCTCCACGCTTTGAGTCCTGAAATGCCGGTCATCATTCTTACCGCCCATGGAAGCATCGAAAGCGCCGTAGAGGCGATGAAGCGAGGCGCCTGCAGCTACGTGACGAAACCTTTCGATCCCCGCGAGCTGCTCTTGCAAGTTGATCGTGCGCTGGAGAATCGCCGACTCACCTCGGAGGTGAGAAGACTCAGGGGCCTTTTGGAGGAGCGTTACAGTTTCGCCAATATCGTGGCCAAGAGCGAAAGGATGCAGCGGGTTTTGGAGGTCGTCTCCCGCATCGCCAAGACCGACTCGACCGTCTACATTCACGGGGAGAGCGGCACGGGCAAAGAGCTTATCGCCAAGGCGGTCCATGTGGCGAGTACGCGCGAAAACCAGCCCTTTGTGGCCATCAACTGCGCCGCGCTGCCGGAGGCCTTGCTGGAGAGCGAGCTGTTCGGCCATGAGAAGGGGGCCTTTACGGGCGCGATCCGGAGCACGAAGGGGTTATTTACCCAGGCGCACAGAGGCACCATTTTTCTCGATGAGATCGGGGACATGTCCCCCGCACTGCAGGCCAAGCTTCTGCGGGCACTGCAGGAGAGGCAGTTTTATCCCGTCGGCAGCGACCGTCCGGTGGCCGTCGACGTCAGAGTCATCGTGGCGACCAAGCGCGACCTGGAAGAGGAGGTCAAGCAGGGTCTTTTCCGGGAGGATCTGTTTTATCGGATTCACGTCATTCCCATCCACCTGCCGCCACTGAAGGACAGGAAAGAGGATATTCCTCCTCTGGTGGAGCACTTCATCGAGCGATTCAGCCAGCAGATGAAAAAGGGCGTGAAGGCGCTGACGCAGCCGGCGATGCGAAAGCTGATGCTCCACCAGTGGCCGGGCAATGTCCGCGAATTGGAGAACACCATCGAGTATGCCGTCGCTATGACCCAACAGGATGTCATCGGGGAGGAGTTGATCCTGCCGGCCCATCTTGAACGGCTGCTTGAAATAAGTAAAGGAAATGTGAGCCAGGCAGCGAAGCTCGCCGGCAAGTATCGAGCCGACTTTTATGATCTGCTGAGAAAGCACGGTTTAAAGGCGGATGATTTTAAAAGCCTCAAATAAGCCCTCCGAATAAAGCCTCCGAAAAACCCGGCCCGGACGAGAAGAATCTCCACGTGACGTAGGGAAATTCCTTCGAAAAAAGCGCGCGAGCGACAGGCGCGATTTAAAAACCCCTTAAATTTGGCGGGCTAAGCCGATTTTTGCCGCTTGGCATAAGGCTTGCGCAGCTCTCCTGGTTAAACGGCTCAGGAGCGATGCCGAGAGAGGCGCACCTCCATTTGAAAGTACTCGTCGTAGACGACAACGACAGACTTGCCTTCATCATCCAGACATTACTAGAGGCGGCGGGCTATGAGGTACGGACGGCGCAGGATGGTCGCGTCGGCTATTTGACCTACCTCATCTTTAAGCCGGAGCTGATCATCGCCGACTTACAGATGCCGGTGCAAAGTGGGCTGGAAATGATGAAGGAAATCAGGCGGCACGATCCCCAGATACCGGCGATCTATATGACTGGGGACTTCGATACGTTTCGATCCCTGGTCGAGGAGGAGAAGCGGAGATACCCGGTGCGCTTTCTCGAAAAACCGTTTTCTAGCAGGGAGATCCTGCGGCTGGTATCCGACTTCGAGCGCAGGAGACTTCAGCAGTGAGGTCAGCGTCGCAACTCGGGCCGTGGAGAACGCATTAAAGGCTCACGGTTCGCTACCAGACCTATGAGCCAGCCGTCTCAGGTGACAAAGTTTGACAACCTAGTGCACAGTTTCTATTTTACGACAGCCCCCACATTTGCATCACAAGGTAAGCCAACCGGTCGGTTGGCACACAATGTGCTTCCAATGCCAATAGGAGCTCTTTTCAGGTTTCAATCTAGCAACCATCGTTGGCACCTAGTTCGGTTATGGCAAGTGCAGGAACGATAACTCCCTCAGATTTACTTCCGGCAACCAGCGCAACCGTCGATGCCTTACTCGCCCTCCCGAAGAAAAGGGCCATCATTGCCCTGAGATGGCCGCTGGTCATCATTTGCTCCTATTTGTTGGCCTACTCCGGCGACGCCCGGGTTGTGCCGGGATTGGTTCATGGCTTCCTTCTCCTGTACATCGCGACGAATGGTGTCCTTTACTTCGTTGACGAAAGACTTTTCGAGTCCCCTTATTTTTACGTTCCGCTAGTCATTTTCGATACCTTTTCTATCGCAGTGTCCCTAAGCTTGACCCCGCAGGTGGGAGCGGACTTTTACCTCGCCTGCTTCTTTACGATCTTTCTATGCTGCATCTGTCACGATTTTCGGGGCTTGATCGGCATCGCCGTGTTAGCGCCTCTCCTGTACGGCTACGCGGTATTCCAGGCAACCGAGGTGTACGACCCGAGCATTTTCCTGCGCATCCCGTTTCCCTTCGTGATCGCTCTTTTCTATGGCTATTTTATTCAGGTTGAGAGACTTCAGAAAACCTTAGATGAGAGGAGGGACCAACTTCTCCGACAAGAGCAGGCCCAGGAGCGGCTTCAGCGGCACCTTCCGCAGGTCGCCATCCTCCACGAGATTGACCTTGCCATTAACTCGACATTGGACCTTCGCACCCTCCTAAATTTACTGCTCGAGAAAATCGAAATTTACCCGCCTTATCCGTCGGCAAGCGCGGTGAGACTTCTCGTGCGGGAGACTGGAGTGATGGAGCCCGTTGTCTGTCGCAACCTCGATGAAGAGAAGTGGAAGAGCAGATCGAAGGCAGAAGAAAAACTTGCCCATATGGTAGCCCAAAAAAAGGAACCTTGCTCGGTCAGGGATATTCGGTCGGACAAAGAAATCCAAGACTCAGAGCTTGCTGTAAGCCAAGGCCTCGTGTCCTTTCTTGGAATTCCCCTGATTGCGAAGGGAGAGATCGTCGGAGTACTTTCAATCTATACGGAAGAGGAGCGTGAATTTAGTCAGGAGGAGATCAGGTTCTTAGATGCCATAGGAGCCGATGCCGCCATAGCCATTCACAACGCTGAGCTCTACGAGACGATGAGAAGACAAGCGATTGAGTTGGAGAAAGCCGGCAAAGTTAGGGACCGGTTCCTTGGCGTCATGTCGCATGAACTCAGGACGCCACTGGCTGCCATGGTAGGCTACACGGGTTTGGTCCGAGACAAACTCCTGGGTGAGATCAATCAAAAACAGGAAGAGGCTCTGGAAAAGGTACTGGCGCGCGGCAAAGACCTGTTAGAGATGATCACTAGCATCTTATACGCGACCACGATTGGCGCCGGAACCATCAAAGTCGAAAAGGCGGAGATCAATCTCAAAGATTTTCTTGAAGAGATTAAATCCGTTTACGCAGTTCGGCTGGGAAAAGATATTCGGCTGAACTGGGAATACGCCTCTGTATTACCGTTAATTCAATCCGATCGGCTGAAGCTAAAGCATATCTTACAGAATCTGATTAACAATGCCATAAGATTTACGGAGGAGGGTAGCGTTACGGTATCGGCGGGGTACGTTCCCGAGCGGCGCATCGTGCAGTTCAAAGTCTCGGATACGGGAATCGGAATCCCCAAGAACGCATTGCCGATCATTTTTGAGATCTTCCGGCAGGTTGATAGCTCGGAAACTCGGCCGCACGTAGGGGTGGGACTGGGCCTTTACATTGTCAAGACTTTTACTCAACTGCTCGGAGGGGGAATAGAAGTCGAAAGCGAACCCGGCAAGGGCTCAACGTTTATTGTGACCCTGCCTCTGGATGTCGCCCCGAGAGTGGAAGGCCGCGCGAAAAAACGGATTCTTGTCGTAGAGGACAGGCCAGATCTCTCGGATTTGTTGCGGCAAGCTTTGGAAATTCTAGGTTATGAGGTCATGCTGGCAACCGATTGCGAAGAAGCTGTAAGAATGGCCGCGGCAAGCCTCCCGGATCTTATCGTGATGGATATTGTCTTGCCTAGATTGGACGGCCTTGAAGCAACTTCCCGGATCCGAAAAAATCCGGTCACCCGATCGATTCCAATACTAGCTGTTACAGCTCTGGCCATGCCAGGGGATAAGGAGAAATGCCTGGCCAGCGGGTGTGACGACTATATCGCCAAGCCGTTCACCATTAACGAGTTGAACGCCGCCATCACGAGGCTGTCGAACAAAGAATTCGGCGGCACAAAGCCAAACGTGTCTTCTCACGTTTCTCATTAACCCCCCTCCAGCACCATAACAGCCAAGAGCGGACCCCTTAGCACGGCGCCAGGGAAAATACGTTCCTAAATAGCCTATAAAGTTTACCAGCTTCCCTTGATTGGGATTTCCTTCGCTTTTGTGAAGGGAAACGCCTCCAATAAAGCTCGTCCGAAGAGCATTCGTTCGCGCGCCTATTTTGAAATCAGGCAGTTAGATGGGTCGATCAACTTTGGTATTGGCTTTGCTTGGAACAGCACTGGAGGCGGAGACCGAAAAGAATCTGGTAGAGCGCAGGCTGGCGGAACAGAACGGGTCGAGCTTTTTCTGCTGATCGAAGTATATCATGAGAAACGGGATGGTTGGAATCCTTTCTTCGCTTATCCTCCCGGGGTGCGTAGCTACCCGAGGCTGGGTTACAGAGAAGTTTACTCCGCTGGAGGGGCGTTTGTCGGAAACCACGCAGCGTGTGGACCGGTTAGGGAATCGGCTTTCCGGAGCAGAGGGAAGGTTGGGGCAGGTCGATGCCAAGGCCGAACAGGCGCTCGCTCGTCTGGCCCGGCTCCGCTTGGAAAGGCGTCTTGTGCTGGACCTACGTGAGGGGGCCAGCTTCGCCTTTAACTCTGCTGCGCTGGCCGGGGAGACGAGAAGAGAGATCGACGGTTTTCTGAGCGACTTGAGGGGCGATCTGGAGGAGGGAGGGGGCGCTATCTTTCTCGTCGCCGGTCACACCGATAGCATCGGGTCAGAAGATTATAATTATGAGTTGGGGCGGAGGAGAGCGGAGAGCGTGGCCCGGTATCTCATCACTCAGAAGAAGCTTGATCCTGCCCGTCTGGTTACAGTTTCGTACGGCAAGAGCGCTCCTTTGGCGGACAATTCCACCAAGGACGGGCGCAGGAAAAATCGTCGCGTAGAGATCTTGGTTTATCGGGAAGATATTTCCTCGGCTGTATTCGAAGCGGGCGCCCCGGCCGAGGGGCGAAAGGTCGAGCGGTCCGAAGAGCATGCGAGCGCGCGATAGGTCGCCCCGATAGCCCTCTGCGGGTAACGTGTCGGTGCATAAACCAACGACCGACAGCAATCTTATCAGAGGAGATGGAGATTATGCGGATGGGGAGTGGCAAGTTGATGGCTGTAGGGTTCGTTGTTTTCCTGGCGGGATGGGTGCCTGCTCTTCAACTCCGGGCCGAGGCCCCGACCCAACTGGTTAGATCCACGGTCGATAGGGTTATAGAAATCCTTAGGGATTCCAGGTTTCAGGGAAAGGCGAAAAGGCAGGAGAGACGGGCGCATCTGCGAACGGCCATCCTTGCTCGTTTCGACTTTGAGGAGATGGCCAAGAGGTCTCTAGGAAATCACTGGCGGCGCAACCAGGATAAAAAACAAGAGTTTGTCTCGGTGTTTGCCGAATTCGTCGAGGATTCCTATGTGGGCCATATAGAATCCTATAAAAACGAGAGGATCGTTTATACCCGTGAACGCTTGGATGAAGAGGTTGCGGAGGTGGACACAAAAGTCTTCTCCAGGAATGGCGATGAAATCCCCATCCAATACAAGCTTCACCCGGTTGGGAGCGAGTGGAAAATCTACGACGTCGTCATCAATGGGGTGAGCTTGGTCAATAACTACCGTTCCCAGTTTAATCGCATCCTTGCGACTTCTACCATTGACGAACTTATCCAGAGAATGCAGCAAAAGAGAGCTGAGAGGGAAAGCTAAGCGGATAAAGCGACTGAAGCGTCAGCAAATCGGCGGGATTGATTGGATCATTGGAGTCATCTGAAGACTTATCGCCGGACCAGGAGAGGAGGTGGAAAATGAGAAAGAAGACTTTGTGGGTGGTTCTTTTGCTTGCGTTGGCCATCGGCTTCGCCGGTTGTTCCGCGCCTCTGACTGTCAGGGAGCAAGGCGGACTGATCGGTGGCGTCCTCGGCGCCGGTAGCGGCGCGATCATTGGGAGCACGGTCGGTCATGCAGCCGCCGGCGCCGCCATCGGCGGGCCTGTGGGGCTCATCGCCGGGGCTTTGATTGGCGACCAACTGATGGGGCAGGGTCAGCACCAGCAGCGCCAGACGTACGAGAACCAGACAGAATTGGAGCGGCTGAGATGGGAGAACGAGCGTTTAAGACAGCAGCAACTGGAGAGATAGCGGCCGATATTTCATCAAGCCCCGCTTTTACCCCTGCCCATTTTAGTTTGTTTTGGTGTGGATAAGTCCGCCGGAAGGCCAGGGCGGGGATTGTTTTGTGGCCGAGCAGCCGGGACGCTCTGAGCCGCAGCCCTTCCCGTATCGCTCAGGAACTCTCGTCACAGGATCGCGTGGTTGTCATTGATGAAATCCAGCGCCTGCCAATTCTATTGAACGAGGTGCACCGACTCATAGAAGAGAAGGGCGTTCGATTCCTGCTGACGGGCTCCAGCGCCCGTAGCCTTCGTCGGGGCGGGGTGAATCTTCTCGGAGGTCGGGCACGAACGCAATATCTGCATCCGCTCACCCGCCGCGAGTTGGGGCCGTTGTTCGATCTCAGACGAGCCGTGGAAAGAGGCTTGCTTCCGTCGATCTATTTTTCCGACGACCCGCGCGCCGACCTTGAAGCCTATGCCGGATCGTATCTACAACAGGAAATCGTCGCCGAGGGGGCGACCCGCAACATCCCTGCCTTCAGCCGGTTTCTTAGAGTTGCCGCGCTCTGCAACGGGACCATCGTTAATTTTACCAATGTGGGCAATGATGCCCAGGTGGCCCGCACCACCGTGTACGAGTATTCCGAGATTCTGAAAGACACATTGGTTCTCCACGAGCTTCCCGCCTGGAAAAAATCAAAGAAAAGAAAACCGCTGGCCTCGTCGAGGTTTTACTTCTTTGACACGGGCGTGGTCTCGGCGCTCCAGGGGCGGGAATTTCGACCCGGCACGCCTGAATTCGGCGAAGCCTTTGAGACCTATGTGATGCATGAACTCACGAGTTACCGCGACTACGTCTCGGGAGAAC
>JACPSF010000488.1 GCA_016193385.1 Deltaproteobacteria bacterium
CCGAAGACTTTTATCGGGAATCCCACCGCAAGATCTTCCGCGTCATGATCGAGCTCTCCGACCGCAACGAGCCGGCCGATCTCATTACGCTCAGCGACTCCTTGAAGGCCAGAGGCGAGCTGGAGGCGGTCGGCGGGACCTCTTACCTGGCCTCGCTGGCGGATCTGGTCCCGACCGCGGCCAACATCGGCTACTACGCCCGCATCGTTAGGGAAAAGGCGATCCTGCGCCACCTGATCAGCGCGGCCACGGATATCGCCTCCCGGGGATTCGAAGAGCATGGCAACGTGGATGAGTTTCTCGACATCGCGGAGAAGGTGATCTTCGACATCTCGGAAAAGAAGATCAAGTCCGCCTTCGTGATGGTGGGGGACATCATCAAGGACTCCATCAAGACGGTGGAGCGGCTCTATGAGCGTAAGGAGATGGTCACCGGGGTGCCGACCGGGTTCAAAGATCTGGACGAGCTTACCGCCGGCCTCCAGCCTTCGGATCTGATCATAGTAGCCGGCCGTCCGAGCATGGGGAAGACCGCGTTATGTCTGAACATCGCTACCAACGCGGCCTTGACTGCGGGGGTCGGCGTGGCGGTCTTTTCCCTGGAGATGGCCAAGGAACAACTGGTGCTGAGGATGCTGTGCTCCGAAGCCCGGGTGGACAACTCCAAGGTCCGGGCGGGATATCTGGGCGAGCGCGATTTTCCCAAGCTGGTGATGGCGGCGGGGAAATTGGCGGAGGCGCCTATATATATAGATGATACGCCCGCCATTTCAGTCTTGGAGCTGCGGGCCAAGGCGCGCCGTTTGGTGCGCGACCGGGAGAAGCGGGTGGGGCTGATCGTGGTCGATTATCTCCAGTTGATGCGCGGGATGGGGAACGCGGGCAACCGCGAGCAGGAAATTTCCGAAATATCCCGTTCGCTCAAGGCTCTGGCCAAGGAGCTGAATGTCCCGGTTATCGGCATTTCCCAGCTAAACCGGCAAGTTGAAAGCCGCAAGCCGCCCAAGCCGATTCTCGCGGATCTGCGTGAATCCGGCGCTATCGAGCAGGATGCCGACGTCATCGCGTTCGTCTATCGGGAAGTGGTTTACAACGAGAACACCGACGATCCCAATGTCGCCGAGATCATCGTATCCAAACAACGAAACGGCCCCATCGGGAGTGTGCGCCTCGGCTTCTTTAAGGAATACACCCGCTTCGAAGACCTCACCGCGCGCGAGGAGATCGCGTATGAGGAGGCGGAAGAGGGGTAGAGGGGTTAACTGCTGACACGACCAATCCAATAACCCGGCCGACGGCTATGGTGAGCCACTGCTAGGATAAGCAAGCCGTCTTTCTCGGTTGATTAGATGAGTGAGTAACGGAACTTCCGGAGTATGCGCTTCCGGATGCCCGGTCGAATCTCCTCAGCCGATTCCGGGAACTGCGAGATGAACTTCTCGGACCTCCGGATCTCTGCAAAGAACCGTCGCCCCAACCCGTTGGCTCGGAGTTCAAGGTAGCCGATCTCATGCAGCAATTCCTCCTCGGCTGCCTCGTGGTACCTGACGGGCGTCACCGGAAAAGTCTTTCCGCTTTCTCGTGTACCTCGTCTGCCGGGACCGCCTTGGCGCGGCCTGCTCGGTACTCCTCCAATCGCCTTTGCGCCTCCTCCGCCCAAAGGCGATCCGCCTCCTCCTCGCTCAGCTCCTCCAGGCTCGCCAGGAGCCTTTCCGCAAGGGTCGCACGATCACGAACGTCCAGGCTCAGAGCATTTTTGAGAATCTCAGTTAGGTTTGCCATCTTGACCTCCGTGTCCATTCTATCCGCGCAACGACCTAATGCAAGCTGACGGTTATGCCCCTCTGGAAGCGCTGATACTGGGGGTCTAGCTGTTCAACTGTTGCAGATTTTGCGACAGTTGCCCGCCGGTCCAGTCCACCTTCGCGGACCGCACCGGTTTTTCGAGCTGTGCGCCTAGTCGCCATCGCTGGTCCTCTCCGCATGCTGAATACAACGGCTGATCCTGACGTCCGGGTCTGTCTGGGTCCCACCGAGATCAAAGAAAAGCTCCACATGGTCCTCTGGACAAGGTCAATAACGCATGCCCGGTACGGCACTCTCTCACTTCTGGCTGAGATAAAACAGACTACATCCCACAACTAACATCGCGAAGCCGGCCAGGACTACTTTCAATGCCATGCCCGACTTGGCATTTACGCCAAAGTACTCCAGGAATGCTGCGGCTTTGTGCCAACCCATACCCCCGAGGCTGATGACGGACCCTCCAAGAATGAGAACAAATCCGGTCCAAAACAAGACGTCGTCATAAGGTGTTTCAAAGCCGAACATGGCACCTCGGATTAACATGAACACGCTGGTCAGTGCAGCCCAGCGCGTGTCATTATAGCATGGCCGCCAATCGCTGAGTTAGCAAGAACAAATTCGGCCGCTAAGCCGCGGGCTACGAGGCGCGATGAAGGGAGAGGATTCTGCGCACCTTTGCGGCTACGTCGTCGGCGGCCATCAAGTCGCTGATGATGGCGGCGCTGTCGGCGCCGGCCTGCCAGACTTGAGCCACATTATTCTC
>JACPSF010000013.1 GCA_016193385.1 Deltaproteobacteria bacterium
TTGGAATCACTCCCGTCCCGCCGGGCGTATCCGTCCCTATAAGAACTCGGTGAAAGGCGCCCTCCCTCTTAACCGCGCACATGAGACTGAGTCCCATGCGCAGGTTTCCCGAGCTGCAGATCTCGACATAATAATCGGTCTCGCCGATGATCCGCTCCACATCCCTCTCCGGCATCGGAATAGGACCACCGGTGATGTGACCGACGACGTCGGGCTGAATCTTCTTCACAATATCAAAGCCGGCGACCTGGCTCACCCCGGAGCGGGAAACCCCGCCGGAGTGGATCTTGACTTTGATCCCGCGCTGCCTGGCCCACTTCACGTAGCGCTCTGCCTCTCCGTTGGGCAGGAGGCTGTAATCATAGAAGATGAACTTAACCAGCCGGATGCCGGCGGCGGCGATCTCATCGAAATCCTCTTCTTTAAGACCCGGCACCAAGAGCAGCGTGCCGCCGTGCACCTTGACGCCGGAGGGGCGCAGATTGTCCCAGCAGCGCTTGGCCACGAGGGCCAGAGAGACGGCGGTCTGAGGATCGGGCGGCAGGGGAAGCCCAGGAAGATGGAGCTCTCCGGCGGAGATCAAGGCAGTGACACCGCCGTGCATGTAGTGGTCGATCCAGCCCAGCGAGTTCTGTGCGGGCGTAAAATCGCCGATGGTGGGGTGGGAATGGGAATCGATCAAGCCGGGGATGGCTGTGATGCCGCGCGCATCGACCACGATCTCGGCACGGTCATTCAGGCCGCTGCCGATCGCCCGGATAATGCCGTCTTCGATATAGATGGAGTCCGCGCGCCTGAGCGGGCCTTTCAGGTCGCCGGTGACCAGTGCGCCGATGTTTTTGATGAGAACCGAAGGCATGCCGGGACTATAGCAGAGCGTTTGTTGGAGAAAAAGCCCTAAGGGAAATAGCTACCAAGCCAAACGCGGCGGCTTTGGCTTGACATAACGCATCATTGTTGGATACTTTCCCGATACTTTTGACCCTATAAATGCGACTATGCTGTCGGCCGATCCGGAGCAGATGAAAATCAACTCGGTAATATTTAAGGCAGGGGTCAGCCAAGAAGGAGCGAACCATGAAGAAGAGAGGCAATCCGGGCAAAGACCGTAAAAGTTCTGCCACACGGCGTCAGGCGACAAAAGCCGTTAAGACCAAGGCGGCGCAGCGGCGTCCGCGCATTGTGGATCTATCGCTCCCCATCCAGAGCGGCATGGCGGGTATCCCCACGATCCGCTTCTATGAAAAGTACCCGGTCAAGGTTCTGGCCACAACGGTGATCAACGAGCAGCAGCGTGGCTTCCTACAGACGCAGGGGGTGGATATGGATCCACAGGTCGAACTCCACGGGACCATGAACACGGTGCCGGATCGTTATGCGTGAAGCGGTGGTGTTGGACGTAAGCCACCTGCCGCCGGGCGCGGCCGTCGAGGCGGCTCACCTGGAACGCACTGGAGTGAAGCCCCGCAAGGACCAGATCCCGGTCATTAAGACGCTGTGGACAGATCGCATGTGGGGAAAGCCCGATTTCTGGACCCAGATGCCGTACTTGGCCCCCTCGGTGGGGGACTGGATCCTCGACCAGCAGGTGCCGGCTGTGGCGATGGATTGTTTCCCTGAGATCGCTTGGTTCCGGGGAATACCGCGCAGACCTGAGCAGAGAGGGATCAACCACAAGAAATGGCTGGGTGCCGGCATAATCATGATCCAGTTCCTTACAAACCTAAGCCTCATGCGGGACCATTTCACGCTGATAGCGCTGCCGCTCCGGCTCAAAGGGATGGACGGATCCCCGGCCCGTGTGATTGGGGTGGAAATCTAGGCGGTTTAGGCTTGCGGGCCCAGGCCGGTGGAAAGTCTTCGGGCATAATTTTGAGTTCTCGCTGGCTGAAGCTCAAAACCAGATTCATTCACCCTGCAAGATCCTCATTCGGAATGGGATGAAGCGGCGGATGGTATCGAAGTGGCCATCTGTGGTTACAAATAAGGCTCCCGTATGCCGTGACGTTAATGCGAGGAGCAGATCGTTCTGCAAACGGGCAAGTCCGATTTCTTCGTGGGTGGGGAAGATCCGGGGGAGCAGCCTGCCGGTGTCGTACCAGCACTGCCGCCATGATGGCGGCTCGAGCGGAAGCAGCCGATCGATCATTTTCTCGACGCTTCGGCGGCTTTGACCCGACACTCCCCGCAGCAGCTCACTAGCAACGACAGGAGAAAGGCGAACTGGGAGGTCGCCTATCTCTTGAAGGATGTTATCCAGGGCGAGCCTACGGAGAAGTAAATCGATGTGGATGTTGGAGTCAAAGAAGGCGATCATGGATGTCAGATAACCGGGCCGTGCCTTCTGTTTCTCGAAGGACTCGATGAGACTTGAGGCGCTCCTCTTCCTCTGCCAGCAAGCTGTTGATCAAATCAGATTGAGATTTTACCTTACGTGCACGCATCAAACGCCGAGACCCTGACCCGGCGTTTAGCGGACCCCTGTAACGAGCCTCAGAATCTATAACTTAGCGGCCGGCAGAAACCGCCTGAAACTGCGAGAGCTTCTGACGGATGAGAGGCAGGGCCTGCTCGGCGGCCTGGATGCCAGCGGCAAGGAGCTCTTTCTTCATGGTAAAGTCGAACGGACCGATGTGCGCGACGGCGGGTCGGACCACCACATCCGCGTCTTTGAGCCTGGCCTCAACGCCCTGCAGAGCCATGAGATGTAGGCTTTGGAATATCGTATCGAAGATGTTGTTCACCTGGGCCGGCTTTCTTTCGCCGGTAAGGTCGATTGCGATGACCAGATCGGCCCCCATCTTCCGCGCCACATCCACCGGCACATTATTGAGCACCCCTCCATCGACCAAAAGCCTGCCTAGATGCCGCACCGGAATAAATATTCCGGGGATGGCGTTGGGAAGCGCGGGCCGTGGAACCAACGAGGAATAGAGCCGCCTGGCGCGCAGGTCCGTCTAGGGCTCCAACAATGGCGCTTACGAGCGTCAAAGCGTAGATGTGCCACACCCGGATCAGGCCTGTTTGCGCCAGGTATCCGAGAACTAGCGCTAGCAACATTAAGGTAATTTGCGTGGCGAGCAAAAGACGTTTGCGGTCGCATCGATCCGTGATCGTGCCGCCGAACAGACCTAGGCAGATCGTCGGGACAGCACGAAACACCCCGTTCAACCCGAGCTGGAAGGGAGAATTCGTAAGTTCGTAGAGCAGCCAACTGATGGCCGTGATCTGCACCCAATTCCCAATGTTGGAAATAAACAGCCCTATCCAGAATAGGCGAAAGTCCCGATAATGGAACGCGACAAATGGCCCCAGCGCCGGATGCGTTGTGGATGCCGTATTTTTTTTATCTGACATTAGAGAAATCCACTTGCGAAAAATATCAACCTGGGTGAAATTCAAAAACACAAGAGGGCCGGATAAAAATGGCCCGGCCCTCTGTATCAAAAGTTACACCCAGCAAAACTACTAACGGAGCGGTTTTAACGCAAGAAAGAGCGTGCTCTCACCACGGCGTACCAGGAACAAGACTCCCTTCCCTTTTTTGCTTTTTCCGATAGCCTTCTGATAGTCAGCGAGGCTGCGAATCGGCTTGCGATCCATCTCCAAGATAACATCCCCACGGCGCAACCCCACCTCATCTCCCGGACTCCCGGGCTCCACTGCTGTAATCATGACGCCTTCAGCACGATCTAAACCCAAGCTCTCCGCAATTTGAGGAGTTATCCTCTGCACCGTCAGTCCCAGCTCCCCCTTCTCTTTGGTAGAGACGACCACTTTCTCATCTTTGAGCTTTTCGACCGGTGCCGTTAGGGTCACCTGTTTTTTATCCCGCAGAACCTTCAGCCTCACCTTCTTGTCCACTGGCGTCCGAGCGACAATAATCGGGAGATCGTTGGAGTCCTTGATCTCCTTCCCATCGAATTCAATGATTACATCCCCCACCTTGACGCCCGCGCGCTCCGCCGGCCCATCCTTTGAGACCTCGGCGACCAGGCCGCCTCCGGGCTTATCTAAGCCTAGGGATCGGGCAATCTCCGGTGTGACCGTCTGAATCACCACCCCTAACCAACCCCTGGTCACCTTTCCCTTACTTTTGAGCTGGGGTAGGATCTCCTTGACCAAATTCACCGGCGTTGCAAAGCCGATCCCGATGTTGCCGCCGGTGCTGCTAAATAT
>JACPSF010000014.1 GCA_016193385.1 Deltaproteobacteria bacterium
TGTTTGTCATCGCTCGACGAAACAATTCGACAACCGCAGCCCGCTCCAAGAGCCAGGTATCCAAATTGCGCGAGGGCAGACCGCAAGCTGCGCTGTGGTAGGAAGGGTCGATGTAATCGGGACCCACCTTAAACGGCTGGACCCGATAGCCTTTCCGGCAGAGCGCCGCCATGATTCCTGTCGCCACCGTGGTTTTTCCCACGCCGCTATGAGTACCAGCGATGACAAAAGCGGAGAAACGGTTCATAGCCCGTTCACCAACCGGACCACAGCCCCCTGCGGGTAATAGTCAAGAATATTCAGGCAGCCGTAGTCCTGTTCAAAGCAAAAGAAATTTTTCAGTTCCAGTCCGAGGGCGTGCAGCAGGATCATCCGATTGACTCCCCCATGGCCCACAAGCGCAATTCTTTCTCCCTGGTGCCTCTCCAAGGTGTTTTGCAAGGCCTGCATCACCCTTTGCTCCAGCTCTCTTAAGGACTCGGCCCCAGGCGGACAGTAGCCAATCCAATTATTCATCAGCTCGTCCAGCTCTACCGCGAACCGCTCTTTGATTTCTTTCAGATTCAGTCCCTCAAAAACCCCGAACTTTTTTTCTCTGAATTCCGCTAGCGGCGGCGCCGGGGTGATGTCGAGATAGTGAGCGATGATCCGAGCTCCTTCCAGGGAGCGCCGCAAGTCGCTCGAATAAAGGGCTGTTATTCTCTCACCCCTAAGTCTCTGTCCCAGGCGATGGGATTGGGCAATTCCTTCTTCTGTCAGCTCCACGTCATCGTGGCCATTGATTCTTTTCTCGTCGTGTCCCCGCACCTGTCCGTGGCGCATTAAGTAAAGCCGTGTGGGCTTTATCAAGCGCCCGGTTGTGAACGGAATGAGGGTCATCTCGACTCGCAGTTTTTTAAACTGAAGCAAAAATTACTAGAGCCAAGGTCTCGCTCAACTCACCGACCGCCCCGAACGTATCTCCGGTCACACCGCCCAGGCGACGGTGCAAGTAATTCCTGCAGAGAAGCGTTAAGAGCGCCACCGAAAGGGCGATCCATAAGCCTGTTCGTGGCGAAAAAATAGCGATCAATACGAGCGTGAAAAGCGTTGCCAGAGAGAGATGCCATGCACGCACATTTTCCACCATCATCTGCCCCAACCCCGCGTGCGCCGCTTCGGAACCATAAGCCAAGACCACCATTGCCCAGCGGCCTAATACCGGCGCCAGAAGGAGTCCTTGCCACTCTTTCATGACCGCTATCGCATGAAACTTGAATGCGAGGACGACCACAACCGCGGCCAGGCCAAAAATCCCGATGCGGCTATCATCCATCGCCTGGAGAGCCTCTTTCGGACCACCCTTCGCCCCCAGGCCGTCAAAGGTGTCACCCAGTCCATCCAAGTGAAGAGCGCGAGTGAGCAGTATCATGAGGGTGACCAGGGTGATACTTAAGAGGGCAGGGGGAAGAGAGATGCTGACCTGCCGATTTCTTCTGGGGTACTCTTGAGTGACTTAGGCCAGGGAAAAATAGTTAAAAAGCGAAGCGCTATCCAAAAGGGCTTCATCGTTTTTTTCCCGAAACCGCGGCTGTTTCAAAGGTCGCCATCTCGCGGAGTATCTTTACCCCGGCCTCAACCAGGCCCATGGCGACGACAGCCCCGGTTCCCTCTCCCAAACGCATCCCGAGATCCAAAAGAGGAGAAAGACCCATTTCCTCCAGCATGAAACGGTGGCCACACTCCGCGGAGAGGTGAGAGGCGAAAAGGAAATCCTTTACAGCCGGGCTCCAGCGATAGGACAAAAGAGCCGCAGCCGTAGAGATGTAGCCGTCAAGAACCAAAGGGATACGATGGGCCGCGGCGCCTAAGATGAGCCCCGCTATGGCTCCGATCTCCAATCCACCCACCTTCGCTAAGACATCAAGCGAATCATGGGGATCAGGCCGGTTGAGCAACAGCCCCTTCTCAGTGGTGTTGACCTTTCTTTCCCAAGTGGCGGTATCGATCCCCGTTCCTCTCCCCGCAACCGTGCGCACCGAGACCCCTGTGAGCGCGCAGAAGATCGCTGCCGCGCTGGTAGTGTTGCCGATACCCATATCGCCAGCGCCAAGAAGAAAGAGCTCTTTGGTGGCGGCCTCCTGGGCCAGACGAATTCCTGTCTCCACGGACTGCAAGGCTTCCTCCCGCGTCATAGCAGGACCCCGGGCGAAATTGGCGACCCCGGGTTTAATTTTAAACGAGCGGAGCAGCTCAAGAGGGGGAAACTGGTGGTCTACACCCATGTCGATGACATCCACATCCACACCGAAGTGGCGCGACAATACGTTGATGGCCGCACCCCCGTTAAGAAAGTTGTAGGTCATCTGAGCTGTAACTTCCCTTGGGTATGCGCTAACCCCCTCTTCGGTCACCCCATGATCTGCAGCGAAGACAAAGACCCGCTTGCGTCCCAGGCGGGGCGGGACTTCGCCCTGAATACACGCCACCCCTAAAGCCATCTCCTCCAACCTCCCCAGACTCCCTTGGGGTTTGGTTAGCCGATCCAAGCGCCTTTGCGCCTCGGACTCAACAGAGCGGTCCAAGGGGAGGATCCTTTTCAGTGTCTCTTCTAGAAGCATTTCCTCTCCTTTACTACCACTGGCACTCCTGCCACCATGAGAATGATCTCCGAAACTGTCGTGCCAGGGGGTTATCGGGAACGATCCCCCACCCCACCTCATTCGTCACGAAAAAAAGATGAAAGTTGAGTCGAGGGAGTCCCTGAATGAGATCTTCTGTCGCCTTCACAACACTCTCCTCACCCCGTTGAATCAGAAAATTACTGACCCATAGCGTGAGGCAATCAACAACAGCGCAATCGACCTTGCCTTGGTGCTCCGCCAATGCGCTCCCAATTTCTAACGGCTCCTCGACGGTGACCCACCGCTCTCCCCGCCTTTTTCTATGCTCAGCTATCCGACGCGCCATTTCGTCATCCCCTGGCTCGGCTGTGGCGACATAGAGGAGTTTGGTGCCCAATCTGACGGCACGTTCTTCGGCATACCCACTTTTTCCCGAGGCCACACGGAAATATTTTGCCCCTAGTCCAGCAAAAGAATCGCACGCCCGAATAAGGATTTTTCTTTGCAGGAGAAACGAGCGGAGTTCCAAAGCGTTACGCTCCTTGTCTTCTAAGCCCACGAGCACAAAATTCGCGCTTGAAGGATACGGCTGAAGGCCCTTAACCTTGGATAAACCTTTTAGCAAGAGGGGTCTTTCCTGCTCCAGCCATTGTGTCGTCTTTGACCTGAATGTTGCGTCGGCGAGACAGGCCAGGGCGACCCTTTGCGCCGGTCCATTGACAGACCAAGGTTCCTGGTATGAGGCAAGCAGCTTTACCACGTGGTCCTGGGCCAAAACATAACCGATCCGCAGTCCCGGCAGAGCGTAATACTTGGTTAGGGAACGAAGCACAACAAGATACGGATTCCGCTGAATCAGCTCTTTCACTGACTCACTTTCTACGAAGTCCATGAAAGCCTCATCGACAACCAGAAAGATTTTTTTCCTGAGCGCACGCCCGGCGATCTCTTCCAAGGCTGCTTTTGAGATGATCTGCCCGGTCACGCTATTGGGATTGGAGAGAAATACCATGCCCAGATCGTTCTTCCACCCCTCCATGAATTCTTCCACGGGAAGCCTGAAGTCACGCTCAGGCGAGAGAATATAAGATCGGACTTCTGTCCCTACCAGTTTTAGGGCATTGCTATACTCGGAGAAGGCCGGAAGGACCACAAGCGCCTTGCGGGGACGCAGCGCGCGGCAAAGCAGATAAATCAGTTGGGTCGATCCATTCCCCAGATACACCTCTTCTGCCTTCACTCCGTGGTGCCGTGCCAGCTCCTCTCTCAATTTGTGGACCTCCACATCGGGATAGCGCGAAATCTCCCCATAGCTTTTGAGAAAAGCCCTGCGGGCCGCCGGAGGGGGCCCCATGGGATTGATGCTGGCGCTAAAGTCGGTGATTTCCTCCGGATCCAGGCCCGTCTTTCTTGCCCAGTTCAGGAGGAGCAAGAAAGTCGTCAGCGAGACTGTTGTTGTGACTAGACATAGCGATCGGGCCTCCTTTAACATACCTATATGGACTTGAGTCCTTTCCTCACCAATGTCGGGCTTCAAGACTTCCCGGCCGAAGTAGATGCTCGGACCTCCTAGTCTGATCCCCAGAGCGCCCGCAAGGGCCGACTCCGGATAGCCGGCATTAGGACTAAGATGGTTTCCATGATCGCGCCACAAAACCCGGAGAGCGCCCACGCCATCCAACCGCAAGAGAGAAGCCGCCACTACAATGAAAAGGGCTGTTAGCCGCGCCGGAAGGAAGTTCAAGAGGTCATCCAGCCGGGCGGCGAACCGGCCGAAGTACAGGTATCGCTCCGTTCGGTAACCAATCATGGAATCCAGTGTGTTCACTGCCTTGTACACCATAGCCAACGGTATTCCCCCTAAAAAAAGATAAAATAGAGGTGCCACGATGCCATCACAGGTGCTCTCGGCTGAGGACTCCAAAGCGGCGCGTAGCACCTTGTCCTTGCTTAAGGAGCGGGTCTCACGCCCAACAATGTGAGAGAGCTGGCTTTGGGCCTCGGTCAGGTTCTCGTTGCGTAACGGCTTTTCTATTCGGGCTATTGCATCGAGGAGGCCGCGCATGGCGAGAGTCGTTGACGCTAAACCCACAGTGGCAAGAAAGGACAGGAATGGTGGCAGAAGGGAAAAGATAGAAACCAACGCCCAAGCGCTTCCGCCGGAAAGCCCGACCAGTATAAGTGTAATGAACGTCCCCGCCAGGAAATCCCTGCCCGCTTTCCCAGTCCAAAGAAGCCGCTCTCCCCGGGCAATAAACTTTCCCATCAGGACCACCGGATGGGGAAGCCAGCGAGGATCGCCAATGGCAAGATCCAGAAGAAGAGCACTCACAAGAAGCGCTGCGGAAGAATCTAAAAACGCCTGCCACACCATGGGATATTTTACCAACTCAAAGTCTTCCGTCCCCGGTTTAGGAGATAGAGGAAAAACGGGACGCCGACAAAGGAGGTGACTACCCCCAGACGGATCTCCTCTAGAGGAAAAAGGGTGCGCGTGAGGTAATCGGACCAGATGAGAAAGATGGCCCCTCCAAGAAAACTCCCATAGAGTAAAACTCTATGATCCGGTCCGAGGAGAAGGCGCACTACATGAGGAACCACGAGTCCCACAAAGCCAATGACCCCGCTTACCGAGACCACAACCCCGGTTATCATGGATGTAAGAAGGAGAAGGATTTGGGTGAGACGCTTGGTATCTATCCCGAGTGTCCTGGCGCTTTCTTCCCCGCTCGATATCAGGATATTGAGCTCGCGAGAGAGATTGAGTAGCAAAAGGCTCCCCAGACAGACCGGAATGGCAATGATCCTCAAGTGCTCCCACCCCCTTCCATCCAACCCTCCCATCAACCAAAAAAGGGTCTCACGTAAGAGAAATAGGTTCCTTGTGAGACTCAATAGAAGTGATGTCAATGCGGAAAGTAGGGCGCTGACTGCCAAACCAGACAGAAGGAGCGCTGAGAGAGGAATCGCCCCTTTTTGGCTCGCAAGGACATAAACCAACGAGACTGCTGCTAGAGAACCTAAAAAGGCCATACCGGGCAAAACAAAGATATGCTCTGAGGCAAAACCAAAGGAGAGGGCAATCACAGCACCCAATGCCCCGCCGCTCGAAACCCCAAGGATGCCAGGATCGGCCAAGCCATTGCGGAAAAGGGCCTGCATGACCGCGCCTGAAAGCGCCAACCCTCCCCCCACGAGGGCAGCGACCAGGACTCTGGGTAAACGGATATGGAGCACGATAGCCTCCAGCCTGGGATCGACATTAGAGGAGAGGAAAGGTAGCTGGCTAAAAAAGATCGAACCGATATCCCTGAGCGGAATAACCACTGTCCCTTTCGCTGTCGTAAGCCCAACACTGACGCCCAGGAGAAGTAACAAGAAGAGGAGCCATCCTGCCCGACGGAGTTGAATTCGACTCATGGGATCCTTCCTGGACTTCAACTCTCCGGATCGCCCGAGAAACGATTCGGATGAAGCAGCCGGGCCAAGCGTTCTACTCCTTCTACGATGTAGTGGGAGGAAGTGACCAGATACCGACTTGGAATGACATAGACCTTCTTCTCTCTGACGGCCTTTAGCTGCTTGAGGCCGGCGTGAGACGAGACCTCCTGGTAAAGGACCTTTTCTCTCTCCCCCCTCTCCCCTAATAAAATGACTTCAGGCTCGTCCACGACCAGAGCCTCCAAGGAGAACTTCTTGTAGCCGTTAATTCCCTTCTCCGCTGCCAAGTTTCTCCCGCCGGCCGCTCGGATAACATCGTCGATGATCGCACCCCGGCCGCCGGTGTAACCGCCGGTGCTGTAGTAGAGAACTAGCGGGCGATGTTGCGCCCTGCTCACCCGCTCGCTAACTCTACCAAGTCGCTGTCGAGTCGCAGAAACTAGCGCCTCTGCCTTCTTCTCTTCTCCAACGGCTTTACCTAAGTCGAGGATGGCCCTTTGGATCTCCTCGAGCGAGTCAAAGCGGGTTGTCTTAAAAACCGTGATTCCAAGTGTGCGCAGCTGGTTTACGGCGTCTGGAGAAGAGCCGTCCCCAACCACGACGAGATCCGGGTTGAGCCCGTAGAGCATCTCGGGATCAACCTTCACCTTGTGCGGGATTTTTTTCGCCTCCTCAGCCACATTGGAAAGGGAAGGGTCTAGGGACAAATGGCTCACGGCAATGAGACGATCCCTGTTCACAAGGGACAGCAAGACTTCGTCGCTCCGCAGGTTGGCAGAGACGATCCTTTGCGGCGCACCGATGATCTGCGAGGGACGAATATGGCTGGGGAGAGGAACCGTAAAGAGCCAAAAAAGGAAAAGAAAAACGAGCAGAGACAGAAAGAGGTTTACCGCTTTTCCACTCAGCATCAGAGCCTCTTCTGGCGCCTGGCGCCGATCATTCTGCGGACTATCTTGGCCACCTGATTTCCCTCCAGCTGTTCCAGCGTTAAATAGACTCCTCTCATCGCGCGAGCCAGCTCTTTAGCCAAGCCCAGGCGAAAGAAGCCCGCTTCCGCGTCTAGTACTAAAGAAGGGATGCCTCTTTTGCCGATCTCACGGGCAACGCCTGTGGCCTCTGCCGTTGGATCGCCGTGCGCTAGAGAGACATTCGCCCTGCCGTCAGAAACCAGAACCAAAAAGGGGGGTCTCTCCTGATAACCGGGGCGTTGAAACATCTGTAAGGCAAGCTTTAATCCATGTGCCAACGGTGTGCGACCACCCGTAGGGAGATCCTTAAGCCTGGCCTCCGCCTTGTTGAAGTTCCCCGTCGGGGGGAGCAGGAGCTCAGCCCCTTCTCCGCGGAAGCTTAGAAGCCCGACACGATCGCGTTTCTGGTAAGCGTCTTTAAGCAGGGAGAGAATGGCGCCCTTCACCGCCACCATCCTGCGCCATGCGCCCATGGAGCCGCTGGCATCAACAAGAAACAGAATGAGATTGCCGATCTTCTTTTCGCGGATTTTCTCCCTGAGATCCCAAGACCGAAGTTGAAATGCTCTCCCTCCCTCGGTTCTCCGCCGACTCTGATACGGGGCCGCGGCCCGCAGCGTGGCATCCAGCGCCAGTGAGCGAATCTTTCCCTGAGGAAGCGAAGAGCGCACGTAGCGCCCCTCTTTCCCTTGGCTTGTCCCCAGAGTGCGGCGGCCCTTTTCCATCCATGCCCCGGAATGGGCAGCGCGGAAAAAAAGCTGCCTCACGGGAAAAGATTCCCCCGCTTCAAAACACCGCTCCTTTTCCAGCCCGCTAGCCTTTTTCTCCATTTGTAACCCTTCGCCTTTAGCCTGGGATGGAGACGATTCGCTTCGCGGCGGCGGACGTCGAGATGGCGGAGGCGGTTTCTCAGGGGCGCTCTTGCGTCGGTGGCGCAAAGCCAACTCCGCCGCTTCCAGAACATCCTCTTCACCCACCTCTGTACGCCTAGCATAGGCGGCGAGAGCGCAGGCGGTCTTGTGCATGACAATGTCCGGGCGGAGGCCATCTACCTCGGCCGAGATGGACATTTGCGCGATGAGACGCAGCATCTCCTCAGAAAGCCTCACTCGGGGAAGAAGTCTTTTCGCCGCCAGGACCCTCTCATGCTCTTTTTCTTCGCTCTCTTTCCACTGCTCGTCGAAGGTCACGGGGTCCGTCTCAAAGGCAATTCTCCTGCGGACGACCTCAGCCCTCATCGCGGGCTCATCAATCCCTCCCACTTCGACACAGAGGCCAAAGCGGTCGAGCAACTGGGGCCTGAGCTCTCCCTCCTCCGGGTTCATAGTGCCAATGAGAATGAAGCGAGCCGGATGCACGAAAGAAATTCCCTCGCGCTCGACGTAATTGACTCCCATGGCAGCCGCGTCCAATAGAATATCCATCAAATGGTCGCTTAGAAGGTTGACCTCATCGATGTAAAGAATCCCGCGATGGGCAGCGGCCAGAACTCCGGGTTCAAAATGGCGCTCGCCCTTTTGAATCGCCTCCTCTAGATCGAACGAGCCCAGGACCCGCTCCTCCGTAGCCCCCAAGGGGAGTTCTACGATCCTGACCGCCCTTTTTTTGAGAGGTAAAGACTCGCCATTAGCGACCCGCTCTCGGCACCTCTCACAAAGCCCTTCTTTCTCCTCCGGATCGCAGGAAAAAGGACAATCCGCCACTACCGATATCTCCGGTAAGAGATTCGCCAGGGCTCGTACCGCAGTCGACTTGGCCGTCCCCTTTTCCCCCCAGATCAGCAGCCCGCCGATCCCCGGGTGGATGACGTTCAGGAGCAGGGCGCGCTTCATCCGCTCCTGACCGACCAACGCGCTGAACGGAAATATATTTTTATTCATCCTCTTTTTTCTCCTGACCTCTTTCGATCCATTCTTCCGCCTGGAGATAGGTTTGCTTCAAGGCCGCGATGGTTTCCTCTGCGGGTTTTTCCCAGAGCCCTCGATCGGCCGCCTCCAAGAGGCGCTCCGCGATGTCCTGCAGGGCCCAGGGATTCTTTTCCGCGAAAAACCTCTGGACTTGAGAATCCAGGGCGTAACGTTCGGCGAGCTTCTCATACATCCAGTCCTCGGCGATCCGAGCCGTGGCGTCGTAGCCGTAGAGGTAATCCACAGTGGCCGCCATCTCCAAGGCCCCTTTGTAGCCATGGCGCATCGCCGAGCGAATCCATTTGGGATTGATCACACGCGTGCGGTAGACCCGCAGGGCCTCGTCTTTAAGGTCTCGCACTTTGACTGCCGCAGGGTCCGAGGAGTCACCGAAGAAAGCGCGCGGGTTTTTCCCTGACAGGG
>JACPSF010000489.1 GCA_016193385.1 Deltaproteobacteria bacterium
GGCAAAAACGCCGACGGGCTTCCCCCTACGCCCGAGGCGGCCCCGGTCTTGAAGGCAGCTAGCCCGCAACAGAGAAAGCCGGCAAGCGCTGCGGCCGAGACCGCAACTGCAGTCTCCACAAGCGAACTGATTTCAGGCATCGACCAAGCATTGAAGCGAAAGGGGGTCGAAGCGCCAAAGGAGGCGGGTCTGGCCAAGCTGCCCGAGGGAGCCAGAGGGCCGGAGAGTGCCAGCATCCCAGTTTCCCAGCCCTCCAGTGGCAAGAAGGTCGAACTCGCCCCGAGACTCCCCGCAGAAAAAGGACCCCTCTTCCTCGAGACGGGCGAGTTCCAGGTGAAGGAGACGGCGGAGGAAACCAAAGAGACCGCCAAACCAAAAGGTCCGGAAGCCCACCAGCCCCCAAAAACCCTCCCAGAATCGGTAGTGAAAAGCCCGGCGCAGGCCCAGACGGTCAAACCTGCGGAGAAGAAGACCACGCCTGAGGGGGAAGAGCAAAGAAGCCCCTGGGATCAAATCAGAGAGGACATGAAAGCGCTTGGCGGGATCCTCAACCCCCTGAACTGGTAAGCGCTAATCCCTTTCACCGCGGTCGCCAGCCAGAGCATTCGAGCCATTCCAGCTTATTCATTCTTTTATCTGCGGCTTCCCGGCAGCCAGTTCCGGAGTGAAAACCTCGCCCTTAGTCGCCGTGCGGCGAGCCCGGAATGGCGCGCGCGCAGTTTGGGGGAGCCGGGCGAGATATCCCTGGAAGCTCTCCATGTAGAGATAGATGACCGGCGTTATGTAGAGCGTCAAAATCTGGGAGACCATCAATCCACCAACAACGGCAAGTCCCAGCGGGCGACGGGACTCCGATCCGGCGCCGAAGCCAAGGGCAATGGGCAGCCCACCCATGAGGGCCGCCATGGTGGTCATCATGATCGGGCGAAAGCGTACGAGGCAACCCTCGTAAATAGCCTGGAAAGCGGTTTTTCCCTCGCTTCTCTGACCCTCGATAGCGAAGTCAATCATCATGATCGCATTCTTCTTCACGATGCCGATCAGCATGATAATTCCCACAAAGCCGTAGATGTTCAAATCCATGCCAAAGAGGATGAGCACCAGCAAAGCCCCTAGGCCCGCGGAGGGAAGACCCGACAGGATCGTCAACGGATGGACGAAACTCTCATACAGTATTCCCAGAACCAGGTAGACGACCAATATGGCCATGGTCAAGAGAAGCCACATGCTCCGAATCGAGGACTGAAATTCCTGCGCCGTGCCCTGAAAACCCGTGGTGATGGTCGCCGGCAGCGTCGCACGGGCCAGTTCATTTACAGTATTCACTGCATCGCCTAACGCCACCCCGGGCCGGAGATTGAACGAGATGGTGACGGAGGGAAGCTGGCCGGAATGGTTAACGGACAACGGACCCACCCCCTGTTTCAGACTTGCGACGGTGTTCAGGGGAATAAGCGAGCTTCCCGTCACCGCGGCCTGGGCGCTGTTCTGGCCCGTGGTCGCCCGGATGTAGAGCATCGACAGCACAGAGGGGTCGTTTTCAAATTTCGGATCCAGCTCCATGATCACTTGATATTGATTAGTGGGCGTATTGATGGTCGAAATCTGGCGGGATCCGTAGGCGCTGTAAAAGGCCTCCTGGATCTGCCGCGGCGAGAGTCCTTGTGCCGTCAGCCCCAGGGTTGCCGCCTTATCCCGATCAATGATGATCTCTAATTGGGGGTTTTTGAGCTGCAGGTCGCTATTGACGTCCTGAAATTCGGGGGCGGTTCGGATCTTCTCTTCAAGCACGGGCGCGTACCGAAAAAGCTCCTCGGAGCTCCTGGATCACCTCGTCGGCACTCAAAGAACGCTCCGAGCGGGGCTTTAGCCGTATAAAAATCGTTCCAGAGTTCGCCGTCGCGCTGACACCACCCACTCCCACGCTGGACCTGAAGCCATCCACGTTAGGATCCTGGGCCACGATGGCAGCCAGTTGTTGCTGGTGGCGGACCATGTCGTCAAAGGAAGTCCCCTGCGCGGATTCGGTGAAGATGATCACCTGACCGGTATCTTCGCTCGGGACAAATCCCTTAGGGATGACCATGAAGAGCTGGATCGTCACTACAAGCAGGAAAAGCGAAGCCACCAGGGTGGCCGCGCGGTGTCTCAAGACCCATTGGAGCGTCCATTCATAGAAGCGCAGCATGGCGTCGAAAAAGCGCTCCGCAGCGCTGTAGAGCCGGCCATGACGTTCCGAGCCCGCAGGGCGCAGGAAGCGGCTGCACAGCATCGGGGTAAGACTTAACGAAACGAAACCGGAAACCAAGATAGCGACACAGATCGTGACCGCAAATTCCCTGAGCAGCCGGCCAAGCATCCCAGCCATGAACAGCACCGGAATAAAGGCGGCGACCAGTGACAGCGTCATGGAGACGATGGTAAACCCAATCTCTTTAGACCCTTTGACCGCCGCCTCGAAGACCCCCTCGCCCTCCTCGATGTGACGGACGATATTTTCCAACATGACGATGGCGTCGTCGACCACAAAACCGACGGAAAGTGTTAAGGCCATCAGCGAGAGGTTATCCAGGCTATAACCCAGCAGATACATGACCGCAAAAGTGCCGATAATCGACATGGGTAATGCCAGGCTGGGAATCACCGTGGCCGAGAGGTTACGCAGGAAAAGAAAGATCACGAGCACGACCAGGCAGACGGTCAGAACCAGGGTGAACTGAACGTCTTCAACGGAGGCACGAATCGACTGGGTGCGGTCAAACGAAACCTCCAGCTCGACCGAGGGGGGTATCTGCGCGCGCAGCGTGGGCAAGATTTTTTTAACGGCATCCACGACCTCGACCACGTTGGCGCCCGGCTGGCGCTGGACAGCCAGGACAACGGATCGCTTGTCGTTGTACCAAGCCGCGACCTTATCATTTTCAACGCTGTCTATGACCCTGCCGACGTCCCGCAGTTGAACCGGAGAGCCGTTCCTATAAGTCACAACCAGGGAGCGATACTCCGCCGCCTTCATCAGCTGACTGTTGGATTTTAACGTGAGAGAACGGTAAGGCCCGTCCAGAGTCCCCATGGGTAGATCGACGTTGCTTCGTTGGACCGCATTGAGGACCTCGTCAATCCCGATCTGCCGATAGGCAAGCGCGGTCGGATCGAGCTGAATACGAACCGCATACTTCTGAGAGCCAAAGACATCCACCTGGGCGACGCCGCTGACCATCGAGATGCGCTGGGCGAGGACATTCTCCGCGTACTCGTCGACGGCGGAAAGAGGCAGGGTTTGCGAGCTTAAGGAGAGCTGGAGAATGGAAATGTCGGCGGGGTTGACCTTCCGGTAGGACGGAGGGGCGGGCATATTCGTTGGCAGGTCTCTCGAGGCTCGGGCGATCATCGACTGGACGTCTTGAGCGGCGGCGTCGATGTTCCGGCTCAGATTGAACTGCAGCGTAATTTGGCTCCTTCCCAGGGTGTTCACCGAGTTCATGGAATCCAGGCCGGCGATGGTGGAGAATTGTTTTTCCAACGGCGTCGCCACCGAAGAAGCCATGGTCTCGGCGCTCGCGCCGGGGAGGTTGGCGAACACGACAATCGTCGGGAAATCGACCGTTGGGAGATCGCTGACGGGAAGCGCTCGATACCCCATCAGGCCGAAGACGACGATGCCCAGCATGACGAGAGTCGTCATAACAGGCCGGTAGATGAAGAGGCCGGTAATATTCATCCTTCGATCCTCCTCAGGATGACCCTGAGCTCAGTCGAATGGGTCATGATTTCGCCTCTTTCTTCACCTGCACCCTGGACCCGGGACCGAGCAGGAACTGACCGTCTGTCACTACCTTCTCGCCGCGCTGGAGTCCTTTCTCGATAACCGCCTCGCCGCCGACGGTTCGACTAATGACGACCGAGCGCAGCTCGACAGCCGAGTCGGTCTTTAGGACAAAGACGTGCTGCCCGTCTTGCCCCGTCTGACCGGCCCGGGAAGGAATCACAATCGCGTCGGGCTGGTTAGAGAGGGTCAACGCGACTCTCACGAACTGCCCCGGCCAGAGTCGTCTATTGCCGTTGGCGAAGGTGCCCTTGAACTTGATCGTTCCCGTGGTCCTGTCCACCGCATTATCGATGAAGCTCAGGGTGCCCTCTTCCGGACGATCTTCACTCTCAGGGATAGTCGCTTGGACCTTGAGTGCCGTCCCAACCATGCGGCTTTTTATCTCCGCCAGGTTTTGCTCGGGCAGGAAGAAAGTAACATAGATTGGGTTGATCTGATTGATGATGACCAGGGGCGTCGCATCGTTCACCCGAACGAGGTTGCCTTCGTTGACTAGGAGACCGCCAACTCGCCCGTCTAGCGTAGAATAGATGTAACAGTAGCTGAGCTGAACCTTAGTAGTTTCCACAGCCGCCCGATCTGCCTCCACCGTAGCTTCGAGCGCATCGGCATTGGCTCGGACCTGATCGTGCTGCTCCCGCGAGACGTACTCCTTCTTTACCAGCTCCGCGTACCGGCGCGCTTGCTCCCGGGCGTTCTCCAAGAGGGCTGTATCCTTCGCCAACGTCGCCTCGGCCTGCTTGAGCGTGGCTTCAAAGGGGCGGGGATCGATCGTAAAAAGCAGATCCCCTTTCTGCACATCTTGGCCCTCTTTGAAATGGACTCGCGTGAGCGTGCCCGTGACCTGGGCCCTCACCGCGACAGTGGAATAGGCCTCCACTGCTCCGATGGCTGCCACTTGTAGCGGGATGTGCTTTTGAACGACGCTGGTGACGGTGACCGGGATGGCTGATCGCGCCTCCGAACTCCTTGCGGGCTTTTTCCCAACCCCTGACGACTGCTGTCG
>JACPSF010000425.1 GCA_016193385.1 Deltaproteobacteria bacterium
CAAGGAGCGATAAGCGTCTGTTAGCTCCTTCAGCGCAGAAGAATTTACGGAAGCTTTTACGGATGAATACCGGCTTCGTGCCGAACTGGCATGTTCCGGTGCGCGGATCAGCGGCCTCGATACAGGGCGTCCACAAAGCCGCTCTCGGCGATCTCTCTGATATATCGGGAGTCGAGAAAGCGCTGGGGCGTTATCCCCGACGGGAGCGGACGGCTTGCCGCTATCTCCTCAAGAATGGTCTGCATCCCTTCCAGAGGAATTTCCGGGGCCCGCTTGACGTACCTGTTTGCATAGATTTCGTAAACCTGTTCGGTGTCCGGTGTAGTTTTGACCTTGGTGTACTTCTCAATGGTGGCCAGGGCCAGACGCTTGTCAGTCTTGAAACGGTGAATGCCCTCCGTAAACGCTTTCAAGAAGCGGTTTGCTACGTCGGGCCGGCTCTGGAGAAAGGATTGCCGGGCGGCAACCGATCCATAGACATAGGGCAGGCCCATGGCGGAAACATCGGCCAAGCGCGTAAACCCTTCCTTCTGAGCTCTGACGGTAAAGGGCCCCGTATTGAGGACACCGGTCTGAATAGAGCCCCCCTTGAGAGCCGCAAACAATTCCGGCTGTCCTCCCGTTTGAAAAATGACCACATCCCCTTCCGGCCTTAACCCCCACTTCTTGAGAACGTAACGTGCCACGAAATGCGTCGTGGACCCGATGCGGGTTACCCCCATTTTAGTGCCCTTCAGTTGAGAGGCCTCTTTAAGGGTTGGGACAGCCCAGATTTCGAACGGGAGAAGATCAATAGTGGCGCCGAGGAGAACCACGTCCGACCCTGACAAGTTAGCCGCGACCACGTTTCCCGCACCGGTAAAGGCTATCTGCACATCCCCGGCGATGAGAGCCGAGGTGGAGAGAGTTCCTCCTGAAAGGTAGAGAAGTTCCACATCAAGGTTATACTTCCTAAAAATTCCCGCCTCCTGGGTCACCCAGAGCGGGCCATACATCAAGCTGATAGCCGTGTAAACGATGCGCAGAGGCTCGGCATAGACCGGTGCTAAGCCGCCCAGAAGCGTTGTCACGAAAATAAGGAAAGACAGGAAAGCAGATCGGATTGTCAAGGCCACTGTCAGTACACCTTGCAAGCGTAGTTCATCCGGCCAAACCAGTCCAGGCCCTCGGTAATACCCAATCGGCCGTCCAGTAGAAGCTCACTCCAAGGAGACACAGACTCTCCCCCATTTATTGTAATGAACTGATGATCTGTAAGTCCGATAACCTTGGCCGGCGCTGGTATCTTGACCTTGCGGTCCAGACTGCATGTGCTCACAATAGCGTCCGCCTCCGGCAGGTGGAAAGCGAGCGGTGGCTCAGTCCCCTCGCGACCGCCCCACTCCGGTCCCACCATGACCGTTTTCACGCCCTTCCTTTCGCAGGCCTTCAGCGTTAGCATCACTTCAACCATATTGTTCCCCGATGGGCTAGTTCTTGAAGTGATGGCACCATCGGCCCCCAATAGCCTTGCCATTTGGGAAGTGACTTCGGCGGTGACATGCTTGCCAAACTCCGATAGAAACCGGGTCCTCTGCAGAATGACACCCAGAAAGTTTAGTCGTTTCCCGTGCTCTCTATAGAGAGTAAGAAGTATCGAGTTATTCATTAAGCCCCACGTGCTTTCCCTGCTCGAAGTCCCTCTACGCGCATCTCTGGTCAAAGCCCCGTCAAGGAGCTCGTTGGGATGAATGAAGGTCGGCAGGGAATCCTCAACCGGCAATCCATAGAGCTCTACGCTTGAATGGGGCTGATGCATGCCAACACGAAATGTTATAAAGCTGAAAATATACACCACGCGGGGGAGGGAAGGATCCACTTTGAACAGCTCGAAAACCTCCGTACTCTCAGGAGTCTTATCCTTGACAGTCTCAGCCAATCGTTGTGCGACCCTCAACTCAGCCGTCTGAAACGCGCTGTGGGCATCTCGCTCGCTCACGCCATCGATAAGTTTCAGTATCAAAACAATATTGAGGGTGGATCCCAGTGGGGTCAGCCGCGATGCCGGCCCCCACATATCCACGATTCCCGTATTCCCTGCGGCTGTCCCGCTTGGAATAGTCGGGCGATAATCTCCTGACGTCATCACCGTGACACCGGATAGTCTATGGGTTCCACCGTCGCCCACAGTTTCGACCGGCCCGAGAATCCCCGGGAAAACACACCCCCGCCCCGACACCTTTACTCGCGGCTCCACGACATCGCGAACATTCACGATCCTTGTCTGCTCGTCGGGGAACACCACGTCCAAGTCGGCCGATGCGATTCGCTTGTCATTCAACACGAGTTCTAGCAGCTCTTCCTTATCGAAACTCAGCACTCCATTTGCATAGCCGGTCCGCGTGCCCAGTCGAACATTTCTCACCGGGAAGTTTGCCAGTTCTAACTTCATCAAAATACCTCAAGGTCCGGCACAAATTCAGTGGGGCCGCTGACATCCGTTTCAAGAGCTCTGAGGGCGGTCTTGACAATTTCCCGCCGTACCAGTCGGTCACGTTCCTCAGGCAGGTTGGGATCGCCGCAGGGATGCGGGATCTTGACTCCACGGATTATCCGGCTGGCCTTTGCTTGCTGCGCCACCATAACCATTGCGGTGATGACTCCCGCTGGTATACCTTCTTTCTCGATCTCCTTAGCGATCACAGCGCCGCTGCGAGTGCAGGTACCTCAGGTGGGGACGACTAACGCGGCGTTTACGCCGGCAGCCTTCAGGTCGCGGGCAATCCGCCTACCTATCCCCATCATATCAGCAACTTTTCCGCCAACGCCCGGCGATGAATAGAAATAAGGATATAGCCCGGCGAATGCGCCTTCCCTTTCTAATTCCCGGCACGCATCGACCGGAACGCCATAATTAGGATTGTCGGCCATGTAGCCGGTAACATATCCAGCGTGAAGGACATCCCACCTTTTATCCTTCATAGAGTTCAAGCTGTCGATCGAGTATTTGCCAAACTGCGTATTGTTTATAGATTTCAATCTGTCCGGATTCCCCTCCGACACCACACCACTGGTGGTCACCAGGGCCAGATGGACCTCCTCCGGATTGGTGATTTTGGGAGCGATAGGGGTCGGCTCAAGAGTTTCATAGACTATCTCGGAAACAAAAGGTTGGCCGGCCAGCTTATCCAGCAACATCTGAACAGCCCTTTCCGCGCCACTCTTATCTACGGCCTCCTCGGCTCGAATACCTCGGGGAATGTAACCCTCCTCGGCTGCCGAGCCCAGAGTCAAACCGGCGGCCAGCTTCGAAACGGAGCGTGCCATTTTTGATAACGCACCCTCCATGCCCACCACGCTCTCTGTCGACGAGAAAAAGAAGACCTTTCCGTCCTTGTACTGCCTATATCCCTCTACGCCCGGATTTTCGACACTCATCGCACCAACGCAATAGAGCCCGGCCGAAGCGCTCAAAAAGTGACACACCTCCGAACACATAAAACCATATCGGCCCGCTTCAAAGGCAGGACCGGCCACCACTAGCTCAACCTCGTAGTTCCTGGCAATCTGGAGAACCGATGCTAGTGCCTCTTCGCGATGCTCGCTGAAATAGTTATCGCCACAGCACGCGGTAACGACAATATCTGCGGCGTCCCCAAGCAAAACTTTCAGCCGTCGGCCCGGACCGACCGGACCTTCAACGGGAGATACGGGCAAGTTCGCCTTCTCCTCACCCCCTTTCCCGGCAAAATACTGATTCATAAAATGCATGACGCGAACCTGCATTTCAGTTATCTACCTTTCCGGCAGCCGGTTCCGGCTACCTGGCGTATAGGGAATCGATAAATCCCGAAGCCTCGATCTTCTGGACAAAGGAATTGTCGAAGAATTCCTCCGGTCTCGTCTGTTTTGCCCTGGGATTCCTGGCCACATCCAGCACGGCCTTCACTTCCGCCGCTGTCATCAAAGGAACCTTGGGGAAAACATCCGCGTACTCCTCGTAGACCGCTTCAAGAATCTGCCGGTTGTCCGTCTTCAGGAACTTCCCCATTGCCCTCATTGTGGTCTCTTTGTCTTTGCGGATAACGGATATCGCCTCGATATGGGCGCGGACGAATCGAAGGACCGCCTCGCCGTTTTCCCGGGCCACCTTGCGATGGGCGAGCAGACCCACAAAGAGAAATGGTATCCGCAAGCTGGTAATATCGACAATTTGCTTGAGACCTGCGGCCCTGGCCTGGATCGTCGTCGGAGCCGACATGATGCCGGCGGCGGCATTGCCTGATTTTACGGCGCTCAGCAACGCGGGCATGGTTCCGGCATACATTATTTTTACATCCTTATCAGGGACCAGCCCGGAACGGGTCAAAAGGATACGGGTGGCGTAGTCTGTGGAGGCAGCCGCCTGGGTGGCGGCCACTACCTTTCCTTTCAAGTCACCCACCGATTGGATACGGGGGTCGCCGTAAAGGTGGAAAACGAAAGTCGGGGTTCCGGTGGCCACATAGACCAAGTTCGCCCCCTCCAGATTGGCATCGATGCCCTGGTTTCCGACCAGCCCGATGTCCTCAGTCTCCCCAACCATGGCCTGAACTGAGGTCGTGGCTGCAAGGTAGTTGAGCTGAACCTCCAGGCCATGCTTGGTAAACAAACCCGCCTCTTGCGCTACCCATATGGGAGCCATCGATCCGCCGATCGCGTTGTAAACCGCACGCAACCGCAGGGTCTGAGTAGAATCGGCACCCAAACAGATCTTCGAGGCACTCACGAGGGCCGTGGCCAGGACGAAACCAAGGGCCAAGCATGTGGTCTTTTGCGCACTGCTCATGATCGCTCTCCTCCTCTCTGCACCGTTCGAAAGGTGAAATCATTTTATTTCTGCCTCTCGTTTATTACAAGCATTTTTAGGTATTGCTGTCGGGCGCGCAAACCGACCGTTGCGGACCTGCACGTAGTCGACACAACGCTCAGAGACGAGCTCGTTCAAGAAGGATTCTTTGACCAGCTCAGAATGACAAGCCGCTGAGCCGGCCCTTTGGAAAAACTGAGCAGTAGAGCAATGGACCGCAATGTCGCTCCGGTCCGTTGTTCCATTGTCCCATGCTCCATTGCTCTAAATTTTTGCTGCGCAAAAATTTGGTGGGCCCACCTGGATTCGAACCAGGGACCTACCGGTTATGAGCCGGTGGCTCTAACCAGCTGAGCTATGGGCCCGTCGAAAGAAACAAGTTCTGAGTTGTGAGTTTTTAGTTTTGAGTTCTGAAGATAGCAAGTTTAGAGATAAACCGCCAACACCGCAGATCAGCTCTCCATGAAGCTCTTGAGCCTCTTGCTGCGGCTCGGATGCCTGAGTTTGCGTAGCGCTTTAGCTTCGATCTGGCGGATTCTCTCGCGCGTCACGGTAAACTTCTGGCCTACCTCTTCGAGGGTGTGATCCGACTTCTCGCCGATGCCAAAACGCATCCTGAGAACCTGCTCCTCGCGCGGCGTGAGAGTCGCCAAAACCTTCTTGGTTTGTTCCTGAAGGTTAATGTTAATCACCGCATCCGATGGCGTAATGATCCGCTTGTCCTCGATGAAATCTCCCAGGTGGCTATCCTCCTCTTCTCCCACCGGCGTCTCCAGCGAGATCGGCTCTTTGGCGATTTTTAACACCTTGCGCACCTTCTCCAACGGAATCTCCATTTTCGCCGCGATCTCCTCTGGAGTCGGCTCCCGTCCGATCTCCTGCACCAGATAGCGGGAGGTGCGAATCAGCTTATTGATGGTCTCGATCATATGGACCGGGATCCGGATGGTCCGGGCCTGATCGGCGATAGCACGGGTAATCGCCTGGCGGATCCACCACGTCGCATACGTGGAAAACTTGTAACCCCGCTGATACTCAAATTTGTCTACCGCCTTCATCAGCCCGATATTCCCCTCCTGAATCAGGTCCAGGAACTGAAGGCCACGATTGGTGTATTTTTTGGCGATACTGACAACCAAACGGAGGTTGGCTTCGATGAGCTCCTTCTTGGCCAGGTTGGCCTTCGTCTCCCCCTCCACGATCGACTGCACCCGCCGCCTCAACTCTTCCGCCGGTATCTCCAGTTCCCGCTCCATCCGCCGCATCTCGCGCCGGGAGCCGCGAATGTCCTCGGCCATATGCCGGATCGCCTCCTGCCCGATACGGAAAACGCCGACGGCCCTCTGCCACTGCTTCTTTCGCCCGTCGGCGCTCGGAACCAGCTTGAGAATATCCGGGAACGACTTGCCGGTCTGGCGCTCAAACTCGCGCACCCGATTCTCCAGGGCGCGGATTTCATCCATAGCCTTTTTCAGTCCGCTAGCGATCGCCTCGGTTTGCTTTCGATTCAACTGGAGGGCGTTCAAAGCGGCATAAATCTTTTCGTGCTGTTTGAAGAGGGCTTCCTGGAAACCTTTCCGCCCTTGAGCCGATAGCCGTTTACCTTCCAGCTTGTTTTTGATTTTTAGCTTCTCGTTCGCCAGGCGGCGCAACTTGGAGATTTGGTCCAGCAGCTTCTTCTCGTGAACCTCCTCATCCTCCAGGTAATCCAGGTCTTCATCCGCGTCTTTAATAATTTCCCTCACTCGAACCTCGTGCCGCGAGAGGCTTTCGCCCAATTCAAGGACATACACGAGAGCGAAGGGGCTCGATAGAACCTCGTGATGCACCCGCTTTTCCCCCTCTTCGATCTTCTTGGCGATTTCTACCTCCCCCTCGCGACTCAAGAGGGATACGGTCCCCATCTCGCGCAGGTACATCCGCACGGGGTCGCCGGTCTTGCCCGCGAGGTCCCCATCCGCTTCCGCATCGAATTCCTTCTCCTCCTCGTCCTCTTCGGGCAGCTCCTCCGCCTGGTTTGCCAGAGTCACCCGCTGGCGGGAATCGACGACTTCGATATCCATCTCGCCAAAGATGGACATCACATCATCGATCTGATCGGGGGACACGATCTCGGCCGGGAGCATGTCATTCACTTCGTCGTAGGTTAGGTAGCCCTTTTCCTTACCGAGGTCGATGAGCTTCTTGACCTCTTTTTTGTGAGCGGTCAGCCCTGTCTCGAGAGACTCCTTCGCCGACGCTGCAGGACCTACATCTTGCCGGCGAGTCTCTGGCGTTCTAGTTGTCGTTCTCTTCGTACGACTTCCTGCCATTCGAGCATCCTTTCTCTTTTGGCCTTTTCGTCCTTTTTCTCTTCGGCGGTGCGGATCGCTCGGCGCAATTCCCTCTCCAAACTCCGCAAATGCCTTCGGCGAAGGTGCGCCACGCAGTCAGCCATCACCTTTTCACGCTCCTGCTCCGGTAGGTTTTCACCGTCCAGCATCAGGGCGGCGATCTGCGATCCCTGATCGGCGGAAAAGCTCTGCGTCAGGCGCCCCGGATCCACTTCCCCGCGCTCGCGCCACTCCGCGAGGATCCTTTGAATGATTTCCCTCCACGGCGGACCGACGAGAAGTTCGATATCCTCCTGCGCGGCCAAAACCTGAACCATCGAAGGGAAGCGAAGGATCAGGCTTAACAGAGACCGTTCCGCCAGATCCTCCCGCGCCTCTGGAGGAAGCGTCGCCGGCGACTTGCCCGTGCGTGGCGCGGCGCCCGGCAACTCGGAGGGGCGCGCAGAACGGCGCAAGAGCGCTTCACTGATTCCCAGGAAGTCAACCGCGCGACGGGCCAGAAGATCGGCTTCAAAAGGATTTCGGACCTTTGACAGGAGTCGTTGGATCTCCTTCGCCGTCTGACTCTTGCCTTCAAGGCTCGTTCCCTGTTGGCGTTCCAACCAGCTGAAGGCGTAATCGGCCAATGGCACCGCCTGGTCAAGCACCGCCTCCAGCGCCTCTTTTCCCCGCGCTCGAACAAAGGTGTCCGGGTCATCTCCCTTGGGTAAGAAAGCGGCCCGACCCAGCTGACCGGCATCAATAAAGATTTCAAAGCTCCGCGCCGCCGCTTTCTCTCCGGCTTCATCCCCGTCAAACAGGGCAATGATATTCTTGGTAAAGCGCCCCAAGATGCGCACGTGATCAGGAGTCAAGGCCGTCCCCAGCGTGGCCACGGTGTACGAGATCCCGAATTGCGCCAGGGCGATCACGTCCAGATACCCTTCAACGACGGCCACGCGATCGACGGCCCGGACTGCTTCCTTGGCCTGAAACAGGCCATACAGATGGGAACCCTTGCGAAAAAGAGGAGTCTCTGGAGAATTGAGATACTTGGGCGATCCCTGGGTAATCACCCGACCACCGAACCCCACGACTCGACCCGCAGAATTCACAATGGGGAAGATCAGGCGTTCCAGGAACCTTTCCCCATAGTCCGTGGCTCCTCTCTGACCGATCAAACCCAAACGCACGGCGTCCTTCAGCGATAGCCCTTCTCGCTTTAAAAATTCGACTAAGCCTGCTCCCCGAGGCGGAGCGTAGCCAAGATAGAAGCGGCGGGCCATGCTCTCGTCGATCCCCCTAGCCTTAAGGTAACCCAGCGCCTTTTTGCCTTCCGCCTGAGCCAAGAGCGCCTGGTGAAAATAGGCGGCGGCTCTCTCATTGAGACGGTAAAGCGACTCTCTCTCCTCCGCCTCTCGCCTGGCGCCGGGCGTTTCTTGGCGCTCCACCGCGATTCCGTAGCGTCTCCCCACCCGCTCGACAGCTTCGGGGAAGGTCAGCTGCTCATAGCGCATAAGGAAGTGGAAAACGTTGCCGCCGACGCCGCAGCCAAAGCAATGGAAGATGCCCTTTTCTTCGTTCACCGTAAACGACGGGGTTTTCTCCGCATGAAACGGACAGATTCCAAGCTGATTTCGGCCAGCCTTCCTGAGCGTCAGATGGTCGGAGATGACCTCGACGATGGAGGCGCGCTCGCGAATTTCCAGGATCTTGTGCTCGGGAATCATCCGGCGGCTTAAAAATTAGGGATTGTTCCCCTCCCGCGCTTGCACTTCCTCGTGCGGGAGCAAATTGGCCTTTCCGACCCGCACGAGCTCGCGCGCGAGCCGGTAAAGAGGAGGAACAAGAAACGATTCATCCATTTTTCTTTTGGCCCCCTGCGGGATTAACGGGAAAGAAAGGAGCAGGAAAATCCCCAAGGCCAGAAAGCCCGTCCCCTTGCCCGCGCCGACCACGACGCCTCCGACCCGATTGACGTTTTGGAGAAAGAGGACCTTGGCAGAGCGATGGAGAAGCCATCCTGCCAGATTCATGACGACGTAGACAGAGAGGAAAAGGCCGACAAAACAAACGCCTTTAAGAAAGATGAGGGGCAACTTCCAGTGCCCGCTCAAGAAAACTGCCAGGGGCTCGTCATATCGAACCGCCGCCATGAAGCCGATGATCAAACCCAACAGGGAAAAGCTCTCCCGGAACAGCCCTTTGAAATATCCCCTCACGGCGAATAGGGACATGAGGAGCAGAAGGATCGGATCGATGATACTCACAAACGGGCAAAAACCGTTTTCGAAAAGGGCGAATAACCACTCGCTGAGGCACCAGCTCCGACCGTCTCAACTACTCAGTATTTCCTTAGCGATCTCACTCACCCGTTTACCATCCACTCGGCCCGTGACCTGGGGCATAACCTGCTTCATCACTTTTCCAAGGTCTTTCACCCCTGCGGCCCCCACCTCCTCGACAGCGCTCCGAATCAGGGCGCGAACTTCATCCTCGCTCAAGGCCTCGGGAAGAAACCGCTGCAAGATCTCAAGCTCCGCCTCTTCCTTCTCCACCAAATCGCTCCTTCCGCCTTTGCGAAAGTACTCGATGGATTCCTGCCCTTGTTTATATAAGGAGGCAATGGTTTTCAGTGTCTCCTCTTGGGTCAGCTCTCGGCGACCCTTGATCTCTTCGTTGTGGAGGGCCGACAAAAGAAGCCGCAGGGTGGAGAGGGTGACGCGGTCCCCACGCCGCATAGCCGCTTTCATGGCATCCTGAATTTCGGCCTTGAGTTCCATCGTTCGCCTACCGCTGCGCTGACTGAGCCCGCCAAGTTAGAAATAGTGCCGGGTTCGTCTCAAGGCGCGCTTCTTGGCCGCTATCGCCTTCTTCTTCCGCTTCACGCTGGGTTTTTCGTAATGTTCCCGCTTACGCAGTTCAGCTAGGATGCCGGCCTTTTCGCAGAGCTTCTTAAAGCGACGAATCGCGCTCTCTATCGATTCGTTGTCTCTGACTCTTACTCCTGTCATAATTCCGTATCACCCCCCCCTCTTCCCTGGGCGGATGCAGGATCTTCCCGCTTGAAACCCATTTATTTTATCCGATCTATCCCTCAAGTCAAGCAACGCCCCCGTCTTTCTTGACGGTAAGCGCCAAGCTCGGTAAGATGGTTAAACGTTATATGCGCAGCCGTGTCCCAATAGAAAGATTCTCCATCCTAGGGTGGTGGCCGGTTTTCCTGCTTCTCTATATCCTTGCCCCGAGCCCAACCCTCGCCTCAACGCATGAACTGGAGTCTTTCGCCCTCCCCAACGGGCTTAAAGTCATCCTTAAAAGAGACACCTCGTCCCCCCTGGTAGCCCTGCAACTGTGGGTGGAGGCCGGCGCGGCCGATGAAGCGCCCGACGAGGTCGGCCTGGCACACCTCTTGGAACATATCCTTTTCCGGGGCTCATCCGAGGAAGGAAAAGGCAAGCTTGCAGGGGAAGCCGAGAAATTGGGCGGGAGGATAAACGGTTTTACTTCTCACGACCGCACTGTCTATCACTTAGTCGTGCCTGCCTCCCGGGTCCAAGGCGGGCTCGGGATCCTCGCGCGGCTGATGCATTTGCCCAGCCTGGGTGAGCAGGAACTCCGGAAGGAGATCCAAGTGGTGCTCGAGGAATGGAGGCAAGGACAGGACAATCCCAGGACCAGAGTTGGCCGAGAGCTGTTCAAAATGGCCTACCGCAACCACCCGTATGGTCGGCCGATTATCGGGACTCCGGATACGCTGGGAGGCATGACTTGGGAGAGGGTGAGCCACTTTCATGCCCGCTGGTATTCGGCGGCGAATATGACGCTCGTGGTGGTTGGAAACGTCGAGAGCGAGCGGACGAAAACAAACCTGGTCCAGCTTCTTGCGGATCTCCCGGCGCGCAGCCCCCCCACCCGGAATCGTGCCCTGGAGCCGCCGCAAGCGGAGCCGCGCATCGCGGTCGTGCGAGCGCCGGTCCGACAGTCGCATCTGGTGATCGGGTTTCCGATGCCCAGGGCGGCGAACCCGGAGACCCCGGCCGTCGATTTCCTTGCCTTCATCCTGGGGCGAGGGGAGAGTTC
>JACPSF010000015.1:0-15998 GCA_016193385.1 Deltaproteobacteria bacterium
CCGTTCCCGCTCCTGCAGGCCCGGCGCGATGAAGCGCCAAATCTGGTAAAAAATAAACGGCCCGGCAAGAAACAGGCCGGCAACCAAAGCGACCTTCAGTTCGGTAAAGAAGGCCTCCGTCACCCCCGTTCCGATCAGCGCCTTTCCAGGCTCAAGCAGCCGTTGGAGAGGCGCCACCATGAAGGCGAAGATCTGCTCGGAAAAGGAGTAAGTCAGGACAAACGCAGCTCCGACGGCTGCCAAGGATTTCAACAAACGCCAGCGGAATTCCTCCAGGTGTTCGACAAAGGTCATGTGGGTGTCGCGCGCCACTTCGTCAGTCCAAAAAAATTAAGAATCCGATCGATCCGGCAATTTCACGATTCACGGATAATCAAAAAGAGGGGAAGGATCAAAACCCTTCCCCTCTTTTGGTCGTTCAAACCCTAATAAGGCTGTTCGGACCTTATTTGGTTTTTGCTCCCTCCGCTTTTTTCTCTTCGGGCTTGCTCTCCGCCGGGGCTCCTGGAGCAGCCGGAGCCGCGCCACCTGCAGGTGCAGGGGCCATGGCACCGGGCTCACCAGGCGCTCCGCCGGCCGGGGCTGCAGGCGCGGCAGGCGCAGGAGCGGGAGCGGTTTGCGCAGGTTCTTCTTTCTTTCCGCAACCGGCTAAAGCTAGAGACACAGTGAAGAGGATTACGGCCGACCACATACCAACCTTCTTTACCATCGCTACTCACCTCCTTTCAGGCTCTCCGAGATACCGTTCAGGCTGGCAGATTTATTACATAACTCCGGCTGACTTGCAAGCGAACAGGATTCGTTCGGCGCCTCGATAACGCAATCGAAGAGCGCTGAAAATTTTTGCGGCGCGATCCGCCCATCGCGGGAAAAAAGCGGCTTGGCGAAAATGCGGAGGCAAAAACTTTTTTCCTTTCACATAACGCCCTGAAAAACACTCAGCAACAAAACCTCGCAAACCCACAAAAATTGTGCATAACTTGTGGATAAGTGAGTCAGGGGACAACTCGGAAGCTTGAAACTAGCTTGCCCCAGCGGATTGCCTAAATAATTAGCAGCAGAAACATCGTGAATTCGTTAGCTTAAAAAGATTTGCCAAAAAGTCTCCGCCTTTTTCCGACTCCCAGATCGCGCAGCGCCCGCCACTCCGGGCCGCGCCACAGAAAACTCATGGCAAGGTAAAGCAACATCCCCAGCCCGAGGAGCGAGATAAAAACGATCCCGTGCGCCAACAGGCTCCGATCGTGCGCCACCCAGTTCACGCGCCGCACGATCAGCGCAAGAGGGAAGGCCATGACGAGCGCGTTGACAAGATTGCGGCCAAAGGAAAACAGAAAATCGCTCCAAGGGAACTTCCCCAAACGGCGATCCAGGATCACCAGCAAAAGCAGAAAATTGAACGTGGCGGAGATAGAGGTCGCCAGGGCGAGCCCGCCGTGAGAAAGCGAAGCCACGGACAACTGGTGGGAGAGAGCGGCGACCGCGAGGCCCACGGAATCGGCATCCGGGCCGGCGGTGACTTCCCCCATGAGCATGAGACTCAAGATGAGGTTCAAGATGAACGTCCCCAAGCCTACCCAGACCGGAGTTCGGGTATCCTGCATGGCATAAAATACGGGCACCACCAGCTTGCTCCCGGAGAAGCCCCACAGGCCGAGTGAGTAGTAAACGAGGGCCTGAGCGGTGCGGAGCGTGGCGTCCGCATCAAAGGCGCCTCTCTGGAACAGGAGGGAAAAGGTCGGAACCGAAACCACGATCAACCCTAAAGCGGCCGGCAGAGCGACGAAATTGACCAGTTGGAGCGAATAGGAGATCCCTGCCCTTAACTCGGTAAAGTCTCTCCTGGCCACAAGGGAGGCAAAGCTGGGCAGCGCCGCAGTACCCAGGGCGATGGCAAAGATCCCCAGGGGAAACTGGAGCAGGCGGTCCGCATAATAAAGGTAGGAGACGCTTCCCTCTGGAAGCATCGAGGCCAGAATCGTGCTGACCAGGACATTGATCTGATAGACGGCGGCGCCGAAGACCGCCGGACCCATAAGAAAGAGGAGCCGCCTTAGGGCAGGATGGCGAAAGTGAAAATCGGGAGAGTACGAGACCCCGTGGCGAGAGAGGTAGGGGATTTGCAGCAAGAGCTGCGCCACCCCGCCCAGCAGGACTCCAAAGCCCAGACTGACGACCGGCTGATGGAGGAAGGGAGATAGCAGGAGCGCGCAAAAAATAATGGCAAGATTGAGAAGGACCGGAGACAGGGCGGGAGCCATGAAATGACGCAAAGAGTTGAGCACCCCCATGGCGAGCGCCACCAGGCTCACGAACAAGAGATAGGGAAACATCAGGCGAGTTAGAAATACCGTCAGGGCGAACTTCCCCGGATCAGCCAGGAAACCCGGCGCGAAAATGCGAGTCAGGGGCGCGGCAAAAAGAATACCCAGAAGCGTGAGCGCCCCTAAGGACAGCGTGGCAAAGGTAAAGACGATCCGAGCTAGCCTTACCGCCTCATCCTTACCCTGGTGGGTGAGACAATCGGTGAAGAGGGGGATGAATCCCGCCGTGAGCGCCCCTTCGGCGGTCAGGCGGCGCATGAGGTTGGGAATGCGGAACGCGACGAAAAAGGCATCGGCCACCCCATGGGCGCCGAAAAGGTAGCCTACGACCATATCGCGCATTAGCCCCATGATGCGACTGAGGAGGGTAAAAAAACCGATCACCCCCGCCGCTCTTGTCAGCTTTCCGACCTCATCCATTCCATTGACTCCTCAGCGGGCAAATGCTAGACAAACAAAAACGATTTCAGGAGGTGCGGCTTGGCAGTTCATCCATCAGCAATCAAAAAGCATCGACAGAGCTTGAAACGAAGGGTGAGAAACAGAGACGTTAAATCCCGAATCAGGACCCTGATGAAAAAGGCCAAGCAGGCGATAGAGTTGAAGGATCAGGAGGCGGTCTCCGTCCAGTTGCGGCAGGCCAACCGAGCCCTGGATAAAGCCGTAAGCAAAGGCATTCTCACGCGCAACACCGCCTCGCGCTGGTTCTCCCGGCTCTCGCAATTGGCCAACCGCTCAGCTGCCGGGTCCTAGCCGGCGCCATAAAATTTCTCCCGTCCTCTAAAACATATCGAGAAGCCTCACCAGCCGCTCTCTCGTGTCGAGGCTCAGTGTCTCGGTAAGCTGAATATCAGTAAAGCGACGCACGTCCGAGGAATTTAGGGTCCCCGATTTGAATTCCGAGGAGGTGGTCACCACGCTACCTCGCGACGCGCTATAAACCTCGGTGAGCCGAGCACCACGAGTGCGCCACAAGACCTCGTCCGGGGTGCGCCGCCGAAGATTCATATCCACCACCAGCGTCGCCTCGTATTGCAGAGCTTCATCCTTGCGATTCACCGCCACGACTCGGTGATCGAAAGCCCGGATGACCCCGCTCAGGATGGCATCCGCTTGCTCCAACCCGTCGACCACACGCAACCGCCCGAGCCGGTGAAATTCGCTTTTAAGTACCGCGGTGATCTCCCCGTCAATCCCGACATCGCGGCTGCGATTGACGAAAGGCTCGATAAAGACCGTACGCACATCCTTGGGGAACGCCTCCCCCGCGCCGGAAAGCTGATACCCGCATCCCACTCCCGTCAGCGCCAAGAATAGGCCGAAAACCGGAAGCCAATTTTGAATTTTGAATTTTGAGTTTTGAATTTTGCCTATTGCCTTCCGCCTTTCGCCTCCCGCCTTCATTTTCAGCCCTCCAACACGATGTTGACCAGCCGGCGCGGCACCTGGATCACCCGCCGGACCGATTTGCCCTGAAGATAACCTTGAATCTTCGGATGCGCCAGAGCCTCCGTCTCAATCTGTTCGCCGCTTGCGTCCGCCGACACCGTGATTCTCCCCCTTACCCTGCCATCCACTTGGACCACGATCAGCAACGCCTCCTCCTGCAAAGCCTCAGCGGAATACTCGGGCCAAGGGATCTCTTCAAGGCTCCGCCGATTGCCCAGGCTCTCCCAGAGTTCGCTCGTCATGTGGGGAACAAACGGATAGAGGAGAACAAGGATCGCTTCCAAACCCGCGCGGATGAGCGAGGCTCCCTCAGCCGTTGCCGACCCCTCCCCGGCCGCCAGGCTGAGCGCGTTAAAGAGCTCCATGACGCAGGCGATGGCGGTGTTGAAATGAAACCTCTCTTCGATGTCATCGGTGACTTTTTTGATGGTCCGGTGGACCAAGCGACGTAGCGCCGCGAGGCTTGGGGGGAGTCCCGGCGGATCGAGGTCCGGAGCCACACCGCGCAGCGCCTGCCGATGTTGACCCACAAAGCGCCACAGTCGACTTAAAAAGCGGTGCGCGCCTTCCACCCCATGGTCGCTCCAATCCAGATCCTTCTCCGGGGGCGCGGCGAACAGCGTAAAGAGACGGGCCGTGTCCGCACCGTAGCGCTCGATCAGAAAATCGGGGTCCACCACGTTTCCCTTGGACTTCGACATCTTGGCCCCATCTTTGATCACCATCCCCTGCGTCAGGAGATTGGTGAAGGGCTCGTCGAATTTGAGCCAGCCCAAATCGCGCAGAGCTTTCGCAAAAAAGCGCGCGTAAAGCAGGTGCAGGACGGCGTGCTCGATCCCTCCTATATATTGGTCGACCGGGAGCCAATAGGCCACCCGGGCTTTATCGAGCGGCCGGCGGTCTTCGTCCGGGCAAGCGTAGCGGGCAAAGTACCAGGAGGACTCGACAAAGGTATCCATCGTATCGGTCTCTCTCTCGGCCGGACCTCCGCACTTGGGACAGGTGGTTAGAAAAAACTCCGGGAGTTTGGCAAGGGGGGAGCCGCCTTCGCCGCTAAATTCCACGTCGCGGGGCAAAATCACGGGAAGCTCGGATTCCGGGACCGGCAGCATTCCGCAGGAATCGCAATAAAGTATCGGGATCGGAGCCCCCCAATACCGCTGGCGGGAAATACCCCAATCCCTTAACCGATACCGGATATCCTTCTTCCCCCAACCCTGCTCCTCGAGGTAGGTTGCAATCCGCTCCCTTCCCTCGGCGCTGGGTAAGCCCGAAAAGGGCCCGCTCGCCGCCATCACCCCATCTTCCACATAAGCTTCCGTCATCTCCTCCGGCTTAAGCGTCCGGCCTTGCGGTTGAATAACGACACGGATCGGGAGCTGATATTTACGGGCAAACTCAAAGTCCCTCTGGTCATGAGCGGGAACGGCCATCACCGCCCCGGTGCCATACTCCATAAGCACGAAGTTGGCCAGATAGACGGGGATCTTTTCTTGCGTGAATGGATTCAGGCAATAGGCCCCCGTAAAAACCCCTTCCTTCTCTACCTCCTCCGTTCCCCTGCGCGCCTGATTGACCTTTTTCATCCGCTCGACAAAGCCTCTGACAATGCCCTGCTGCGAAGTCCCCTGGGGGAGCGCCAGCGCCAGCGGATGCTCCACCGCCAGGGAAAGGAAGGTGGCCCCGTAAATCGTGTCCTGGCGCGTGGTAAAGACATTCAGGCTTCCGTCCCGGCCCAGAAAGGGGAAGATAATCTCGGCGCCCACGGACTTCCCAATCCAGTTGCGCTGCATGGTCAGGACCTTCTCCGGCCAACCTGTGAGCTGATCCAAATCCCGCAGCAGTTCCTCCGCGTAAGCCGTAATGCGGAAAAACCACTGCTCCAGTTCCCTTACCCCAACCTCCTCTTCGCAACGCCAGCAGCGCCCCCCTTCAACCTGCTCGTTGGCCAGCACGGTTTGACAGCGCTCGCACCAGTTGACCGTCGATAGCTTCTTATAGGCGAGCCCGCGCTGGAACATCTCGATGAAGAAGAGCTGCTCCCACCGGTAGTAGCGCTCGTCGGAAGTGGCGAACTCTCGCCGCCAATCATAGCTGAAGCCCATCTTTTTGAGCTGGTCCCTCATGTAGGCGATATTCTCCGACGTCCACTTCGCCGGGTGGATGCCGCGCTCGATGGCCGCGTTTTCTGCCGGCAGCCCGAAGGCATCCCAGCCCATGGGGTGAAGCACGTTGTACCCCCTCATTCTCTTGTAGCGGGCGATCACGTCGCCGATGGAATAGTTGCGCACGTGGCCCATGTGGATCCTACCCGAGGGGTAGGGGAACATCTCCAAAAGGTAGTACTTCGGCAGCTTCGGGTCCTCGCCGACCCGGAAGCTCTCATTCTCCTCCCAGATCCGCTGCCACTTTCCTTCTATCTTTTTCGGTTGGTATCTTTCCTCCATAGAGACTAACGCAGCGATGCCCAGAGGCCATGCGGAGTCTCCCTATTGTGCACATTGCAAGCCTTCAGTGCAACGGCTTCCCGCATGCGGGCATCTTATGCGCTCCTACAACAGGCTAAGACGGCCGACCCGAAGGAATTTTACGACAACTCCTTCGTGGATAACCTCAAAAAATGGGGTTTCTTCCAAAAAATTGGCTGGGGCGGATAATATGGTTTAAAAGGGGCTCCGGTTAACGGACCTTAGAGCCTCGGCTAACGGTCGACGACCGCGATGGCTTCGACCTCGAAAAGGGCTGCAGGATCATACAAACTTGTGACGACAACGCCGGTGCTGGCCGGATAAGGAGGCTCAAAGAACTCTTTGCGGACTTCGATTAAAACTTTGCGGTAGTCCGGGTGCGTGCTGTAGGTATTGATCTTGACGACGTCCCGCATCGTCGCCCCTGCCGCCTCGAGGGCCGCTTTGAGGTTTTGGTAACACAGTCGGGCCTGAAAATACGGATCCCCGGGGCGAATGGCCTTATGTGATTCCGACCATTCCGGATGATCTTCCGGAACATTAGCGCACTGGCCGGAGACAAAGATGATATTGCCTGCCTTGACCGCGTGCGAGTAAACAGAGGGCCTATATAACGTCGCTGGATTGATGTATTCCTTCACGTTCGAATCTCTCCTTTCTTATCCTGTATAAAGAGCCCCAATCCCACCCCACCATAAAGAGAAGCTGCGGGGCAATTATCTATACAGCCCGGCGGGACCTTTTTCAATCAACCGGCCCGCAGTGACTCTACCCATATTGACTACAAGGATTCGACAAAATCAGTGCTCAAGTGTCTAACCTTAGCCCATCTTCCTCAGTCAAATTCTTGTGAGATATCCGCTCTTGACCTCAAGCCAGCTGCCTGCTATTGCGAAACGCAAAGAATTGTTGCAGAATCTCCGCGCTACTATAGTGACGGAATTAAATAAATTGACATCAAATCCCCCCTCGTTCTCCTAAATCCCCCTTTCTCCCCCTTTACCAAAGGGGGAGAAAGGGGGATTTGAGGGAGGACAGGGTGATTATGGTAATTTTCTTTTTTCCTTCACTATAGCCCAAGGCTACAAAGGACAGCTCTGGAAAAGGGAGATTGCGTGACAGTGACATGAGCGGATTTCTTGGAACCAACGCACTTCTCGAAGCGGACATCAATCTGGTTATTCAGCTTTTCATGGGAATTGCCCTGTTGGTAGGAATGATGCTTGCGCGTCGCGGGCGTTATCGTGCTCATGGCATTTGTCAGGGAAGCGTTATGATGCTCAACCTGGTTATGATCGCTTTGATAATGTTTCCGTCGTTTCGGGAAGGGGTGATCCCCGAGCTGCCCGACAGGTTGCGCAACCCGTATTATTCCGTTTCTACCGCGCATGCTGCTCTGGGGATTACCGCGCAGTTGTTGGGCTTGTACATCGTCCTTCGAGCAGGCACCAACTTTTTGCCCCGGGCGCTTTGTTTTCAGAACTACAAGCTGTGGATGCGGACAGAACTCGTGCTTTGGTGGGTCGTCATCGTTTTCGGCGTTGCCACTTATTATCTCTGGTATTAGGCTAGATTCATTTTGGACACGGCTTGAAGGCCGCTTGGAAATTTCGCTAAAGCTCTTTGACTCCGCCCGTAACCGCAATCTGGTCCAGGACCCCGTTGATGAAGGTCGCCGAGTCGTCGGAACCGTAGCGCTTGCCGATCTCGATGGCTTCGTCCATGCTCACGTTGAGCGGGATATCCGGGCAGAATAAGAGCTCGTAGGTGGCGATGCGCAGAATCGTCAGGTCGACTTTCGCCATCCGGCTGAGCTTCCAGTTTTCCGCGCACTGCTCGATGAGCCGGTCGATTTGCTCTCTGTGAGTGATCACGCCGGAGATCAGACGCCGGGCGAAATCCCGCGCTTTAGCGCTCCCTTCAAAATGACTTAAGAAAAGCTCCCGGGCGGCGGGCGAGGCCTCCCCGGTCATCTCCATCTGATACAAGGCCTGGAGGGCAAGCTCCCTACCCTTTCGCCTGATCCCCATAATGAAATACAAGGCTTTTAGCTATCAGCGGTCAGCTTTCAGTAAAGAAAGTTTCAGCTGATAACTGACGGCCGGCTGCTGAATACTGGCTTTATTTTACGGGATTTCTTTGTTGAGGTTCGCCATCTCGATGGCCGTCAGGGCCGCCTCGAAGCCCTTATTGCCCATCTTCTCCCCGGCCCGCTCCATCGCCTGCTCGACGGTATTGGTGGTGAGAACGCCAAAAGAGATGGGCACGCGGAATTGCAGGATTGCATGCCCGATGCCTCTGGTCACCGCGTCGGAGATGTATTCGAAGTGGGGAGTATCGCCGCGAATTACAGCGCCCAGACATACCAGAGCATCATACTTCCCCGTGGCGGCCATCTTGTGCGCTAGGAGAGGGATCTCAAAGGCGCCGGGCACGCGCACGATATCGATGTCTTCCTCTTCCCCGCCGTGAGTCCTTAACGCCTCCAATGCCCCTTCGAGCAGCTTGTCGGTCACGAAGTTGTTGAACCGGCTCACGATGATGCCTATCCGTAACCCCCGAGCATCCGCCTTCCCTTCGATTACCTTACCCATGGCTGCCCGTTTTCAAAGGGCCTGGCTAGCCCGGAAAGATCGGCCTCTATCCTCCTCAGCTCCCGGGTTTGGCCTCGAGCTTGGTCAAAAGATGCCCGAGCTTTTCCTGCTTCGTGCGGAGATAGCCGATGTTCGTCGCATGTGGCATTACTTCAAGGGGAACGCGCTCCACCACCGTCAGGCCGTACCCCTGCACGCCAACAATTTTGCGCGGGTTGTTGGTCATTAAACGGATCTTTTGGACTCCCAGATCACGCAGGATCTGGGCCCCGATCCCGTAATCCCTGAGGTCATCCTTAAAGCCTAGCTGGAGATTGGCCTGCACCGTATCCATCCCCTGATCTTGCAGGGCGTAGGCCTTGATCTTGTTCGTCAATCCTATGCCTCGTCCCTCCTGATGCATGTAGACGAGCACGCCCTTGCCTTCCTGGTCGATCATCTTGAGGGACTGGCGGATCTGCTCCCCGCAGTCGCAACGCTCCGAGCCAAAGACATCTCCCGTCAGACACTCCGAGTGCATCCGCACCAGCACCGCCTCGTCCCTGCTGATTTCCCCTTTGACCAGGGCCATATGCTCGAGGGCATCGACGTTGTTGTCATAGACGATGGCCTTATAGATACCCCCATCAATGGTTGGAAAATCCGCTTCCGCGACCCGCCGCACCAAAGACTCGCTGCGCAGGCGAAACGCGATAAGGTCGGCGATGCAGGCGATTTTAATGTGGTGCTTCTCAGCGAAGCCGTCAAGATAGGGCGTCAGGGCCACCGAGCCATCATCCTGTAGGATCTGGCACACGACCCCGGCAGGCTCGTAGCCGGCGAGCCGGGCCAAATCCACGGAGGCTTCAACGTGACCGGAGCGGACCAAGACGCCTCCTTTACGGGCCTGAATCGGAAAGACATAGCCCGGGGACATGAGGTCGGCGCGCTTTGTCTCTTTGGCGACCGCCGCCCTGATCGTCTTTGCGCGGCTGGTCGCGGAGGCGCCCAGGTCTCTCTCGGAGCGCGCGGAGATCGACACGCCGAAAGGGTGGCTCGGCGGAGCGCCACCTTCCTGAACCATAAGAGGAATGGCTAACTGCCTCATCCTTTCCTCGGTCAGACCCAGACAGACCAGGCCGCGACCGTACAGAAGCATGAAGTTAACCGCCTCCGCGGTGATCGTCTCGGCAGCGACACAAAGAAAGCCCTCGCTATCAGGGCTATCCTCATCCACTAGGACAATCGTCTTTCCGGCGCGGACATCCTGGATGGCCTCTTCAATGCTGGAAACCGGCATGGTCGTGAGCTTAACGGGGTTAGAATGCTAGAGTCAACTTTAAGGATCCTTGGGGCCAGCCGATGTTAGTTCACTTGCTTCCCAACAAGCGCTTGACATACTTCCCTATGATATCGACTTCAACGTTGACTCTATCACCAACCCTGCGCTGGCGCAAATTCGTATGTCGGAGAGTATAAGGGATAATCGCGGCGGAAAAGCGCCGGTCTGTGCATTCATTGACGGTCAGGCTGATGCCATCCACGGCGACCGAACCCTTGGGGACAACCAGCGGTGCAAGTGGAGCGGGGACGCGAAACCGGAAGAAAGTGAAATTTCCTCTTTTCTTGATTTCCTCAATCACCGCCACCCCGTCGACGTGGCCGGTGACCAAATGGCCTCCAAGGCGATCCTGAAGTCGCAGCGATAACTCAAGGTTGACCGCGTCTCGGGGCTTGATCGACCTTAAATTCGTCCGCTTCAGAGTCTCCAGGGAAACCTCGACGGTAAAGCGACCTTTAGCTTTTGCCACCACGGTCAAGCAGGTCCCGTTCACGGCGACACTCGAACCCAGACCGATCGCTTTCGAAGGAAGGTGAGACTTGAGGGTAAGAACGCCGGAGCCGCGCTTTAGTTGCCACTCATGAACTCGACCCACGTCCTCGATGATGCCGGTAAACATAAATCTTAACAGTTTTCCGGGCTCACCGAAGACCGAGAGCGACCCGTAGAGTTCTTTCAACGCGATCCATATCGTGGGAAGATAATGAGCCCAGAGTTGTCTTGATGATTTGCTTGTCCACGGCGAGGAGCTTGGAAATCCTAACCGTACTTGGATGCCGGAGCCCAACAGAGCGCCAGTCGTCAAGCGGACAATCTCCTGGTCCCGGGTGCTGATGGTAGCGCGGTTGGCTGCTGATCGGACACACGATTGGATCCGGCAGATCCCGGTGGAAGGACTCAACGCTGACAACCAAGGCAGGCCGTGGTTTTACCCCTGAGTGATTCGAAAATAGAACGTTGACTACAACTACGTGCCCTCGGTTATAGGTAGTTGTAGAGGGCATCGTCTTCACCTTCCCAGGCCTTGCGCAGGCGTTTCTCGGCAAGCTGTTCCCACGCTAACCCCTCTAAATCCCGCTCCGAGATGGGTTGGATCAGGGCGTAAGGCTTACCGTGATGGGTCACAATAATAGGCTCCCCTTTTTTCCTTGCCTGCGCCAAGTAGACAGTCAGGCGATTTTTGACCTCCGCAACGCTGACGAATTTCATGATTTGCCCCCCCTCGACAATTATGGCCATAAGTATAGCCATAATTAACGGAGGCGTCAAAACTGACCCGAACCACGATCACCCATTTGTTCACCCCCCCAACCAAACCGGCCTGCCCCGAGGCTCATCAGTCGAATGGAGTAAACTGGTCCCCGAAAGCCAGCCTAGATTAGCTCGTTTCGCTTTCGCGACCTTCTACGCCCAAATCTGTGGCGATTTCGCGGAATTGTTCGAGGGTGGCTTCGAGGTCTTCGACCCGTCGACGCGGTCCACGGGCTGGCCGTGGGTCCTGGCTCGGGGTCGTCCCGAGCGAAGCGAGTCGAGGGACGACGATTTCCTGGGCCAAAACGTCAGGATCGGGAAGATTGTCGGACTCTTCGAGGCTCTCGTCTCTGAGCCAGAAGATATCGAGACCGGCCTTGTCGCGGTTGATCAATTGTTCGTAATCGTATGTGCGTGAGCGACCGTAAGTGACATCAAGAAAGCCGAGATGTAAAAGTCTGAACATTTTCCCGTTTTATGATTGAAGGGGTTTTTCTACACCCTCAACGGGGTTCGCGGCTGAGCTGAGGGCCGTAGGCCCGTCGGCTCTAGCCGCGGGTTCGGCCGGCGCAGGCGGCCAACACGCGGCGCGAAGCTGCGAATCCCGTGAAAAACGACACGTCGAAAATCACATCAAAACAATCATCCGTGCCCCGGTTCATACGAGACTAAACGTTGGAAGCGCGAGACCCTTTGATCATGTCTGCACCTTTTTCTCCGATCATGATGGCGGGAGCATTGGTAGGGCCAGATGTAATCGTTGGCATGATCGATGCATCAATCACCCGAAGCGCTTCCACGCCGCGTACGCGAAGACGAGGATCAACCACAGCCCGCGCATCCGTCCCCATCTTGCAGGTGCCTACGGGATGAAAGAGGGTATCACCGGTTTCGCGGATGTAAGCCTCCACCGCTACATCGCCAACGACAGCTGCAGCCGGTAATGATTCCTCGACAAGAATGCCTTCAAAGGCATGCGTTCGCGCAAGCGCGCGCGCGATTTTGAGGCCCTCGATCATCAGCGCCAGGTCCGCGCGCTCGGAGTAGTACCTAGCGCGGATGACGGGTGCGGTTGCCGGATTGGGGGATTGCAACTGCAACAAGCCGCGGCTCTTCGGTCGCAGTACGACCGATACGATCGAAAACGCTGAGCGCTCCTTGCCATTCTGCGTCTCGACCATCGCCACCGGCAGGAAATGGAAATAGAGTTCAGGCGCGACGAGTCCGCGTCCCACGCTGCAGAACAGCCCGGCCTCGACGAGATTGCTTGAGGCGTCAACCGGACGATGAGTCGACGTCCAGCAGCGGAATCTGGCCATAGGATGGTCCTGCAGGTTTTGACCCACACCGGGCAAATCTGCCAATACCGGAATTCCAAGGCTTCGCAAATGATCTGCCGGCCCGATGCCGGAAAGCATGAGCAGTTGCGGGGAATTGATCGTGCCTCCGCACAAAACTACCTCACGGCGCGCCGATGCCTCCTCCGCGATTTCATTTCGCGCGTAGCGAACCCCTGTGGCGCGCCTGCCCTCAAACACGATACGCGTTGCCTCGGCGTCTGTCATGATGTGCAGGTTTGTCCGCGCGCGCGCCGGATGCAGGAAAGCCCGGGCAGCACTGGAACGGGTCCTGTCCTTGATGGTGCGCTGGAAAAGCCCTGTTCCATCCTGTCGCGCGCCATTGAAATCGGCATTGCGTGTATGACCCAGTTGCGCCGCCGCCTCGACGAATGCGAGCGAGTAGGGATGCGGCGCCTCCGGATCGGTGACATCGAGCAGACCGTTTGCGCCGTGCCAATTTGACGCTCCGCGAGAGTTGCGTTCGGACTTGAGGAAGTACGGAAGGACCTCATCGTAGCCCCAACCGGGATTGCCCAGGCTCGCCCAGTGATCGTAATCGCCGCGGTTTCCGCGAACGTACATCATCGCGTTGATTGCGCTGGTGCCGCCCAGGACCTTGCCTCGCGGCCAGTTGATTGATCGTCCATTCAATTCTGGTTCTGGTGCCGTGACATAGGCCCAATCCAGAGGGGTTTTGAAGAGCTGAACATACGCGCGTGGATCGTCGATCGCGGCAACGTCGTCGCGGGCGCCCGCTTCGAGCAGCAACACGGAAACGTCCGGGTCCTCCGTCAGACGATTGGCAACGACGCAACCAGACGAACCGGCGCCTATAACAACATAGTCGTATGTATTCACGCGCTCCTCCAAATTGTCTTGAAACGCAGTTCGAAACTGCGCAGACGCCAATGTCTCTTGAACCAGGGCAGTAGCCTTGCCATTTATTGGCTGTTGGCAAAGCTGTCAATCCGCCACCGGCGTATTCTCCTCCCAATTCTTGCGGCTTCTAAATATGGGTCGCTTACGGCCACTCTTGGCCGTATGCGGACTATAGGAACTTGAGTTCTGCACTCCCATATGCCCGCACATGCTCACACGCTCTCTAACGCTCGGCATCAGCGGCGGCGCGAAGCGCGGTCCGCTGCATGCCGTTGTTACGCCGCTCCTGATTCAAGCGAGGACCCGTTGCGCACGAGGACGAACTTGCCTGTCACGCCTCCCTTCCCGAGCAACTCGTGGGCGTGTCTCGCCTCGGCAAGAGGAAATCGCTGCGCGATTAGCGGCTTGATCTTCCGCTGTTGAAGGAGGTCGAAGAGGGCGATCAAATCCTGTCGAAACAACACCGGTCTCAGCCGTTTGAGCCACTGGATGCTGTAGGGGACCACCCGTTTCCGGCCCGGGAGAAGCCAGCCGCCAGCGATGTACAACCCGAAGATCGCGATTCCACGAAAGCGATGACGACGACCTGGACGACCTGAAGCCAATCGCCCCCCACGTAGCGAGGAAGTAAGGCCATAGGCCACGACCCTCCCGCCAGGACGGAGAGCCTTGCGAGAACGCCAGATATGGGTACCGCCGATGCCGTCGAAGACAACGTCTACGCCCTCGCGCGCGAGGCGGTGAATTTCTTTCACGAAGTCAAGATGCTGGTAATCAATCGGGATACCGCCCAGGTCGGAAACGGCCGGCGCCCCTCGCAATGAACAGGTTCCGTACATCTCCAGCCCGGCGAGGCGCCCAAGCTGCAATAGTGCCGAGCCGACCCCGCCTGCCGCGCCGTGAATCAACGCGCGCTGGCCCGGTCTGACGTGAGCCGAACGATGCAGCATCTGGTACGCCGTGACGTAGTTCAGCACGAGGCTGACAGCCTCGGCGGCGTCCAGCCCGGATGGCACCGGAACCAGCTCACGTTGCGGCAGGCAGACGAACTCCGCGTAAGCGCCGCTGATCGGCAGCGCGGCAACTATCTGGCCTGGTTCGGTTCCGGAGACACCGTCGCCGAGCCGATCCACCACGCCAATCAGATCCCACCCCGGCGTGAAGGGCAGCGGGGGTGTCTCGGGATGAACGCCCTCGCGCATCAGCAGGTCGGGCAAGGAGACACCCGCGGCCAGCACTCTCACCCGCACTTCACCATCCTTCGGCTCGGGCCACTCTTCTTCAACCACCCGAAGTGCATCGGGCCCGCCGTAGTGAGTAACGATGATGCGCGTGTGTCTCACCGACCGCTTCCCCGCTTGCCAGGCGCTCGAGCTTGTGCGGCGTAACGAGGCTGTAGAAAAAGTCCCAACCAACTCAAAAAGTGCCAAATTGGGGGCACCAAAATGGTCTCCCGATCCGAGATCGTGGCTTATAAGTCAAATACGGAGGTCGTTTTTCTTGTAAATTTTCCGACCTGCCTTTTCCTACAGGCTCAACGCCGGGCGTCACGCGCCGCGGCCAGTCCCCACAGTGTCCTGCTCGGCAGATCCGCCTCGTGGCCGCGGTCGCGTACACGTACTCTGTTCGGCCATCCATTGGTCACCGTGAAACTCCGAAGTGCAAAAGTGCAACTACGTCTCCTTCGCCAAGAGATTGATCATCCGGGCCGCGGACTCCGCTGGAGGCTCGACGCGTCCGGGTCAGGAGGAAAGACCGGAAGCTCGAACGTCGCGCTGTAGTCGATCCCCGGTGTGGCTACCGACACGTTGAGCCACCATTGCTCCTTGCCGGGCGGGAGGGGCAACCGGGGACGCGGCGGATCAACGGGAAGGGTCCATGAGAACGGCACGCGAACGCCGTGCGGACCGTGCTCCGTGCTGTGAACGATCTGCTCGTCTTTCCAAATCACTTTCCGCACATCGACGGTCGTATCCCGAGAGAGGTCGTGCTCGCGATACTCGACTGAGTACGACAGCTCGACGCGGAAGCCTTCTGGCGACGGGCACGCCACAGACGTTTCCACCGCGCCGCGAAACGCTTGTCCCGGCAGGATCGGGATGCCTTCGAGGCGGCAGAGCGACGTGCCGTACTTGAGACGCCGAAGGCCCTTGTACGTCATGTACGTGAGAACCCCACCCGCGACCGCCAAAGCCACGAGCGGCCCTGGTTGTGGCTCACGTACGACATTTGGCGCCGCAGCCAGAACAGGCAACGTGGCCAACCCGACAATGGCCGACCAGAACCAATTCCGTTGGAACGACGCTTCATCTCGGATGGCGAAGCTCGCCCAGTCTTCGCGCCACAGCCACGGCCTGCCCGGATGGCGCTCT
>JACPSF010000015.1:16012-18932 GCA_016193385.1 Deltaproteobacteria bacterium
CCGCGCTTCGGACTCGGCCTGTCTCCGCCCCTCCAGACGTGCAGCCGTCAGAAGCACCGCCGGTATCCCAATCAGCACCAAGGTCATCAAGACCCGCAGTTCGCGCTCGCCAAGCCCCGTATTGTTCACCGTGCTCTCGCCAAACCAGACGATCGGCAAGGCAATCCCCGAAAACGCCGTGACCGCATACGCAATGGCGCGAAGCTTCCGATCCGGATAGCGCATCTACCTGACCCCGGCCATGCCAGAGATTCGAAGCTGCTCCTCCATCACCGCACCGCCGATAAGGGCCCGCACCAGGCCGAGCGGTTTTGCAGGCATAGTGTTGTGTTCAGTCATACCGTCGTCACCGCCGAACGTTTTGGTGTGCGGCGGGCCAGCCTGGTGCATAACCACGGCACGGCGGTCGCGGCCCGTCCGTTCCACCTGGAGTTAGACAGTGTGGTCATAGATCAGAAGTCGCTCCAAAACCGAGGTTACTTGGTAAACCGCTTGAGCCCCCGGATCTCATTTCCGGCACCAAGGTCGATGACGCTTCCGTTGGTTCCCACTACGACGTTGCCGTTCGCGCCCTTCTCCACCATCACGTCAACCACCGCCGCCTTGAACTGCTCGAAGTCGTTGCCTTCCATCTCGTTGCCGCTTGCGGTCATTGGAGCGGTGGGCACGAGGTGGAGCCCGAAGGCGCCGCTTCCCTCGATCCTGTTTCTGCCGATGTAGGTATTGGATCCACGGGCCCGGATCGCGTGGGCCTCCAGCCCTTCGGTGATCACATGGTTGTTCCGCACCAGCGCCCCGTCCGTGCCCACGTTGATCCCAACCGATGTCTTTCCGCGCGTCCGGACGCTATTATGCAGGACCACATGTCGGATGAAGCGCTTGGGATCGACGGCCGCACTCGTGTCCCGGAAGTAACCCACCACGATCCCGTTGGGCGTCTGGGGCGACGGAAGGGCGACGCCTTCTGTGGCCGTCACGATCTTGTTGTCCTGGATGACGATGAAGCCACCCCCGTCATTGCTGAGGTAGTTGTCGAGGACCTCGATGGAGTTCCGGGCACAGTTGGTGATCGTATTTCTGGCGATCCGCGCGTTGATGCCCGTCGTCCCAAACACGAAGATGCCCTGGGCCATGGTCTTCGTCGGCGTCTCAGTGCTGAGATCGATGTCGTTGTCTGTGATCGCCACCGTCCCCACAACGGCTCCGGGGTGGTATTGTCCCTTACTGTCTATCGGAAGCAAGGTCCCCACCAAGATGCCGTGCTGCAAGCCGATCTCCGGCCGGTTGGGGGCGGGATGCGGGCGAACGCCTGTGATCCTGTTCCCGGCGATCGTTACGCCGCTCGCATAGGCCAACCGGATGGGAGCCCACAGCGCCCCATCGAAATGGATGTTCTTGATCGTGATTTTCGGGCCTGGTGGCGGGAGAGTCTGAGTTGTAAGGGGACTGTGAAACGCATAGTAGCCACCCCGGATTGTCGTCCTCGGGGCTCCCCGCTCATCCGTCTCCCCGAGCACATTCACATCCTTGGTGATCGTCACGCTGCCCTTGTCGCCGAAGTCAAAGCGCCCCTTGAGCAGAACGGTCCCGCCTCGATCGACTGCCTTCTGCACGGCCTGCACGTCCACGGCCGGGTCGTTCTTCCCCTCGACTGCCACGGGCTGGCTCTCGGCCCCGGCGAGTGGTGCCAAGGTCAGGGCGACGCAGACGAGCGTGAGGGTAAGGGTGTAGTAGGATCGTGCTGATTTCTTCATCGCCGTCACCTCCCGGGTTCCTGAACACCCGCTGAACGATCACACCGATCGTGCGAACGAATCACGAAAAGCACATCGACGACTGTTGTCTAACGTTACCGTTCACCTGCGGCGGACCGAGCAACCGAAGGGCGCGAGGCCCGGCGTCAGGTGAAACGGCTTGTTAGCTGGCAGACTGCTCGGAGCCAAGAAACTTGAGCAGTTCGTCTCTTGCCGTCTCGATCTTTGGTTTAGTATCGTTGATTCGCTCCCGTGCTTCGTTGACCCCCTCTGCCCAGGCGTCCGAGACTTTGGAATGTCGCCACGCAGCATCGACGACCTGATTCGCGGCACCCATGGCAACGTAGGCCTCGAGCACAGCCTCTCGAATCTCATCGCGGAGAATCGCGACCGATCCGACATGAATCGCTCGGAGGAACTGCTCCTCATGGAATCTGCAACCTTGCTGGCTCGGGTCCGTTCGCGCCGCAATCTTCGCATTTAAAACAAGTTCGTCAATCAGCGCCTGCAAAGGACCTACGTCAGAAAGCCGGCTCGCGGAGACCAGCACGTCTGGGCGGTCTTGGCAAATCTGGAGCCACTGTTCCTTATGGCGGCGTAGCTCTTCGGGGAGGAACTTCCGGCCACGCGGGTGCTTGTCGTTGTACCCATGGACCTCCGCGTGGCACTCGAAGCAAACCGGGATGGCATTCTCGATACTGTCGTCTCCACCTTCTTCCTTGGGGACGATATGGTCAGTCTCCATCTTGACCCCGCAGAAGCGATGGCAGACGCAGCAACGACGGTGGCATCTTGCCAAGAGATCCGACACCTCTTCTCGGGGGAACGTCACCTCTACTCCGCTCAACTGCGTTGTTTGGCGTCCCGCATAGCGTTACGGCAGAGCCAGAGAAGCCACGACCGCAGCCGTGCCGAGACAATACAACAGCCGGTAAGTCCATCGGTTGACGCGCTCCGTCAACGTCACGCCTCCCCAACTCTGAATGTCCCAACCGCGGACGAATAGGGTCGCCCAGAGCAAAACTGTCGCTCCGAAGACCTGAAGGGCTGCCACCAGGCGTGTCGGCTGCGCACCGCTGACAGTGCCAAGGGCTTTGGCGCTCAAATATCCGAGCGCAATCGAGCCGATAACCCACGCGAGCGAGGCCCAGAGACCGCGCGTTACC
>JACPSF010000160.1 GCA_016193385.1 Deltaproteobacteria bacterium
AAATCCTTGCCGCCCGTCTCCCCTACAATGCGGGGATACGACTTGTAGTGCGCAATGTTTGCCCCAATGTGTTGCCACATCCCCTGCCACACTGCGGTTGACCCGGTAAAGTGGACCCCAGCCATCTCAGGGTACGCCAGCACCGGGTTGCCCACCTGGCCCCCACGGCCAGGCAGGAAGTTGATCACACCCGGCGGCAGACCAGCCTCTGCGAGCAGTTGCATGAGGTAATAGGCCGGCAGGAGTGCTGACGAGGCGGGTTTCCACAGCACCGTGTTGCCCATGAGGGCGGGTGCGGTCGGCAGGTTCCCGGCAATAGAAGTAAAGTTGAACGGGGTAACGGCAAAAATAAACCCTTCCAGTGGCCGGTACTCGGCGTAATCCCAGATGCCCCGCATCGAGCTCGGCTGCTCAGCGTACATCTGCCACATGTAGTAGGGATTGAAGCGCCAGAAGTCGATCAGCTCGCAGGCCGAGTCAATCTCCGCCTGGAACACTGTTTTTGATTGGTTGAGCATGGTGGCCGCGTTGAGCGTGTCGCGCCACGGCCCTGCCAGCAGCTCGGCCGCCTTGAGAAACACCGCCGCGCGGGCCTCCCAGGCCATCTCGGACCAGGTCTGCCACGCCGCACGGGCAGCCAGGACCGCCTGCTGCACCTCGGCGGCGCGAGCCTGGTGGGCTATGGCCAGGACGTGGCCGTGGTCGTGGGGACAGACCACCGACGTGGTCACCCCTGTGTAGAGCGTCTTGCCACCGATAATCACAGGAATCTCAACCTGTTCGCCAAGCATCTGCTGCAGCCGGTGCTTGAGGGCGGTGCGTTCGGCCGCCCCCGGCGCGTAAGCGTGAATCGGCTCGTTGATGGGTGCGGGAATGCGCATGATGCCATTTGCCATAATCGCTTCCTCCTCTTAGGGGGTTGACGCCTCCTGCCTGAGGGTGCGCAGCTGCTCGTAGAGCTTGTGCTCTTCTGCAGAGAGGCTCTGTCAGTACGCGGCCGCTCTTCTCTCGTGCTCGGATTTCGTGCTCGTTCACGAACACGAGCCACGGACACGAGTAACGATAACTGCGCGCCTTGCGACTGGAACCTTTGGTTCGGCTCAGGTCAACCCTTTTTGACCGGTCTGAGAACTGGGTTTTTTAACACCCTGCCGGGTCAGGACATTAGCCTGAAAGCCTTCTTCCCGGCGTAGACGGCCCTTTTCCCAAGCTCCTCCTCGATCCGCAAAAGCTGGTTGTATTTCGCGGTCCTCTCGCCCCGGCAGGGAGCCCCGGTCTTGATCTGTCCGGCGTTGGTTGCAACGGCGAGATCGGCGATAGTGGCGTCCTCGGTCTCGCCCGAGCGGTGCGAGATCACTGTCGTGTAACCGGACTTTTTCGCGAGTTCCATCGTTTCCAGGGTTTCGGTCAGCGTGCCGATCTGGTTCACCTTGATTAGAATCGAGTTGGCCACTCCCAACTCTATCCCCCGCTGGAGTCTGTCTTTATTGGTTACGAAGATGTCGTCGCCGACGATCTGCACTTTTTTTCCCAGCGCCTCCGTCAGCGTTCTCCAGCCCTTCCAATCGTCTTCGGCCAGCGGGTCTTCAATCGAGATGATCGGATACTGTCGCACCCAATTTTCGTAGAGACGGATCATCTCGTCCGCGCCTTTTCGGGCGCCGTCGGATTTCTTGAATACGTAAGAGCCGTCCTCCCAGAGCTCGCTCGCAGCCACGTCCAGCCCCAGAGCCACTTGGATCCCGGGGCGGTAGCCCGCCTGGGCGACGGCTTCCAGAACGAGTTCGATCGCCTCTTCGTTGCCCTTCAGTCGAGGAGCGTATCCCCCTTCGTCTCCCACGCTGGTGGAGTAACCGCGCTTCTGCAAGACCTTTTTCAGGGCTTGAAAGATCTCGGCTGCTGCCCTTAGCGCCGCGGCGAAGTTCTCCATGCCGCAAGGGATGACCATGAACTCCTGAACATCCACGTTGTTGTCCGCGTGGACTCCCCCGTTCACCACGTTCAATTGCGGGACCGGCAGGGTCTTGGCCCGGGTACCGCCCAAGTAACGGTAGAGCGGCAGCTTTTCGGCTTGCGCTTGGGCCTTCGCAACCGCGAGGGAAACAGCCAGGATCGCATTGGCGCCTAGCTTGCTCTTGTTCGAGGTGCCGTCCAGCTCGATCATCAGCCGGTCGATGCCTTTTTGATCTTTGGCATCCCTGCCGCGCAGGCGCGGCGCCAGGATGCGATTGACGTTGGCCACGGCCCGCTCAACTCCTTTGCCGCCGAAGCGCTCGCCCCCGTCCCGCAGCTCGACGGCTTCGTGTTCCCCGGTTGAGGCCCCGGAGGGCACCGTGGCCCGCCCCAGGACGCCTTTCAGCGCCACGTCCGCCTCCACAGTGGGCTGGCCGCGCGAGTCCAGAACCTCCCGGGCGTGTACTCGTTGAATCTTCATCTCTCACCTCCAACTAATTTTTTGCTCCCGCTCCTCGAGTCTTGCCATGCGGTGCGCCTCGCCTTGAAGAGGAGCACAGACCGAAAAGGAGCAGAGAAGGATAAAATGTGCTATAAATAATTCTTCGTGCCAACTTTCATCTATGGCTCGATGTAAGAGAGCGAAGCGCGGGCTTGTTTATGTTCTTTCCGCCCTTCTCGTTACCCTATCCCTCTTTACGGTCTTTGGCGAAAGAGGGGCGCTCCACCTCTGGCGTCTGGGGCAAGAGCAGAAGAGGCTGGAGGAGAGGAACTTCGTCCTGCAGAAGGAGAATGAAATTCTGCGGGAACGCATCTACCGCCTCCGCCATGATGATCGGTACCTGGAGAGGATCGCCCGCGAAGAACTCAACCTGGTCCGACCCGGAGAGATTATCTATCGCTTCGCCGACGCCGAGTCAAAGCGAGATCGGAACAAACCGATCACGGGCGGGCTTTCTCAATCGCTCCCTTCATGGGAACGAAAACCACGTCGGTGACCTCCTCGATACGAAGGCGCCCGTCAATTTTTCTTACGCGGACCAATTTTTGCGGTTGACCTTCCGCGCCCAGCGGCATGACCAGACACCCTCTTTCGCTCAGTTGCTGCCACAGCGGCTCGGGAACTCTCGGCGCTGAAGCGGTGATCAAGATCGCGTCAAAAGGCCCCTTCTCCTCCCAGCCGAAGAATCCGTCGCCCGCCTTGACCCGGACCTGGGTGTAGCCAAGCCGGAGGAGATTTTCCCGTGCCTTTTCGGCCAAAGCAGGGAGAATTTCAATCGTATAGACCTCCTTTGCCAGATGGCTGAGGACGGCGGCTTGATAGCCGGAGCCCGTGCCGACCTCCAGCACCTTCTCGTTTCCTTGGAGCTGCAATAGCTCGGTCATGAGCGCAACCATATAGGGTTGGGAGATGGTTTGTTCTTCGCCGATGGGGAGGGGGCGGTCCTCGTAAGCGAATGCTCGCAATCCCTCCGGGACAAAAAGGTGGCGCGGCACCTGGCTCATCGCCTGAAGGACTCTTACGTCCCTGACGCCGCGCCCGCGCAGGTCCTGTTCGACCATTCTCTGCCTGGCATGGGCGGGATCGACTTGTCTGCCTTGGGCCCGCGCCGCTGGTGGGGTCAGAGCGAACCCGGAGAGCAGCGCACAGGACACAAAGAAAACAACGGCAAGAAGAAGCTTACCGCGGCTGGTCTTTGAAGACGAAGTGATAATATTCATCCATATCCATCAGGGAACCTATCTCCGCGGCGTCTTTCAGCTTCACTTCGACCAACCAACCCTCGCTGTACGGCTCTTCATTGATGATGGAGGGATGATACTCCAGATCGCTGTTGACCGCGAGAATCGTCCCTGACACCGGCGCGATCAATTCCGAGACCGTAGAGACGGATTCCAGTTCCACGAATGGCTCTCCCTTTTCCAGCTCATCGCCTACTTCTGGGAGCTCCACGGAGATGATCTGCCCGAGCTCGGATTGTCCGTAGTTAGTGAGACCTAGATAGACCTGTCGGTCGTCAACGCCGACCCAAACATGATCCTCGCTAACTTTCAGCATCCTCTCCGCATCGATCTTTGACCGGCGACCAGAAGTCACCTCCTCACTATATGGCGCGCCTCTTTTCTGTCAAGACTACGGGGCTGCTCAGCGCGGCTTGACAACCCACGCTCTTTCGAAGTAATCGAAGGTACTCGTATCTCTGAGCACGAACGGAGCGGGCGCGTGCCCGGTATCAGCGTCAGGTGGAACCATGCAGCCGAAGATCGCCGCGGAAATCATAAGCTCACTCAAGGAGGCCGGCGTGGATTTCGTCGCCACGCTTACGGAGGCCAATCTTCATGAGTTGGTCATGGCCCTGGCGGAGGAAAGGGGAATTCTCCATGTGCCGGTGACGCGCGAAGAGGAGGGAATCGGGATATGCGCCGGGGCCTACCTGGGCGGCAAGCGGCCTGCTATGGTGATGATGAACGCTGGATTCCTGCTGTCTGCGAACGCCCTGGCGACCGTCTGTCTCCATCCCGGGATCCCTGTCTTGATGCTCATCGGTCATAGCGGCGGTCTGGGCGAGGAAAATCCCAGTCATGGCACCGTGGGGATGCTGACCGAGCCGGTCCTGCAGGCTCTCCATATCGTGTACGATAGGCTAGGCCGCTCGGAAGACATCCGCCGTGCGGTTCTCGACGCCCATACCCTCGCTCGATCCTCCAGGAGACCGGTGGCGCTTCTCCTGAATAAAGAGGCCCTGAGGTAAGTTCATGAAGCGCTATGATTGTCTTAAGGCGATCGCCCCCTACTTTCAGCACGAACTGGTGGTGACCAATCTGGGCGGGGTCCGGCACGAATGGCACGCCCTTCGTCCCCATCCTGGGAACTACCATCTGCAAAATTTGGGACTGACGTCGTCCGTCGGCCTTGGCTTGGCCTTGGCCCTGCCGCACCGCAAGGTGGTGATTTTCGACGGAGATGGGTCTCTGCTTTTGAACCTTGGCAGCCTGGCTACGATGGCGAACCGAAATCCCGGGAACCTGATTCATGTTGTTTTTGATAATAGCTGTTATGAGTCTTCGCGCGGGGCGCCGACGGCAACGGCCGGGGTGACTGATTTGGCGGCTGTGGCTAAGGGGGCAGGCTTCGTCAACGCAACCACCGCAACCACCGTGGAAGACTTTGAAGAGAAGTTTCTTCGGGCGCTAAGGAGTGCGGAGCTCCATTTTATTGTCGCCAAGATCGAGCCGGGTGTGGGAGACGTTCCGCCTGCTCCTCTGGATTCGCAAGAGAACAAGTATACTTTCGTTCGTTACATCGAAAAGACAGAAAAGATAGGCATCCTGGGTTCCCCCCACTCCAGGGCTTACGATCGCAAGAGTTAGTAAGCCGGCCCCTCGGATAACGGCAAGCGCTTCTACAACATGGAGTCATAGAAGCGCCTGCGGGCTAGCCGACGGACGGGATTACCAGCGGTTGCGACCGCCGCCGCCGCTACGGGGCCGGCGACCGCCGCCGCCGCCGGGGCCGCCGGGGCCGCCCTGGGTTCTTTCCTGCGGCCTGGCCTCGTTGACGACAAGGGTTCGACCTTCTAGTTCAGTCCCATTCAAGGCTTCAATCGCTTTTTGCGCTTCCGCATCGGAGCCCATCTCGACGAAGCCGAATCCCCGGGATCTGCCGGTGAACTTGTCCGAGATCACCCGGGCTGATTGGACGGTGCCATGTGGGGAGAAAATCTCCTCCAGCTGTCCTTCCGTCACGGAATAGGGCAAACCGCCCACGTATAGTTTGTTTCCCATATTCTCCTCCTATTTAGAGAATGTTTCGGGTCTCGCCCATCGAACAGGCGCGGATAGGAGAAGAACATGAGAGCTGCTTAAGGGGAGAGCTCCTCTCAGGCAGGAATGCTCTAATCACTGATCGCGTCTCCTGGGTGAGAAGACAAAGGCCTGTTTCCTTTCCACAAGTTTCGCTCGGAAGGCCAAATACCGAACAACAAGTGCGAAGTTTATGGCGCTTTTAAGCACGTGTCAATACCGGCCTTAAGTTTTTTGGGGAAGGCTTCGTGGGGCCCCGGCGAAGAGATCGGCCCCCTGGAGCCGGGCTTTCATTGACAAGGAGGGCTTATTGCAATATAAGTTTTCTTGTCAATTCACCCTGAGCGGGCGTAATTCAGCGGTAGAATGCCAGCTTCCCAAGCTGGACGTCACGGGTTCGATCCCCGTCGCCCGCTCCAAATTTCTTTCCTGATCCATTTGTTCCCCGATCTGCGCGCAAATCCACGAACTTCAAAAGAAATTGCCAGCGCCAAGCTGACGGCAGAACTCAACAGCCGGAAGAATCCATACGCCATCCTCGGTGCGGCGGCTGGTGGGCTCCATGCAGACGATGATGCGCTGTTTTATTCGAGAGTGGTCTTGTGCGACAGCGCGGAGTCCCTTCAGATGGTCTGCGGTCACCTTAGCCGTAGCTTTGGCTTCGATTGCAAGTTGCATGTCGTTGACAATGAAGTCGACTTCAATGCCGCTGGCCAAGCGCCAATAACTGAGCCTGGCAAAGGCGTCGATGTAAGCGTTGTGCGCGTTCAACTCGTGAAAGACCCAGTTTTCAAAAGTCTTACCCCATAGTTCGGAGCCCGCGTGGAGATCGCCTCGCCTGGCTAAATAATTTACGATTCCGACATCGCCAAAATAGAATTTCGGAGCCGCGATTACCCGGCGCTTGGGGCGCTTGGTATAAGCGGGAAGCCAGCGGCCGAGCAGGGTGTCTTCAAGAATCTGGAAGTAGCCCTTAATCGTGTGACTGGAAACGCCGCAATCGCGAGCGATGGTTGAGAAGTTGACGAGCTCGGTGTCGGAAAGGGCGGCCACGTTGAGAAATTCAGAATAGACCGGGAGGTTGCGCACCAGCCCTTCGGCGGCCACTTCCTCTTTTAAATAGTCAGCGACATAGCTGTTCAGAAGGGGCCGCGGCCGATCCGATTCGTATATGCTCGGCAGGTAGCCGTGGTTCAACATCCGGTTGAGATCGAAGTCTGGTCCTATCTCTTGCGCCGTCAGGCCGTGAAGTTCGTAACGCACCGCCCGTCCGCCAAGGAGATTGGCTTGGCCGCGTTTGACCTTGCGGGCGCTCGAGCCGCATAAGGCGAATCGAATCCCGCGATGCTCATGGAGCCAATGGGCTTCGTCAAGGAGCTGGGGCACGCACCTTTTGCACCTCGTCGATGACAACTTGGCGGACAGACTCACGTGCCGCGAGCTCGCCGCGAAGCAACTCGGGATTATGGAGGTAGCGGCGGAACTCTTCCGCTTTTAGAAGATCAATCCAGAACGCCTCCGGGTAGGTCGCGCGGAGAAGGGTAGTCTTGCCTGTTTGTCGAGGCCCCCAAAGAAAGAAAGTCTGGGTACCTGCCGCTGGCAGACGCAATTGTCGCTTGAACATATACTTCAAATTATCATGATTATTTGAATTGTCAATTCAAATAATCTCTCGGCTGTAAAGAGGGCCGTCGTTCGGTCAGGGGTTTTGGTTGACGTCGCCGGCTCGATCCCGCTCGCCCGCCCCAAAGTCTAAAAAAAGCTTCCGAGAACTCGGGCAAAATTCATTTAGCGATACGAGAATAACTGAGACGCCCCTTTTTTCCTGCCTGACCTTGGGAACATGTTGCGGTTGACATCAAATCTCCATGATTGCTATGGCTACAGCAATTGTAGAGATCTTTCATCCAGGACCAACGAGCCGCGTCAGAGGCCAGCTCCTAGGAGTGGCGGGAGGAATCCATGTCGGAACCGAGCGCGTCAACACCCATCCCTACCGCCGATGTCGTGTTCATAAATGGAACCGTCATCACGGTTAACGGACAAAACGAAGTCACGGAAGCCCTCGCAATCCGACGTGGCCGGATCTTGCGGGTAGGCGCTCGCTCGTATGTGGAAATCGCGGTCGCGCTCTCGTCCCCGGTTTTTTTGATAACCACATCCACATGACCAATTCTCCCCAACGATTTTGGCTGGACTGTAGTTATTCGACATGCCCGTCAATCACAGACATTGTGGAAGCCGTCGCGGCGCGGGCTCGCGCGGCAAAGCCGGGCGAGTGGATCCTCGGGCGAGGGTTTCAACCTGCGCGGTTGGCGGAGCGACGTAATCCAAACCGTTTCGATCTCGACCCGGTATCGCCAAATAACCCCGTGGGCATTTCGAATCGCGAGTCTATGGGCTGGACGTTCAATACGCCGGGCTTGCGGCGCATCGGCGTCCAGGACGACACCCCCGACCCGCCGGGTGGTCCTATGGAACGGGATCGCGAAGGCCGTCCTCTCGGGCCGATGTGGGATAACACGCGTACGGTTTTCATCCATCCAAACTTGCCGAAGTATAGTGTCGACGATCTGGTCGAGGGGTACCGCTGGATTGCCGGAGAGCTGAATCGCTGCGGTGTCACCACTGCATTTGAGGCGGCAATCCGGAACCGAGCGGAGACCCTTGCGTGGCAGCGGCTTCGGCGGGGTGGCCTTCCATCGCTTCGGGTGGTGATGGGACCCTATCCCGTCCACGGCGACCGGTGGGATCCGCACGGAACCGCGGGAAAGATCTTTGACACGGGTTTTACAACTGGCTTCGGGGACATGTGGTTGAAATTAGGCGCGCTGCAGATCGGCATCGATGGAGGCGTGATCGGTCAATCGGCCGCTTTGTTCGAACCGTACAGCAATGATCCCAGCGGCGCTTGGCGTGGCAGTTTCCGCGTCAGCCAAGAGATCGCGAATGATTTCATGGTCGAGGCTCAGTCGAATGACTGGCAAACGGGCCTCATCTGCCACGGAGATCGGGGGATCCAGCGCGCGCTCCAGGCGATTGCCTACGGTCGCGAGCAAGTGACGACCCACGACCTGCGGCACCGCCTTGAGCATGCCTACCTGTGGAATCCCGAAAACATGGACCGCATGGCAGAACTCGGCGTCATATGGAATACGCAACCCATTCTGCTGGAGATCATGGGTCGGGAAGGAGTCTATGCTCCATGGGGTGCCCGGGCGCGTTTTGCCTTCCCGTTCAGGTCCCTTACCGACCGCGGAGTCATCATCTCGGGAGGTTCCGACTGGGGCGTGGGCGTCTATAATCCGTTGATCGGAATAGACATTCTGGTGAATCACCGCTTTGGCCCTGAGGAAAACGGCGAGGTGCTGAATTCAAATGAGGCGCTCACCGTGCTTCAGGCCATCCGTGTCTATACGTACAACGGCGCCTACACTTCTTTCGAAGAGCAGGAGAAGGGATCGCTTGAGGAGGGAAAGCTGGCTGATTTAGCGGTACTTTCGGACAACATCCTCGCTGTTCCGCCAACTAAGATTCGAGATTTAAGAGTTGACCAGACATACATCGACGGGCGGATGGTATACGAGCGTGCAAATGAGAATGTTCCCAGGCGCGCCACATGAGTCTCGATGCCATCGACATCCTGCTCATCGCCAGCGCTGCTGCGACCGGCTAACGACGGGTGGGGTCGAAGAAATCCCTCAGCCCGTCGCCTAGAATGTTGAAGCCAAGAATGAGCAGCGTAATCGCCGTTCCCGGGAAGAAGGCCGCCCATGGCGCCCGCTCCACGTACCCATAGGCGCCGGTCAGCATCGCGCCCCAGGATGGGGCTGGGGGAGGGTGGCCGACTCCAAGGAAACTCAGCGAAGACTCTGCAAGGATGGCGTAAGAGAAGGACAGCGAGAACTGGACGATGAGCGGTGCTAGGATGTTGGG
>JACPSF010000474.1 GCA_016193385.1 Deltaproteobacteria bacterium
ACAGATGCCTTCGGCGTGAATATCGTAGCCGTTGGGAAAATAGCCTCCCGGGTACGCGCCGCCGGTATCCATCTGGTGTCCCCGGGCCATGGTGAAAAAGAGCAGTTCGTCTTTGTAGAAGATAGGGCGGAAGAAACCCCAGTCGGGCAGGTGGTTGCAGTACCCGTGGTACGGGTCATTGTTCAGGATCACGTCACCGGGGTGTAGATCGTCGCCGAATTTGTCCAGGATGTAGCGGATCGAGAACTTCTGCGACAAAAGCTGGGAGGTCGGGCCCGCGGGAACCGCAAGCGTGCGAGCCTGAGCATCCCAAATGCCGGCGGCCACGTCATGGAGCTGGGCCATGAGAAAACTCTGCGCCGTCCGATCCAGGACATAACGCGTCTCTCGACAAGTGCTTTGAAAGGTGTGCCATATCGTGGAAAGAGTGATGGGATCGACGCTTCGCTGTTTCATAGACGTTCTCCTGGCTTCATGCCTGGGTCAGTCGGCCAAGCACATAGTTCTTCCATCGATCAACGGAACAAGAGAAGGAAGCCGGGATGACCACGGTCGTGGTGCTCTCTTCGATGATCGCAGGTCCGTGGAATTGGTTTCCGGCGAGGAGCTTATCCCCGTCATACACGGGGGTCTCCACCCTCTGTCCATTGAACCAGCAGGATCGGTGTCTTTTTAGAGCGGCCGAAGCATCAGCGCTTCCCGGAGCGAGTTCGTGTAAATGAAACGGCGCCTTGGGAACAACAGCCCGAAGACGGAAGTTAAGAAGCTCGACTCCTTTCCACGGCATCTTGAAAGTGTAAAGCTCCTCGTGCCTCTCATTGAATTTCTGGAGGGCAGTCTGTATCTCATCGGCGGATATCTTTCCCGCCGCTACCTCGACCTCGACCTCGTGGAACTGCCCGATATAGCGCATGTCGGCCGTACGGTAAAACGCGACCTGGTCGGGACGGACATCCATCGACCTGAAGCCTTCAAGGGCCTCTTGCTCCATTTCCAAGAAGAGCCGGTTGACTCTATCCAGATCGATGTGATCAGCCCGGGAAAAGTAAGAGCGAGCAAAATTGCGACCGATGTCCATGGCGAACATCCCGAAGGCCGAGTAGGCAGCAGCTACGGAGGGGACTAGGACCGTCGGGATTCCAAGGAGATCGGCAATGAAGGCGGCGTGGATGGGACCGGCTCCTCCCCCCACCACGAGCGTGAAGTCCCGAACATCATAACCCCGCCGGGTGGAAACCTCGGTAATCTGGTCTGCCATAAAGGAGTTCACAGTGGTAAAGATGGCCTGCGCGGCCTGAGGGATTGACATATTCAGCGGCACAGCGACGCTTTTAACAGCTTCCGTGGCGCATTGCATGTCAAGGGGAATCTCGCCACCCAGGAAATAATCCGCAGGGACGTAGCCCAACGCTACGTCCGCATCGGTAACTGTGGGTCTCGCGCCTCCTTTGCCATAACAGGCAGGCCCCGGCTCGGCGCCTGCGGATTGGGGTCCAACCCGCAGGAGGCCCAGAGAATCGATCCACGCGATGGAGCCGCCTCCGGCGCCCGCAGAGTGGATGTCGACCAGCTTGATTGCGACCCGTTCGTCTCCGATCCAACTCTCGGTGGTGGTGGGAATCTCACCCTGCCGGATCAAACCGACATCAAAAGAAGTGCCTCCCATATCGATGGACAGGAGGTTTTGGTGATCCAAGGCTTTGCCCAAATAGAGCGCCCCGGCGGGAGCCGCGGCTGGTCCTGAGCCGATCAAAAAGACGGCTCGCGGAATGCAGTGCTCAAGGGTTTCTACCAGCCCGCTGGAGAGCATCAGGAGGAGGTTCCCGTGGAATCCGGAATCCCGAAGCCGTCTCTCCAGCGCTCGGAGGTAGCGTTCCACCACCGGCCCCACATAGGCGGAAACGACAGTTGTTGAAAACCGCTCGTACTCCCGCCAGACCGGCAGAATGTCGTGCGAAGCCGTTATGTAGGCGCCGTTGAAAGAGGCCTTACAGATCTCGGCGGCTCGTTGCTCGTGCCGGGGGTTAGCATAGGAATTTAGGAAACAGATCGCCACAGACTGGACCGCGTTTTCTTTGAGGCGCGCGATGGCTTGTTGCAACTCGGCCTCGTTTAGCGGGGTGAGGATTTCGCCGTCGTAGAGCGTGCGCTCTTCAACCTCCAGGCGGAAGTCCCTCGGGACCAGCGGCTTGTAAGGAGGTACGAAGACGTTGTACATCGAGGTTCGGATGTTTTTGTAGCCCTTGCGGATTTCAATGACATCGCGAAAGTTCCTGGTGGTGATCATGCCCGTCTTGGCGCCGTTCTCGTTGATGAGGGTGTTGGTGGCAAGGGTCGTGCCGTGGATGAGCAGTTGAACATCAGCCAGAAAGGAAGCGAGCGGCTGGTTATAGTGTCTGGCGGCTTTGGCTAAGCACGTAAGGAAACCCAGCGAAGGATCTTGGGGAGTGGTTGGCGACTTGAATTCCTGAAGGTTTCCCTGGTCGTTCAAGGTCAAACAGTCGGTGAAGGTTCCACCCACATCAATGCAAACCCTGTACATGTTCTCCCCCCAAGCTCGTGTTTCCCGTGATGGCAGCAATTATCATGCCGTCAGTTTTATACGCTCAAAAGCCGCTCTCCGAGATGGATCAACGGCAGTAGTTCTTAACCGTAAGAGATGACAAGTCCTTCTTTCCCATTTCTTGGAATACAATATAAATCGCTTCTTTTGCGTCTATCGAAAGGGTGCTTCCGACCGCCGGGAAACATATTCAGGAGTGGAATTGGTGGTCGGCATGCTTGAGCGGGGCGACCTGGACGCCGTTTTGAGTCCCGACCCGCAGGTCGCACGGTTGCTGGAAACCGGTAAGTTCCAGTCCATCGCCAATGTCGGCCGGGGTCAGCACGTTCTCCGTACTGAGAGGAGTAGTGGAGAAGTTTGACCTAGTTTATTTGTTAGGTTATAAATAAACTATGATCAAGCTCAACATTCATGAAGCAAAAACGCATCTTTCACGCTACCTGGGAAGACTTGCCCGGGGAGAATCGATTCTTTTGTGCAAGAGGAATGTCCCGATCGCCGAGATCCGTCCTATCCTGCCCGGCCGGAAGACTAAGCGGCCTGTGGGTCTTGCCAAGGGGAAGGTCAAGATACCGGCTGACTTCTTTGAACCTCTGCCCTCCGATGTTCTGGCTTCCTTCTATGGCCAAGAGCCATGAGACTGCTCCTGGATACCTCCGCCTTTTTATGGATCATCACCGATGCCCCTGAACTCTCAGCTCGTGCTCGTGATCTATTTGTCGATCCGGGAAATGACGTTTACCTGAGCTCAGTCTCCGCATGGGAGATCGCGGTCAAGTACGTCTTGGGACGGCTGCCCCTGCCGGAGCCGCCCGATCGATTTGTTCCATCCCAGCGCCAAGAGCATGGTATTGAGCCGCTGCCGCTGGACGAAGAAGCGGCACTCCATCTCGCCCGGCTTCCGCTGCTGCATAAGGACCCTTTTGACCGGATGCTCGTCTGTCAGGCGATGGTGCATGGTCTCGTGGTCTTAACGTCGGACAAGTTGGTTTATCAGTATCCGGTTAGAACTATGTGGTAAGGTTGTGGGGGAAGAGGCGAGATCAGGAAAGATTGTTGAGATTGTCGTGTCTGAGCCCGCGGGCTATACCGGTGGCGGCAGTGTCCGAGAAGAGATAAAATGTTCTCTCAAAGGAGGTAGCCCGCCTTGAGCAAGCCAGTGTATAAAGGGGTCGTAAAAGGGAGAACCGTCGTATTCGAAGAGGTGGTAGATTTGGCGCAGCGGGCGGAAGTTTTAGTGACGCCAATGGAAGCGGAAAAGGGCTCACCCCAGGCAGTCTTAGCGGCTATGGATGCCCCCCACGTCAAGCCTGGCGACGTGGACGAGCAGATGCGGCTTATTGCGAAAGGGAAGCGCGGCTCATGATCACACGGCTCAAAGTTAAGGGCTTCAAGAATCTTGTTGATGTGGACGTCCGTTTTGGTCCGTTCACCTGCATAGCAGGGCCAAATGCGGCCGGAAAGTCAAACCTGTTTGATGCCATTCGGTTCCTAAGCGCGTCGGCAAGCAAGACGCTCATTGAGGCGGCAATGCTCGTACGGAATGAGACGGCTCGAACGTGGGACGTTCGAAGTCTCTTTCACCGCGCCGGTAACGAGATCTCGGATCAAATGTCGTTTGAGGTGGAAATGATCGTTCCTCAATCCGCTGTCGACGATCTTGGCCAACGCGCGAAAGCCACGGCAAATTTCCTCCGTTACGCTCTCGTACTCCGCTCGCGGCACCAGTACCCTGCAGAGAATGGGTTTGTAGGTCCGCTGGAAATCTTGAAGGAGGAGCTGGTTCACATTCACCTAAAGGAGGCGCGAAAGAATATTCTGTTTGAACATAGCTCCAAGTGGCAGGGATCGGCTCTTCATGTTATTCGACGGGCGGCCCCATTTATTTCGACCACTGGGGAGGGTAGCGCCCGAGTGATCAATCTGCATCAGGATGGCGGTGGTCGCGGTCGCGCAGTTAGCAATCCCGCTCATCAACCAAGGACAATCCTGTCGGTAGCGAACGCCGCCGAAAGCCCGACTGTACTCTGCGCGCGGCGTGAAATGGAGTCCTGGCAATTGTTGCAGCTTGAGCCTTCCGCCTTAAGGGAGCCGGACAACGTGAACGCGCCCTATCATCTTGATTCCAATGGGCGGCACCTGCCAGCAACTCTTTATCACCTCGCCTATGCGTCAAACAACGGAGACAGTAACAGCGCAGCCGATCCCGACCGGCTGTACTGTCAAGTCGCAAATCGGCTCAGCGAGTTGATCGATGACGTTGGATCTGTGCGGGTGGATCGTGATGAGAAGCGCGAGATCTTAACGCTAGAGGTAGCAGGGAGGGACGGGACATCGTATCCCGCCCGATCGCTGTCTGATGGCACACTGAGATTTCTCGCGTTGACCGTGATGGAGCTTGACCCTGCTGCCCGTGGGGTTATCTGCCTCGAAGAGCCCGAGAACGGTATACATCCGGAGAGGATACCGGCAATGTTAGAGCTGCTCCAGGACATTGCTGTAGATCCCGCCGAGCCCATCGATGAAAGCAATCCGCTTCGGCAGGTCATCATCAACACCCATTCCCCCTCTGTCGTTCTCGAGGTTCCCGACGATACCCTGCTGGTGGCCGGGATAAAAGAAGGTCTGCACGAAGGACGCAGCCTTCGTAAGGCTGTGTTCGGGCATCTGCCGGATACGTGGCGTGTAAAGAGCGGTGATCCGGAGCACATTGTGGCAAAGGGCAAGCTGATTTCCTATTTAAACCCAGTGTCGCCACGCGACTCGGTCTTGGACCCCTTTTTGGCAAGGATGGGCGCCAAGGCGTTAGCTGAAAGTCCTGCTAGGCGCAAGCGTGTGGCCGATCGCGAAGACCTTCAACCGTGGTTGCCATTGCCTCGCATAGATGAATGAGAGAGCTTACATTTACTCTTCTTGCCGATGGCCCTGGTGACGCCGCTTTGATCCCCATCCTAAGGTGGTCCCTCCGGCAGCGCATGCAACTAACAACCATACAGTCGGAGTGGGCCGACCTTCGTCGTCTGCCAAACCCACCACGTGATCTCCCCAGTAGAATCCTGCAAGCTTTAAAGCTTTATCCCTGCGACGTGCTGTTTGTGCATAGGGATGCCGAGAATCAGAATCCTGATTTGCGGTACCGTGAAATCGAAGAGGCCATGGAGAGAGTTACCGCAGAGATAGGCGGAAGGCATTACGTTTGCGTTGTGCCCGTCCGGATGCAGGAAGCTTGGCTCCTAATTAGCCAATCTGCGATCCGCAGGGCTGCCGGGAATCCGAATGGCACGAAAGCTCTTGCTCTGCCAGATGTTAGCGAAATCGAGTCAATCCCGAGTCCCAAAAATCGCCTCTTGCAATTGCTGAAAGACGCGAGCGAACTGACAGGGAGAAGATTGAAGAAGTTCAGGCCAACCAAGCATGTCCATCTGATTGCCGCCAATATTTCGGATTTCTCTCCACTGTGCCAGCTTCCGGCTTTTCAGCGACTAGAAGCCGACATCCTGCAGTTGGGGAATCTCGCGTAAACGGGGTCGGGCGAAGCGCCGAGGTCGAGCCCTACAATCTTAACAATCTTTCCTGAATCGCGAGCAGCGACGGAAAGTGTGAGACGGGAGTCAGGCAGACCTTTTGGGCCGTCGCCCTTCTCTGACCGCATTGGGCAACTTCTCCACTACCCTTTGCAGGAAATTTAAAGGAGTCTCACGTAATCCACAGCATGACCTCGAAGCGCTGTCTATTTGCCTGTGCGGACCTGCTTGCGCGTACACGCAGGCAAGCACGCAGACAGGTCTCCCCGCGGCCATAAAAACAGATGCCACTGATTGGTCACCAGACAATATTCGGCAACGCGAAGGCCAGGCTCGCTCGTGGTTTCTTGGAGATCCACCGCCTGTCCTGAGTAGGCCCGCAGGGCCGTATCGAAGGGGTGAGAATGCGAGGACGGCGCGCCATGACTCATCACTTTTACTTGCCTGCGTGTCCGCGCAAGCAGGTCGTATGGATGGCCTTCCCGCCGTAAAGGACCCCTTTCCCCCCGGTGTCAATTACACAGTCCAAGATACGGCCCCCAGCTGCCGTCGGCCCTCAGCCGGAGACCTTAACGTCGGGTGCTGGCAGTGGTGGGTTAGATGAGGACGGTTCAAAGGAAGCCGGTTGTAAAATTTGTTGCGCCTTGCACAAAAACCTAATCTTCGCTCGACACGATGACCTAAAAATGATACAACATAATAACCTAATGAGGATGCAGCGCGAAAACCTGGCGAGCGCGCAGCGCCATAACCTAATGACAGGATACAGCTCATGGCAACGCCGCAGGAGAAACTGGCCGAATCCCTTGAAGTCCTGAGGGCGCTTCAGGACCGGGGTGTCGTCGCCATCCGGGCCGCCGACCTCAAACGGGTGCACCGGGAGCGCCTGTTCAAGAACGGCTTCCTGCAAGAGGTCATGAAGGGCTGGTACATAGCGACGCACCCGGATTACGCG
>JACPSF010000475.1:0-1392 GCA_016193385.1 Deltaproteobacteria bacterium
GTAAGCTGAAGAAAGTAACAGTTAGCAGCTTCGAAGCAATCGGACTTCAGCAACGTGCCGATGATGACCAGGTTATCGAAACAGCCACCCAGCGCGGGCTATTGATTCTAACTGGAGACAAGCGCTTCACCGAAGAACATATCCCGCTGTGCCGTCATGAGGGCATCATTAAATTCGAAGTAACCAAGCCAGCCACCAGGCTTCGCAGCCTACAAAAGTTTATGCGGTTGAAACAACGGCATCTTGCATGGAAAGGTGTTACGCGCCTTTACGAGCATGCCATGGTGCTGCAGCAACACAATGGAATACAGAGCACCATCCAATACCCACAAAAGTAAACTTGCTTGGCTGCGGAGTCAGGCATGCCTGATTGCGTTTATGGAACACGGAGTCGGTCTTCTCTCCCGGGTCGCTGCCTGCTTGCGCGCTCGCGCAGGCAAGCTTGAGGCTCTCCACCCCAGGCTGGCCAGGCTGGCACCGCGTCGTCGGGAGCAATTGGGCTTTCTCGGTGGCTGAACCTAAAAAGGGATTTCTATCATTCGTCTGTGGAGGAAAAGGGGACGCGAACCTTTTTCTTGACTGAAGCAGTGCGGTCGATGTAGCGTCACTTGCTGCCGCGACGAGCACGTATCGCGCCTGGTGAAATAGTTTACCACGTCCTCAATCGCGCTAACGGACGAAATGAACTCTTTCAAAAGCCGGAAGACTATTCCGCGTTCGAGCGGATTATGGATCGGGCTAGGGGTCAGACATTGGCTAGGGGTCAGACATTTAGATATTTATTTCCTGTTCAAGGCCGAGGGGGAAGCCTCACGAGTAGCTAAACTAATAATCAAATTTCTGACCACCAACTACTCCTGAGTGGGTGAATCGGCAGAGAGCATTCGGGAGAACCGGGCGACAACCAGAGATTGCGATTCCTCCCTTTCGCTCAAGTTGTGGTCTAACCTATTAGATTCCGAATCACCGCTACAGGACCGTTCTGTTGCCCAAGAAACTAACCGGACTCTTCTACGGCTGGCGCATGGTAGCCGCCTCTTCCGCTTTGCGCGTGCTCGGCGCGGGTCTTCATAGCTTCGGCTTCACAGTTTTTTTTCTTCCTCTCAGCCAAGATCTAAACCTGAACCGAACCTCGACCTCGTTGGCTTTTTCATTGGCGCGCGCGGAAGGCGCCATCGAAGGACCCATCGTCGGTCATTTGCTGGACCGCTACGGCCCAAAACCGATCATGCTGGCGGCGGTTTTACTCATGGGAGCCGGCTACCTGCTTCTCTCCCAGGTCAACAGCTACGCAACTTTCTTAATCGTATATCTCGGCGTTATCTCTCTCGCCCACGCCGGCGGATTTATGCATGCGCCCATGGTGTTGATCAACACCTGGTTTATCCGCCA
>JACPSF010000475.1:1405-7035 GCA_016193385.1 Deltaproteobacteria bacterium
CGGATTTATGCATGCGCCCATGGTGTTGATCAACACCTGGTTTATCCGCCATCGCGCCCGTGCCATCACCGTCAGTAGCTCCGCCTTCGGACTGGGCGGGGTTCTCGTCGCCCCGGTCCTAAGCGTTATTGTACAAGCCTGGGGGTGGCGTTGGGGGGCCGCCATCGGGGGCCTTTTGTTCCTGGTGATCGGCGTACCGCTGTGTCTCGCTATTCACCGGTCGCCGGAAAGCAGGGGGCTACTGCCCGACGGTGATGAACCTGGGCGCCCGGCACCCGGCAAAAACGGCCAAGAGCAGACGATCAAATCGGAAGTCGAAGTCACCGTGGCCGAAGCGCTGCGATCCTTCGCTTTCTGGGGATCGGTGCTGGCGGCGGGTATTCGCAACGGTTCCTATCATGCGATCTCCGTTCATTTCGTGCCCGTCATGGTTTGGAAAGGATTGAGCCAACCGCAGGCGGCCTTGTTACTGAGCGTCTATGCATTTCTGGGCATGGCGTCGACGCTTATCCTGGGCTGGCTTGCCGACAAGGCGAACAAGCCCCGCATGAGCGCATTTATCTTATTTACCGCCGCCGGCGCGATGTTCCTACCCATCGTCAGCAGTTCGCTCTGGTCGCTGTGCCTGTTTACAATCTTTTTTGCCGCCGTAGAGACAACCTTCCCGCTTGGCTGGGCCGTGGTCGGAGATTTGTTCGGCAGGAAGCATTACGCCAAAATTCGCGGCTACATGACTTTATTTTACACATGGGGAGGAGTTCTCGGTCCGGTGATCGCCGGAGCAATCTTTGACCGGTGGAAAACCTACGAGCCCCTCTTCTGGTCCCTCGTCGTCCTCTTCATCGTGGCGGGAGTGCTCTTCGCAAGCCTCAACCGGTCCTGGCAGAAAGCGACAGGCCAGATACGCGCTACGGACTGATGCCGAATCACTTCCACTTTGTTTTGGAGCCGGCTCACCAACAAGAGAAGGGGTCAAGCCCGCTTTAGCCCTTCAGAATGGGGTCAGGTCTTGTATCTTGCTATTCGCTGCTCACTCTGATAGTTCCTGAGGGTCGTGGCTCGTCCCCCCAGAGTGGAATTTGACGATGCGATCTACCATGTGACCTCCTGGGGCAACGGTCGGGGAAACATCTTCGATGACGATAGGGATCGCAAAGCGTGTTGGGGGAAGAGGACTTTGCAGGAAAGCTAACCAAGACCAAGCGAGACGCCCTGATTGTCCAGGCCGCACATCGTTACGGGTACAGCCAGAGAGAGGTTGCAGATCTTCTGGACCTGCACTACGCTACGGTCAGCCGGTTGGCAAACAGCCATTGATACAATAAACAAGACCTGACCCCGAATGCTAACGAGGCTGTAGAAAAAGTCTGTTTTGAAAAAGCCCTCTATTGGTAAAGACCTTAATGACGAACCCCGCCCTCATTTTTCTTTCCAACTTGTTTGTACTTTTTCATGGACTCGTGATCTGCCAGTGCCATTTCACCTGCTGCCCCTCGACTACGCGAATACTGGGGCATAGCGGTGGATTTTTAAGAGATTATACACGATGCAGAAGAGCTTCCACTGAGTGTCCACCTTGATCTTGCCTCGCAAACTGAATCGCCTCAACCCCAGCGTGCTGCAGATGTTGAGGCTGTAGGAAGAGGCAGATCGAAAAATTTGTAAGAAAAACGGGCTCCGTATTTGGCCTATAAACAACGATCTCGGATCGGCAGACCGTTTAGGTACCCCCAATTTGGACCGCTTTTGAGTGGTTGGGACTTTTTCTACAGCCTCGTTAGCTGGTCAGGCTTCTCATGATTGCGTACACAAGTGTTGACACAGCACTCGCTCACACATAATATCGGGTAAGAGGAGTCATACAGTGAAAGTAGCGGGAATGCGAGAACTGCGTGCTAAGAGTGCCGCGTTGCTTGGAAGCGGGGAGCCGGTGCTCGTCACACGGCACGGGAGGGTGTTCGGAGTCTATGTCCCCCTTGACGAACCGGACCGCCTCCCTGACGACCTGCGGCGAGAACTAGCGGGGGTGGTCGGTAGACACTTAGCCAAGGTACTTGAGCGCAAAGGGGTCGCTGAGAGGGATATCACAGAGGATTTTGATGCCCATCGCAGGCGTCGTCGCTGACGCCAACGTCCTGCTCTCAGCGGTGGTGGGAAAAGCGGCGCTGCGGGTGTTCACCGAGTTCGACGTAATAGTACACGTTGCCCAGTTCAACGCAGACGAGGTGGCTGAGTACCTCCCGCACATGGCTAGCAAGTATGAACTGCCCGTGGAGCTCGTCGAGATGCAGTGGAAGCTCCTCCCACTGCGTATTCACCGGGTGGACGATTATCGAAGGCGTCTACGGAAAGCGATCACTGACCTGAAGGACCGAGACCCCCAGGACGCCCATGCGCTGGCTTTGGCTCGGTCGTTGGCCTTGCCGATCTGGTCAAACGATCGTGATTTGAGCGGTATGGACGTTGAATGTTACTCCACTGCCCGGTTGCTGCGTCTCCTCTCTGAGCAGAAAGACTCTCAAAGGTGAGCTAGCACAAATGATTCCAAGAATCGCCACTTGATAACAGTGGTCGCCGCGCTTGGCCAGCTAATGGCGTCGTGTTTAATGACCAATCACACACATCTGATCGCCGTTCCCGGAGACTCAGCGATTCTGGCTAGGGCGATTGGGGAAGCTCACCGTCGGTATACTCGCATGAAAAACTTTGCGGACGGCGCACAAGGGTATCGTGAAATTAGTATTATGTCCCCGGAATTTTGTCCTACCTTGAAACCTGCCGCCGGGTAACTGCGATGAGCGCCGTTGAGTGCATGACCGCCAAACAATTGCGCGGTGACGAGACTTGGTGGCGGATCTACAATGATTCGTTCCCACCAAGCGAACGGGAACCACCAGATGTGATCCTGAAAAGCGTCCTGCGCGGGGTTGGCATGGCGTTTCGTGCGCGCCGCCGGGGAGTGACTTACGGTTTGGCGACCACACATCTTCTGAAGGACCCTGCGGCCGTGTTCCTTGTGTACCTGGCGGTGGCCCGGGAGGAAAGAAATCAAGGCGCCGGTGGGGAGCTGTTGCAAGGCGCCTGGGAGCACGCAGCGGTACGTCTTCGCGCGCAGGGTCTGCGTCCGCTCGGGCTGGTATGGGAAGTCGACCCGCCTCAGCCCGCGGCTGGCGACGCCGATGGACGGCAGCGGCGGATTGCTTTTTTTCAGCGCCATGGAGGACAACTTTTGGAGCGGCCGTATCTTCAACCGCCGGTGGATGGCATTGCGCCCGTTCCGATGAGGTTGATGTTCCGGCTGGCCGAGGGTGAGGGGACGCCGACACCGGAGACAGTGGAAGCCCTGGTGCGTGCTATTTACTTTGACAAGTACGGCGCGATCAACGGAATTGACCGGTCGATACTGGAGGAATTATGATCCCGAGGAAAGCACAGGCTATCAAGCCTTTGCAGGAGTGAGTACAATATTAGGAAGGCTACGTTTCCTCGGTCTGCACCGGCGGGCTGAGAATCTGGGAGGCCTCGTCCAATGCTTTATGGCTGCCCAAAAGCACGAGGATGTCACCGGCCCCGAAGACAAAATCGGATCCCGGGTTGAGAATCGACTTCCCTTCGCGCACCACCGCAATGACGGTTACGCCGCTGCGCGAACGGAGCTCCAGTCCTTCCAGGCTCTTCCCGACTGCGGGGGACCCGTCCAGGATCAACAAGGTATCGGTGGTGGTACCGGCGAGGAACTGGCTCAGCTCGTCCAGCCGCCTGCCCTGGAGGTGCAGGCCGCGCAGCGTCCCGTAGTGCTCTTTGCGGATCAAATCAACCTGGAGTCCGATGACATTGCGCGGGATGTGAAATTCCTGAAGGACGCGAGCGAATATCTCCACTGAGGTTTCGAACTCTTCCGGGATGACCTGATTCGCGCCCAGGCGGTAGAGGTGTTCGATCTCCGCCAAGTAGCGCGTGCGCACAATGATGTAGAGGTCGTGCCTCAGGCGGCGCGCCTGAGAGACGACGCGGGCGGTCGCGACCGGGTCCGAGATGGCCACCACCAGAATCCGCGCCTGCCCGATTCCCACCCTGTGCAAGACTTCGACCCGCGTCCCATCTCCAAAGACAATCGGTTCTCCCGTCGCTTTGGTGCGGCCGACCAGTTCCGGATCCATCTCCAATATCCGATAGGGAATGCCGACCTCGTTGAGAACGCGGCAGAGGTTCTGTCCATTCAACCCATAACCCAGCACGACGACATGGCCCGTGATTGAGTTCTCGATGCCCGCGACGCCAGGCGCTCCATCGCGTACCGCAGACACCGGCGTCGTTAGCGATTGCAGGCCGTAGGCCAGGCGCTGCCCCCATTGAAGGAGAAATGGGGTGGCCATCATGCTGAGGATCGAAGCGCTGAGGAACATCTGTTCCCCCGCTTCCGTCACAAGCCCGACTTCCCGCCCGGCCTTGGCGAGGATAAACGAGAATTCCCCGATTTGAGCGAGGCTCAATCCCAAGAGCACGCCGAGCCTCACCGAGCGGTAAAGCCCCCAAAACACCCCAAAGACCACCAAACCCTTGACGAACAGGATCAGCCCGAAGTTCAACAAAGCCGTGAAAATGTCGCGCACGAGGAAATCTACGCTGAGCAACATCCCGATGGAGATAAAGAAGATGCCGCCAAAGCTGTCGCGCAGCGGAAGAATGTCGGCGATGATCTGAGGGCTGAATTCGGACTCCGAGATGACGAGCCCGGCGATAAACGCCCCCAAGGCCAGCGAAAGGCCCGCTTCTGAGGTCAGCCATGCGGTCCCCGTGCAGATCAAGATGACGAACAGGATGAAGATCTCCCGGTTCCGCAAAAAGGCCACCTGGCGCAGGAGCCGGGGCAACACGGTCCGCGCGGCCACGACGATCAGCACGAGGACGAGGACGCCCTGGATCAAAGCCCATCCGATGAGAGGAAGGGAGAATCTCTCCGACCGGCCCAGGATGGGGACCAAGAGCATCATGGGAACGATGCAGAGATCTTGCAACAGGAGAATGCCGGTCGCGAGCTTGCCCTGCAAGGCACGGATTTCGCCGCGCTCATTCAGGATCCTGATCACGATCGCGGTGCTACTGAGCGACACCAAAAAGCCGTAAAAGATACCCGCCTCGAGGCCATAGCCGGCCAGGAGGGATAGAGCCAAAACCACCAGTGTCGTCACCAGGATTTGCAGGATTCCTGCCCAGATGACATAGCGATGAACCGTCAAGATCTGCCCGAGCGAAAATTCGATGCCGATGGTGAAGAGGAGGAGCACCACGCCGATCTGGGCGAGGATTTCGATCTGTTGAGCATTGCGGATCAGTCCCCAGCCCTCAGGGCCGATGAGCACGCCCGTCAGCAGAAATCCCACAATAGCCGGGAGGCGCAACTTTTGAAAGATAAAGACGATGGCGATCGTCGCCGTAAGGACGATGAGAAGCTCTCTCAAAACGCTGACGTCAGGCATCGATAGCTCAGCACTGATCGCTTACGTTGCTTTGTATTCGACCGTGATTACCGTGTGGATGCCGCCGCGAACATTAAAGTCGCCGACCACCGTCATCGATCGCGGCCGGCAGGCGCGCACCAGGTCATCCAGGATGCGGTTGATCACGTC
>JACPSF010000476.1 GCA_016193385.1 Deltaproteobacteria bacterium
CCGCTGCGGAAACGCGTGGCGTGAATTATACATTCAGCGACCCCATCCGATCAGGAACCGGACGGCGGCATTCTGCGAAGTTTGTCTAGAAAGGAAAACCAGACCGTGACGCTTTCGCTCGCAACAAACAACAAAAGACTTGACCCCTTCATGACCCCTTCAAACGCTGATAACGATATTGCGCTATATGCGCTCTGGTGTAACAGAAAATGTCAGGCAGGTGTTCAAAAAAGATATCTCATCAAAGCGAATAGCTGTCTACTTAGCTGCTCCGGTGTTGATAGGCCTTTTTTACAGTTTTTTCCCTCCGTTGCTTGCCGGGATACTTTCGGGTGTCGTGCTTGTAGCTGCATTGTTAATTCCCGTTCTGGTAAGTAGGGAGAATAAGGGAGAAGAAGAGAGACAGACTGAGGGGAGAGAAGGGAATAAGTCCAATTAGTGAATCCTTCTTTGACGGGGTTAATCCGGTCCAGGAAACCTCCGGGACTACCGTGCTGGCAAATATCCTGACAGGACTCGGCATCGATGAGTTCTTCACCCGCACTGACGTACCGTCTGCGACCACACGCCACTTGCTGCCTGACGCCCTCGGCTCGGCCTTGGCGCTGACCGACTCTGCCGGAACGGTTCAGACCGAGTACACCTATGAGCCTTTTGGTCGAACAACAGTGACCGGGGCCTCAAATAGCAATCCCTATCAGTACACTGGCAGAGAAAACGATGCCACAGGGCTGTATCATTATCGGGCCAGATACTATCATCCGCAGGTTCAGCGCTTCATCAGCGAGGATCCGATTGAGAACCAAGGGGTCAAATCTTTTGTTGATAGTCAACCCAACGTTCCTCACCGATCTACTTCAAACAAAAAACTCGGCTGCCGAGACCTAGTCCAGGCGAAGGTGTGGAATCAAAGATGTGACCGGATCGGGAGACCCAGTAGTTGCCCTCGCTCGTGATTATGATCGAGCCCCGGAACACCTAATTACCTGCCCATTTTACTCGCACAAATTGAGGCGTCAACCTAAAAAAGGCGTGAGGCAAACCCTTCGGGATCTCAAATGGCAAATTACAGATCTCAAATAAGAAGCAAGCCGGAAGCATCAGGCAGTAGGCAATAGTTAGGCGAAAGGCAGGAGGCGGAAGGCAAGAAAAATAGAGATGAGGTAATAGGAAACGTACCGGCGCGCCATTAACAGACTTCGCGTCCGACCGATCGGCCAGAGTCGACTTCGGTGTGGAGGTTTTTCCTATTTACCTGGGCGAGAAGCTGCCTTAAGAATAACTTCCTTTTTGATTCCGGGGACATAATAGAGATTTTTCCTCGACTGGGAAGACCGGGGTCGATAAGCTCTCGCCCAAGACTAGGCTTTCCGAAGCCAGCGTGGGCGGGGATTCATTTCTGGCCGACGGGATTTGAGTCGTCGAGCGCCCAGACCCGCACCGCGCGCCCACGCGCCCGCAACACGGGCGCGACCATTTGTTGCATTTGCACCACCACCCGCACTTTGTCCGCGAACGGCAGCGCGGCGAGCTTCTGCCGGCGTCGCTCCTTTGCGGCGATGAGCCCTACGATTTCCGGTCTCAGCTTGTCCATCCTTTCCAGTGGGTGCATAGGCAGACTTTTATAGCTGGGCAATTGGCAAAAAAATGAAGAGATAGAAGTCGTTCCCTTCATTTTACGGGTGCAGATCATAGACAGGGACTCTAGCCACCTTGACCGGGGACTTGGCAAGCAAACGCTCAGCTTTCCGCAAGTCCTTCGCTAAATAGTACTCCTCCCCGCAGACCTGGCAGACCTCAGCTGGAAAGTTGCGGATGACCGCAATGGGCTCCCCGGCCCGGTTGTGCCGTTCCACCGTGACTTTCTGAGGCCGGGTTTTGCCTTCCCTACAAAATACGCACTTCATTGTGTTTTTCTCCTCGTCCTGTGATCCGGTTCATACACCTCAGGATCATAGTCATGGACAGTCACAACTATAGTTTCATCGTTACTTGCTACAACTACATAACAAGGATCGTTGCCTCCACGGGGGTAGCCAAGAAAAAGATATTCCGGATAAGGCTTTTCGTCTGGATACTCACGAACCACCTCTCCTGAAAGAATGACTCGTCGAATGTTCGCCAGCGTTCGCCCCCGCAGATCCATCCGCCTCGTAGCATGCTTGGATAAACGGAACTGATCTTGACGTATCCTTTTTCGGATAACTCCAACCGCATCTGCCGTCGCCTCACCTGGCATCTAGCCAACTCTACTGGCTTCCTCAGCAAACGGCAAGTCGAAGGCGCGAGGCGACAGGGGGAAAGACAAGGGTGAATTATGAAAACGTAGGGATGAACGAAGAAGGCCGCAGGCGAATACCGGCATCATCAGGACCCATGCCGTACGGCTAATCCAGCACTTGCACCCAAGGCGGAGTTGTCATAAAAGAAGCTCTCATGAAGATCGGCATTTTCGATCACATGCAGAAAAATGATCGTCCTGAGCTCTCCTACCAGGACCTGTACGCCCGCCATCTCGAGATTGTTGAGTTTATCGACCAGGCGGGCATGGATTACTACTTTGTCGCCGAGCACCACTTCGACCTCGGATTTGCCGAATGTTCGAGTCCGGGTGCCTGGATTGCGGCTGCTTCCCAGCGAACGAAAAAGATCCGTCTGGGGCCGCTGGTCTACGTACTTCCCCTGTGGCATCCGGTTCGCGTGGCCGAGGAAGTCGCCATGCTGGACAACATGACGAACGGCCGGTTCGACTGCGGCATCGGAAGCGGGATCGGCAAATACGCGTTCGGGGCCTACAATGCGTCCTGGGAAAACAAGAATGAAATTATGTGGGAAGCCTACAGGATCATGAAAGGAATGTGGGCCAATCCCCAGTACAGCTATGAGGGCAAATTCTTCAAGGTCCAGAACGCCGAGCTGAACATCCCGCTGGTGCAAAACCCCCATCCTCCGCTTTGGATACCGACGCGGAGCCGGGAATCCGTCGAGGCTGCGGCTACGGAAGGGATGAGTACGGTCCAGTGGTGCCCGCCTCCAATGCCGGTCGTGCGCGAAATCTTCGACTACTTCCGGGAGGTCCACCACAAGGTCAAGCCGAGCGGCCCGGCGCCACATGTCGCCCTCATGCGAGAAATCTATGTGGGCGAGACGGACAAGCGGGCATACGAAGAATCCAGGGACCACTGGATTTATTTCTGGCACCGGGTCGGCGGCGGCAGGGCTTACGGCGGCTACGCCAACGAAAATCTCGCCATGGTTACCCGAGAAGAGCGAAAAAAGCAGCTCCTTGACGTCGATTCCGCAATTAAGGAAAATTCTTTTATCTGCGGCTCCCCGGACACGGTCATAGGGCAGATTCGGGAGATTGCGACACAGGCGGGCGCGGACTGTTTCCTCGGGGAGCTTACCTTCGGCGCCCTCGAGCACGATAAGGTCATGAAGTCACTCCGCCTGTTTGTCGACAAGGTGATGCCGGAGCTGAGAAGACTGGAGATCGACGCGATCAACTACCCCAGCAACGGCTATCGTGTCTGGCTCAAGTCCGGTCCCGCGGGCTGAGACGCTTATAGGATAAGCGCTGTCTTGGAACCATAACGCGAGCGAAGAAGCGATTATGAATCAAACCTTCGGACTCACCTTAGCGAACCGCGCGGTCATTATCGGAGCGATCAAGGCCGACGCGCTACTGCGCATGGCTGAGCACGCAGAAGCCTCGGGAGTCTTTGAGGCGGTCTGGGTTGGCGACAGCCTGCTGGCCAAGCCCCGGTTGGAGTCGGTAACCCTGCTGTCCGCGCTGGCTGCGGTCACGACGAAAGTGCGCCTGGCGGTGGGGTGCATGGCGACCTTCGTGCACCGCCATCCCGTTCTTTTCGCCCAACAGTGGTCGAGCCTGGATCTGATCTCCAACGGGCGCGCCTGGC
>JACPSF010000477.1 GCA_016193385.1 Deltaproteobacteria bacterium
CCGTCACTATAGGTCATCTTGCAAGCGATCCTTCACGGAGTTTATCCTGAGATCCTTCACTTCGTTCAGGATGACAGTCGAAGGATTCTGGATGTCAAGCCTCAATAGTGTCATTGTGAGCCCTTCGGCCCTGAGCGGGCCTCAAGGGCTGGCTCCGCGAAGGGGAAGAATCTCCATTCCTGTTATGCATTGGCTCGCAACTCTCAAAATGACCCAACACCGAATCAACCGTACCCTCGTCGCCGCCAAGCATTCAGGGGCTAACACGCACGTAAAGCTGCACCCGGCCCCTTCGATCAAAAGAATAGACATCGTAAGACTCCCGGCTGGGACCTTCCATCCCCGGCGAGCCTGCCGGCATTCCTGGCACCGCGAGCCCTGCCATGGCCGGCTTCTCCTTTAACAGACGAAGCACGAGCTGCGCTGGAACGTGGCCCTCGATCACATAGCCTTCCACAATCCCGGTATGGCATGACTGGAGCGAGCGGGGCACGCCGTACTTTTGCCTGATCGAGTCGAGCTGAGAGTCCGTCATCTCATTGGTTTTGATGCTAAATCCGCTCTCTCGCAGGTGACCCACCCACCCAACGCAACACCCTCAGGTCGGGCTCTTGTAGACAGTGACCGTCGGGCCGGCCGCGGCCGCCTTCGAAATTACGGTTGCGATCACGATTAACGCCAGGCCTGCAGCGCAGGCCATCGATAGTTTCCGAAATCCTCTGAGTCTCATAGTTTCAATTCGTAAATACCACATTGCTGGGCTTCGTTCTATCCCCATTCCTCAAAAAACAGCACGAATCATTACGCGGCTTCAGATTCCCGGCGGAAGCCCGGTGCGACGGAGAGACTGCTGGTCAACGCCTTGCTTTACGGGAGGATATCCCTGGGACGAAAAGGGCTGTCCGTTAGGGCAGACGATAGCTTTCTCCGTTCGTCACGTAAAAACCGAGGAGCGAAGTTTCTATCTCTCGGATCGCGCTGAAGAACGTGAAAAGATTGCATACCGAATTATTCCCCCGACCATAAGAGAAATCGGGAATATCACCAGCCAGTAAATTGCCGTGACCACAGGCCACCACGCGGAATCAGGCCCGGGAACCATCTCGTTCCGGAAATAAACGGTAACCGCGATGCACAATACCACGGTGCACCCGACAACAAAAACGTCATATGTGCGAACTTTGTGAACCTCGGCGCCGGCAGGCCTGAAGCGAAAATAAACCCAGAGCGAAACAGCCAGAACTGCAAGGAGAATTCCAAACGCAAGAATCATCTGAGGTCTAACTGATCAGCCTATTTCAGCGCTACGTCACTATAGTACGCCGGCTGCCTTTTTGATTGTGAATCGGTTTTTATGTAATTTCAATATGTTAGCAAAGCTATCTCAGGTTATGGATGCGAACCAATATTGCCGGTTTTGTGACTGTCCCGGCCGGAGAGATCCCTCATCCCTTTTAGTCTTTAAATCCTAGTTCGTGCCGCACGATGCGGGTGCCCGTGACCATCGCCTTGAGCTTTTCCACGCAGATCCAGCGCGGGCTCTGCCCCATGCCACAGTCGGGGTTGATCCACATCTTCTCCGCCGGGATGTGCTTGAGGGCCGCGCGGATGCGATCGGCGACATCCTCAGGAGTCTCGATTTCATAGGCCTTGACGTCAACTACGCCGAGGCCGATCTCCCGATCCACGGAAAATTCCTTCCACAGCTCGACCTCCGACATCTGTCGGTTGGCGAACTCGAAGACGAACTGGTCGGCCCTGGCCTCGAGAATCTTTGGGAATAGCTGGCGGTAAGTGCGCCTGGTCATCCTTGGCCGCCCCGCGTGCGTGCCAAAGCATACGTGGAGCGCCACCTTGGCCTTGACTCCTTCGACGGTGGCATTGAAGAGCTTGGCCATTTCCGTCGGCTCCTCTTTCACGTGCACATAGGAAGGCTCGTCTACTTGGATGAAATCGGCTCCGGCCGCGGCCAAACCTTTCAACTCGGCGTTGATGATCTTGGCGAAGTCATAGGCCAGGTCGAACAGGCTCTTGTAATGGGCGATGATGTTGCACTCGCGCGCGAAGTTGAGGGGTCCGGCACAGGTGGCTTTGGTCGGTTTCGTCGTATGCCGTTTCAGGAACTTGAACTCGTCGACAATCCCTAACCCTTCTGGCGCGCCGATCGGACCGACCACATCGTGTCTCCGGATGAAGTCATAGTGGATGGCTCCGAGCTGGCGAAGCGGCGGCTCTTTGGCAGGTGTAACGTTCCTGAACCGGGCCATGTAGCCCCGGTAATACCCCATTGTCCGCCGCATCTCACCGTCGCTGATGACATCGATGCCGGCCTCTAGCTGGTCCAGGATGGCGAGCCGTACCGCGTCATCCCCCACTTCTTGAATGTCGATCGAGCCCAGCTCCCGGCCAGCGGTGGCCTCCCGAAAAACGTAAAGCCAGCCGGGACGCCCATGGCTGCCAACGACGCTCGTGGGTAGAATCGGCAATTTGTCTCTAGACATACCCTGTTCCTTCTCTTAAGGGGAGGGATAAAATCCCTTATCCATCCATTCGCTGAGATCGGCGCCGAACCATTCCGAGGGGAGTTCCTTTCCGAGTCCCTGCTTCTTGCAGGCCTCATAGATCAGAGCGCCGGCAGCCGCGAACTGGATACCCACTCCGGTATTGCTTTTATAATAGATAATCTGCCGATCGCTGGCCCGCCCCGGATGGCTGCCGGCGAGGACCTGACCTAATTCACACACCTTCTCCCAGCCGATCTTTCCGTCGTCGATGAGGTCGAGAAGTTCTCTTTGCTGGTTCTGAATCGCGGTTTCTTTGTTATTGAGGACAATCAGGTCACTGCGGATCATGGTCGCCGGGTCCGCTTCCGTGCGCCTGTGGACGCCGTCGGTGTTGGCGATCGTGGTCACGACCTGACCGGGCTCGAGCCAGTTGCCATCGAAGACCGGCTCTGACGAATTAGTCGCGCTCATGACGATATCCGATCCCTTGATAACCGCTTCCGCGTTGGCCACGGGCTGGACTTCGACATCCAGCATTTCCGTCATCTCCTCGGCGAATTTCTCCCGATGTTCACGGCTGGGACTGTAAACTTTCACCCGTTCGATCTTCCGCACCAGGCAGATCGCCTCTAAGTTCCGGCGCGCCTCGTTGCCCGAGCCGAACAAGCCGACGACTCTCGCATCTTTTTTGGCGAGAGCCTTGTGGGCTACGCCGGTGGTCGCGCCGACGCGGATTGGTGAAAGACTAAAATCATGAATCAAGGCTAAAGGCTCGCCGGTCTCCAGGCTGAAGAGAAGAACAAACCCCCAGCTCCGTTTCTTCGGCGAGGGAAAGTCCATCCGCTTTCTCCCGGCCACGACGTGTTCCCGGACAATGGTCGAGTCGTAGCGAAGCGCGGCCACGCCCGAGCTGGGCACCGCTCCGGCGATGATGTTGGCCATGTAGCCCGGCTTGTCCAGATCGGGCGGAACCTTGTAGCGCGTGCGCGGCCGATTGACCGCAATTCCCCTCGCCTCTTCGGCAAAAGCGCGCTCCATGGCCTCCATGCAATCGGCCATGTTGAGAACCTGCCCCGCGATGTCGTCCGTGATTAATAGCATAAGAGATACCTCGCCAACCGGTTACGCCTCTACTACCTTTGATAGAGGGCACGATAGAAACCCTGCCGGTCCAATTCTTTCACGAAGGTCTCATCTACGATATCCGCAGCCTTAACTCCCCTGCCTCTGTCTGCGCCGGGCGTCATCGCGATAACGGTTTCCATGCCTGCATGGTTGATGTAAGGAATTTCCGGAACCCATTCCCGATAGGCATCATAACTCTTCTCCAGCACCACTGGATCTATTCCCTTCAAGAACTTGGCCATAACTTTCAAAGTCGTCTCCCGTTGAGTGTGAAAAACCGCCAAGGCGCCGGAGTAAGCGCGGATGAATTTTCGGAAAGTATCAGGCGATTTTCTCAAGACCGAGCGGGTCGAAATCACAGCCGTGTTCTGGTATTCGAGGCCCGCCTTGGAAAGGTCCATCAATTCCCGGTAGCCGATCTGCGCTGCCCTGATCGTAAAAGGAGGCTGCAGGGTGGCGGCCTGAATCGAGTTTCCAGCCAGAGCAGCCATAATCGAGGGGATATCCCCGATCTGAATCAAGACAACGTCTCTGCCCGGTTGGAGCCCCCATTTCTTAAGGGCATACTGAGCGGCAACATCGTAGAGTCCGCCGAATCGAGTGATCCCAAGCTTCTTTCCCTTGAGGTCGTCGGGCCCGCGAATTTCGGGCAACGCATAGATCGAAACGTTGATTTTATTGACAGCCCCTGCAATGGCCACGGTGTCGCCCCCCCGGGCATAAGCAGAGACAACCGAACTCACGCCGGCCAGCGAAACCTGAATTTCCCCGGAAAACATCGCCGCCATCACGCGGCTGGCGGAGTTGATGTAAATGAGATCGACTCTAAGCCCCTCTTTCTCAAACAGCCCAAGCTCTTTCCCGATCCAAAAAGGAGCGCCCGAAGGAACCAACGCTGAATAGCTGGCACGAACTACCTCGATAGGTTTTGCCGTACCGGAAACCTGCGCCGCCACGGGCTTGGAGTTGATTAAAAAAATTGCGGCAAGAAGATACAGGCCTATGTTTAGATTCATGGATGAACGCTCTCCAAAAACCAATCCGTCGGGATTTCTCGACCGAGCCCCTTCGCCCGCGCCTCCGCATACACCACATTCCCGATCGCCGCGAACTGAATCCCCAGTCCGATATTGTTGATGAAGCAGGTCGCCTCCTGCGGAGATTCCCGCCCCTTGACCTTCCCGCCTATGATATCTTTGAGCTCCGGGGCGCTCAGCCAAAAGGGAGGCCGGGGAGCCGAAGGCGCCGATCCCTTTCCTGCTCGCAAGTAGTCCACGGGATCATGCGCCGTGATTCTTTGATCCCCGAATCCGGCGATGTAGTTTTCCGGCGCGAAGTTGCGCGCGTGAATCGCCAGGCGATCCGCTTTGCGGATCGTTTCCTCGCCCAATTCGCAGTCTTTCACGCAGGTGAAATGGATCCCCGGGCGTACCCATTCGGGAGGGATCACTCTTGAGATGGCATTGGTCGCGGCGACCAATATATCGGCGCCCCGCGCGGCGTCTTCAGGCCGCTCCATCGAGATCACGGGCAGCCCAACCTCCTTTTCCATCTCCCGGGCGAAGGCCTTGCGATGGGTTTCCGTCGGGCTGTACACCTGGACCCGGCTCATCTTACGCACCGCGCACATCGCCGGCACGTGAGCGCCCGCCTGCCACCCCGAACCGAAAATCCCGAGCACCGAAGCATCCTGCCGCGCCATCTCCCGCGCCGCCAGGGCACTCGTGACGGCAACCCGGAACCGCTGGACCACGCCGTCTGGACAGACCGCTAAAGGCTCGCCGGTCTCGGCGGAAAAAAGCAGAATCAGGCCGACCCATTTTTTCCCCGGGGCCACAGGCATCTTTTCTTTCACGACCCTGCCCTGCCGCTCCTCCCAGCGGATGACATCCGAGTTCAAGCGGAGGGCCACGACGCGCGACTCCTGAAGCCCACCCTCCATCGATTTAAAAACATAGACCCCTCCTTCCGACGCGGATGGAAGATAGAGGTCCGTGCGCGGCCGGTTGACGGCCTTGCCTTCCGCCTGCTCCCGGTAGGCCTTTTCCATCCAGCGCAGCGCCTGCTCCACCGAGAGAAGGGATTCAATCTCTTCGTTGTTGAGGATCAGCATTCCGGCTGCGTCCTTTACATGCCCGTGTCAAAGGGCTATATCAACGCCAAAAGCAGACTGTCAAGGCTCCGAATTTCACCGAGGAGACAAAGCCCATGATCTTCCTTACCAACGAGCACATTGCAGCCGTCCTGGATATGCGAACATCTCTGGAAACGATGGAAGAGGCCTATCGCGAGCTGAACGAGCAGCGCGCCGCCTACCGGCCGCGGATCGACTTCTTCGTTCCCCAAGAGCCGCATTACTACCGCTGGGGCACGATGGAAGGGGCATCGCGCAAGCTGGGCGTCTTTGCCATCCGCATGAAATCGGACATGCTCGCGTGGGAGCAACAGGGGGAATTTCACACCGAAGATAAGTACTGCATGCAGCGCGGGACTTACTGCGGGCTGATTTTTCTTTTGAGCGTGCGCAACGCCGAGCCCCTCGCGCTCATGAACGACGGCTACCTGCAGCACATGCGCGTCGGCGCGTGCGCTGGCTTGGGGGCGAAATACCTCTCGCGCCAAAATTCGAAAGTCGTCGGCATGCTGGGATCGGGCGGCATGGCGCGGACCTACGCGGAGGCTATCTCTCTCGTCCGCCCGATCGAGCGCATCCGCGTTTTCAGCCCCACCAAAGACAACCGCGAAGCCTATGCGAGGGAAATGCAAGAGAAACTCCACATCGAAGTCGAGCCGGTGGACCGAGCCGAACAAGCGCTCAAAGGGGCGGATATCGTGGCCATGACAACGGACTCGCTCATCCCTGTCATCAAGGCCGAGTGGCTCGATCCAGGGATGCATGTGACCAATGTCCGTAACAACGAGGCCGGACCGGACGTTCTGAAGAAGGCCGACGTGATCGCTCGCCTGGGAGTTTCCACGCTGCCGGCGGAAAGAAATCTCGAGGGCGTCACCACGGGAAGCGACGGCATGTTTGGTTACTTCGCCGGCACGGAGGGAGAAAAAAGGAAAATACCCATTGCGCCCTCCCGGGAAATCGACAACCCCAACATCGGAACGGTTCCGGATATCATGGCCGGCCGATGGGCCGGGCGGACGGGGGAGAAGCAAATTACCTTTCTCAATAATCAGGGAACTCAGGGCTTGCAATTCGCCGCTGTCGGCGGAAAGGCTTACGAGCTAGCCAAGGCCAAAGGGCTGGGACATCCCCTGCCGTTGGAGTGGTTCGTGCAGAATATCCGTGATTAAGGAGAGATCCATGGTTAAGCAATGCAGGGTTTCGCTCGCAACCCCCTCTATGATCTCACTCGTCCTCGCGCTTTTATTCAGCTCCTCAGGTTTGGCCGCAGAAAAGCTTGTTCTGGGTTGGAGCGCCATCGCGGGCGCCCAGGCAGTTCCCTGGATAACAAAGGAGGCCGGCCTTTTCGAGAAGCACGGTCTTGAGGCGACATTGATCTACCTCGATGGAGGCTCCAAAGCGACCCAGGCTCTCATGTCAGGGGATATTCCCATTGCCCAGATCGGCGGCGCTGCGCCCATTGCAGCTCGGCTCAGAGGAGGCGAGGTCACAATTATCGCAGGCATCGTCAACGTGCTTGCCTATAGCCTTATTGTCAGTCCCGATGTGAAGCGTTCAGAGGATCTAAAAGGAAAAAGATTGGCGGTGAGCCGCTTTGGCTCCAACTCGGACTACGCGACAAGAAAGATCCTTGTCAAATGGGGATTGAGGCCGGACCGGGACGTCGCCGTCATTCAGATACCAGGCGGTCAGCCTACACGGCTCGCTGCCCTGCAGAGCGGTCAGGTAGCCGGACTTGTGGCCCAACCTCCCGTAACAAACCTCGCACGCAAACTTCGCTTTAATATTTTAGCCGAACCCGAAGATTTTGGCAGCGCTTACCCCAACACCCCGATTGCCGCTGCCATCCCACTCCTCAAGGAAAAAAGAGAGGTCGTGCGGAGATTCATGAGGGCGCTTGTCGACGGAATCTATGTCTACAAAACCAAGAGCGACTTCAGCAAACGAGTCATAGCCAAGTACATGCGCATCAACGATCCCGAAGTCGTCGATGACAGCTACGACTTTTTCTCCCGCCTTGTACCCGCGAAGCCTTACCCGCCTCTCGAAGGGATCAAAGAGGCCCTCATCGAACTAGGCGAAAGAGATCCCAAAGCCCGGAGCGCCAAACCCGAAGAATTCGCCGATATGAGCTTTGTCCGGGAGCTCGACGAGAGCGGATTTATTGACAGTCTCTACAAGGGAAACAGGTAACGCGAGGCCTGGAGGGCTACCCGCCCCAGGAAAGCCCTGCCCTAATCTGTGAAAGTGTTGTAAAGCCAGGCGAACAGAGCGCCGCCGACGGCGCCATCCAGAAGCGCGTAGAGAGTCCCAACCACCACGCTGCCCAGCGTCCCCGCGGCCTTGTACCCCGGATAGACCGAGCTCATGACCTCGAGAAAGGCCTTTCCGTAGGGAGGCCATAGGTAGTCCAGGAAGGAAACAAACAAAAAAGTCAGGCCCCATAGCAGGGCCAAACTGATGGTCAAGGACTTGATGGATAGTTTCATGGCACTCTCCTCCTACCTCGCCGAGGAGCGACGAGGCTTTAAAGAAAAGAATAGAGCTGAGATTCCCCCGTTACCCGCCAGCGGGAATCGAAGCGCCACAAGCCAACTTGCTCCGCACACCGGAAAGCTTCTCGCAACTCTGCGCGGGTGATCCGGCGATCGATCGCGGCATACTTTTCCGCGGTCTTGACCTTCCACGCAGGGGAATACTGGTCCATGATGTTGAGATAGGTGTCGGTGGAGATCTCGGTGGCGATATATCCCATGATCTCGCGGGTATCCTCGAGCATGC
>JACPSF010000478.1 GCA_016193385.1 Deltaproteobacteria bacterium
ATCTCTCGCAACCGCTTCTCAATAGCTCCCACCAACAGGGATTTGCGATACTTCGGCGCCCACACCAAGTGGTACTTCAAATCGTAGACCGCATGTTCGGTCCACCTGAGCATACTGGCCCGCTATCATATCGCAAATCCCTTTGTCCACTCGCAACCGGCCCTTATATCCCCGACCTTCCGGTCGGGGCATTACGGGCCATTGGTAAACATCCACCCGACTCACAACTCCCCTCGATGCCGGGTCTTGCGCATCAAGCCTATGGTCTTCAGCCATCCGAAGATCTCCTCTACCACCTTGCGCCTTCGCTGGCTAATTCCGTATCCAGGGTGTCTGGTCGTGCGACCATCAATGGCCGTACCCCGCTCCTTCTGGGTCACATGCGGGCTCACCTTCATCACTCTAAGCTCCTTGACGAAGTCCTTCACATCGTAGTTCTTATCTCCTCCAAGCGTCACCCGATGACTGCCGGGGATCTCATCCAACATCCCCAGCGCTGCCTCTCGCTCCGCCGTGCCGGTGGCTTGGTTAAGACAGGTGTTCACCACCAACCCGTTTCGATTCTCCATCAGCACATGCCCCAGGTAACCAAGCTTGGCCTCCTTCCCCTTGGCCTTCTTATACAGCCTAGCCTCCGGGTCGGTGCTCGACTGGTGAGTGTCGTTGCTTCTTTTCTCTCCGTGAAAGTCCACAGTTGGATTTTTGCCACCCTCTCCAGATCCACTTCCTTTGTCTTTGCTCTTAAAACTCTTCTGCCCGGCCCAGGCCTCAATGAGGGTCCCATCCACCGTAAAGTGCTCATCGGACAGATACCCCTTCTTCCGTGCTTGCGAAAGCACTTGCTCAAAGAACCGCTGGGCGATATCTCCCTCCAAAAGACGCTCCCGGTTCTTAGTAAACACGGTGGGGTCCCACACCCCATCGTCCATGTTGAGCCCGACGAACCACCGGAAAAGAAGATTGTAGTCAAGCTGCTCCATCAAAAGCCGCTCGCTCCTCACGGTGTAGAGCACCTGCAACAGCAGCGCCCTAAGAAGCTTCTCCGGGGCAATCGAAGGCCGCCCCACCGGGGCGTAAAGCTTCTCAAATTCTCTGGACAGCGATTCCAGCGCCTCGTCGGTCATCGCCCGAATCGCTCTCAGCGGGTGGTCTTGCGGCACTCGCTGCTCAGGAGAAATGTAGCTGAACATGCCGGTCTGTTTTCGATCTTCTCCACGCATGGCTTAACCCTCCGTACAGCTCGATTGCGTGGATAGTATCATGTTTGTAAGACTCGGCGTTAGAAAAAAATGAGTTTTTCAGCAACCTGCTAGTGCGCCTCGCCGATTCCCCGACGTTAAAGAAGCCGATAACATAGCACTAGGCTAGTCGCAGGTACGTGATGACGCACACAAGAAGCGCTCCCCACCAATCTGCTGCGGCAGTCCATGCGGTCTCGTGCCTTGCCAACGTCAGTGCCATCCCGATGACCACCACGAGGCCTCCGAGTAGGCTGCTAACGACGCCGCGAATACAGGGCAACGCAGGCGCGGTCCTGGATACGAGGACGTGAACAAACATGCAGGCGAGGAGGCCGAGGAACGGAGACAGCAAGAAGAGGACCGTCGCGAGATCCATTCGTCCTACCCGCCCTTCCCCCTTTTCAGCAGCGTCCGACAAAACATGTGCGTCTTCACTAGCAACACCCCTCGGCGCCCGATGGCGTACCGGCCCTGCCGAAGGCTGACCAGCTTGCCCGTGACCAGGTCATCCAACCGCGGCAGCACCAAGAGTTGGTCGTTTGAGGCAGCGATGAGTTCTTCCAGGGCGAGGCCTTTTGGCCCTGCCTGTTCTATCCGCAACAGGATAGTCATGGGGGGTTGTCAGCCTGAACGGCGGAATAGGTAGTCATATACATCAGGGCCAGCGCGGTGTAGAGCAGAACGAACTTAGCGTAGTCAGAGAGGGCGACCGGGACAAAACTTACCAAGGTAGGGGTAGCGGCCTCAAGGACGTAAAAACTAGCCAGCGAGGCGACCAGTACGGCGAGGCACAAGGCTAACAGGCCCACGTACTGGCCGGTAAGCCTCCGGATCCGCCAGACCACCATGTGAGCGATGCTCAAGAACGAAAAGGCCAGCAGTGCCGAGACGAGGGGTCTCATATCAGAATACCCCTAGCAGCCGCCCAGAGCGACGATAGCGATGCCGCTCCTTCACCTTCAAGTCCCACCAGAGCCTTCCAAGAGCAACAGCTACAGCGACGAAGTTCTTCCATGTCAAGGCCTTGGAAGTCCCGGAATCCCTGGCCTTGATTTTGATTCCTACCTGGACGAAGTCAACTCCCGAGCGGACGGCCTTCACCAATGCCTCGGTCTGATAGGCAAAGCCGTTTGTCACGATCGGTACTCTGCGAACGACATTTGTGCGGAAGATGTTCATGCTGTTGGTGTAGCGAAACCGGGTGCCGAACAGCAGGTTGACGATCCTGACATAAAGGCGCGAGAGCACGCGCCTGGGCCAGGCCCGGACCTCGTCATTCGTCACGTAGAAGACCACGATGTCGGCCCCATCAAGGTATTCAAGCCCCTTCGCGATCTCGTCCAGCCGGGTCTCGTTGTCTCCGGGAACCCAAAGGACATAATCCCCTCGGGCCTCCTTGATCCCTGCCTTATAGATACCCCCGATATTGAGCCGTTGAGGGTTGTGGAAAACGCACACCCGTGCGTCCTGACGGGAAAGCTCGTCGGCGATCTCGCCGGTCCGGTCCGTGGAGGCATCGTCGAAGACAAGGACCTCCAGAAACCTCGCGCGGGGCCCGATCTCCTTCAGGATGGCCTCCACCGCCGGGCGAAGGTTTTCCTCTTCGTTGAGTGCGGGAACGATCACAGTGAAGCTGGACATAGCCAGAGGGAAAAGAAGCCCAGCGTGAGGGAACATACGGGTCACCCTTGTTCCATTAGTTGTCAATCAACCCGACAATTGCGCCAACGGCAACCGTCTCGCCTGCCTGCGCCTGCACCTCCCGCAGCACTCCTCCAACGTCGGCCTCGATCGTCACCACTGCTTTCTCCATTTCCACCTCGAGCAGTGGCGTCCCGGGTTTCACGCGCTCGCCAACCCTGACGAGCCAGGCTCGAATCTCGCACTCGAGTGTGTCAAGACCGAGCTTGGGAATACGAACCTCGTGCACGACCTATGCCTCTCCTAGCAGCGCGCGACACCCGGCAAGCAGCCGGTCACGCGACGGCAGCACGTACGTTTCGATCGGCGTGCTGAATGGGACGGGAACGTCCGCGCGTGTCAGCCGTCGTATCGGCCCGCGGAGCGCGTCCCACGCCTCCTCGGCAATCACGGCGGACAGTTCGGCCGCGAACCCGCAGCTCCGGTTTGAATCGTCGAAGATGATGACGCGTCCGGTTTTCCTGACAGATCCCAGGATCATGGCGCGGTCGAGCGGAAGCAGGGACCGCGGGTCGACGACCTCTATCGAAACGCCTTCGCTGGCGAGGGTTTTGGCGCACGCAAGCGCTTCCTGGACGAGTGGTCCCACAGCGACGACTGTGATATCGGTGCCTTCGCGCTTCACCTCGGCCTTTCCGAGCGGTATGACGTAGTCTTCCTCGGGTACGGGCCCTTTGACGCCGAGGAGTGACACCGGGGCGAACACGACAACAGGATCGTCCTCGCGCATTGCTGCCGTGAGAAGACCCTTCGCGTCACGCGGCGTGGAGGGCATGACCACCTTCATCCCCATATGAATCAACAGCGGGTACGGGTGGTCAGAATGCTGACCAGCAAGACCGCGGCGCGCGCCTGCCGGCACGATATACGTGACGGGAATCGTGCCTTGGCCACCCATCATGTAGCGGAGCTTCTGGGCCTGGTTCACGAGTTGGTCGAACGCAACAAAGACCAGCGAGGGAATCTGATACTCGATCAGCGGGCGCATGCCGGCCATCGCAGCGCCTGTGGCAAGTCCCGTGAAGCCGGCCTCTGAGATCGGCGTATCAAAGATACGATCCGGACCGAATCTTTCGAGAATCCCTTTCATGAAGCCG
>JACPSF010000479.1 GCA_016193385.1 Deltaproteobacteria bacterium
GGCATCGTGCGGCCCGTAATCCGCGGCGAGATTCTGGCTGGCGACGGTACCTGGCAGCGGGCGGAATTCCTAGTTGATACCGGCGCGGATCGCACCGTGTTCAGTGCGGCCGTGTTGGCGGCGCTCCGTCTCCAACCCGTGGTTACTCAAGCTCGCCTCGGCGGTGTAGGGGGTGTGGCCGATTCGGTCGTCGTCGAAATCCAGGTTCGGCTCACTCGTGAGGAGGCTGGCAAGGTGGTGTTCCGGGGCCAGTATGCCGCTGTCACCGAACTGGAAGCGCTCGACATGAGCGTGCTGGGCCGTGACATCACCGGTTTGTTTGCAGTGATTGTCGATGGGCCTGGCAGTGTCGTCTGCCTGCTCGGACAGCAGCATCAGTATACCATCAAGCAAAGTTGAAGGTTGCCTTCCACGCCATGCAGCGGGGCGTGACCGCTCCCCTCTCGCATCCAAGAGACGGAGTTCACCACGTGAACCTTCGGACTTTCGGAATTCCGAAAGCGCGAGAAGCCAATTCGCTTGGATTAGCTCCGTCTGGCCGGCGCATAAAGATCCCGGCATGATGGTCGGAGGCAAGCCGAGACAAGGTCGCCCTCCCACGACACGGAGTGTTTTTGAACAATGTGGAGGCGGGATAAGGGGTCTTTTACGGCGGGAAAGCCATCCATACGACCTGCTTGCGCGTACACGCAGGCAAGTAGAAGCGGTGAGTCATGTCGCGGCGTCCTCGGATTCTCGCCCCTTCGATACGGCCCTACGGGCCTACTCAGGACAGGCCCTTCGATACGCACTTCGTGCTACTCAGGCCAGGCAGTGGATCTCGAAGAAGCCACGAGCGAGCCCGGCATCCGCGTTGCCGAATATTGTCTGGTGGTCAATCAGTGGGGTCTGCCTTTATGGCCGCAGCGAGATAGACAGCGCTCCGAGGTCATGCTGTGGGTTACGTGAAAAGACCCGCTTTAAATTCCAATTAGCTCCTCGGGCGGATGCCACGAAAAGAATTGGCCCGACGGATAAATTCAGTACTTGGTCGCTGTCTTGGATTTGCTGGTAGGAATATTTCTCGGTCAAGATAGTGACGAAATTGATCTAAGCCCCCAACCAGATTGAGAGACCGCAGTCTATCGACTTTCTCAGGGTTGAGACACATTCGGCAATCCGTAGTCAGGTAGATGAGCCCGTGGTCGAAGGCCCGGTGATAGGTCGGCGAAAGAGAAAGGCCGTTGTTCACGGTGTCGACACTTCCCTCAGCACCAACTGGTAGAATGTGGGCCGCATCCACTAGCCGAAGTTGCATTCCCGTAACCGCACAGCGACTATCGTAAGCCGAAACGACTTGGTCACGGAAGTTTGCTGCTCGTGCGAAGCGACTAATGGTCTCCACAACTCGTCTCCTTGGCTCAGGCGCCCGCTCAAGTTCACGCTGAGTGACCTGTTCTAACCTCGCCACCCTTGTCAAAAGGCTTACAGCACGTGGACCTTGCCGGTGAAGAATTGTCGCGTTCAATGCATAATTCAGAAATTCGCTAGGACGGAAAGCAACAGCAATTTCCCCGTATTGATTTGTGTAGAAACCCCAGCCAAAGTTATTTGCCGCCCTGAGGGCCGAAAGTGAAATCTGGACGGAATTTGAGCCGGGCGAAAAGGTCCGGTGGCGAGCCATATCGAACCCGGCGAAAACCTTCAAATCTGGATACCAACCCAAAAGAAGAGTCGGCCCAGTGGGCTTCAAGGCTAAGGGCGGTCGGACTGTGGTCATTTGAATGCGATATTCTTCCTCGCTTCGTGTTGCACCGCCATGCGTCACAGTCCAGATGTAAACCCACACCGTGAACCCTCCGTCTTCCGTTGCGACACGAAGTGTCCGTGGATGGGCTCTCACAGGAGACAGTAACGAACCTAATGCGCCGGAATCCTTATTGCGTTTCTGCAGTTGACCAGGCCACTTGACATGAAAACCGCGTCATTTTCAGCGCTGCCGGACGCTGGGCCTTCCCAGGTCTAATTTTAACTGCTGGCTGTGTCTTGCCCCGCGCGATACCTGATGACTTCCAATGCCAACTTTGCCGCATCTATGAGTTCCTGGCGAGTCTGCCAATCGAGCGCTGACTTGAAGATGACGTTCCGCATCAAGTCCTCAATTTGCTCCGCTTCCACGTCTGTGCACTTTGTGGCCTGCTTGATAATGTCGAAGTACATTAGTCCTCTACTCCTTCCGAGCAGCTGCCAAGAGACAGCGCGTCACCAAAACAACGGTCACCTCCTCGGAGGGTCCACGATGACCCAGTTCTCCCCATCGACCGCGATCTTTCCTGACCGCTTCAGATATTGCTGAGCGTTCCTAACTGCGTGCTTCCATCTCTTTCCGAACCGTTGCCCGTTGATGACCAACTCAACAGTGTCGTCGCACAAGTCCGGCAATAAACTCTGGACCCTCGGGTGAAGCTGCTCTGTTGGTAGAGGCCCTCGCGCCAAAGCATAGAGGATCGCCTCGGCGAAAAGGCTCTGGGCCGAACGTTTTCCCACCTGTGCGCTGAGAAACCGGGTTTGCGCTTGCCGGAGTGTCCGATTAAAATCTGCTTTTAGTTTGCGACTCGTGCTCTTCGTCAGCTCCTCATATTCCTTCTTGAGCCTTTGTGCGACTTCCAAGAGGGATTGCAGTTCTGTCTTGCCGACTACGTTTCCGAGGCGAGCGTATGCGTCGAGGTCGCTCTTTACCTTGCAGACGAGCGATGAGTCCTCGAGGCAAATACCATACTCAAAGTTGTGGTCGAGTCCTGCTGGAGTCAGATTCGCAGAGGTAAGCAAGGCTCTACAGGTGTCAGCTATGTAAACTTTGGCATGTAACCGAGGCAAAGATACCACTTCTGCCTGAGTGCGCCGCTTGTGAAACAACTCCAGAGCATCTACATCCAGGAAACCGGTCAGAATGCTATCACTCCGTATATCAGTTAGCACGCGGAGTCTGCAGCGTTGATCAGAGCGGTTCTCGCTCAACCGGTCACAAACCCAGTTGGCTTCAACTTGCTTGATATAAGGCGCAGCGATGACGAGTTCCTCACTCGCCGATTGAAGAACCTCAGCCAACGCGGCTCTCAGTGGTCTTATGTGAAGCTTCACGGCATTAGGCTACCCGCAGGCCCCTTGGTCAGAAGCGCAAGAGCAGTCCCAGAGCGTCGCCAAGATAGATTCGCCCGAGCTTCGTGGAGTGGAACAATTTGGTTGTTGTGGGCTCTGTCAGTTCGTTGCTTTTAGACATTGGGCAAGAGTTTACCGAATTTTTCGTTGGCCGAGTTGTTTTCACGTAAAATAGGGCAAATTGAGGATAAGCGTCAAGGACAAAAAGAATCAAGTCGGACGCCCCCCCAAGCCCTCGAAAATTTAGTTTCGTCGCGGCTTTCGGTTTAGGTGGATTGTCGAGATTGTAGCCCCTAACGGCAGGCGACTCTCTGCTATTTAATGATCCCAACGTCCCTCGCCATTCTTTCAAAAATGCTGGCCTGCTCAACCGCGTCGGAAAGTGCATTGTGTGTGTGCGGTGCTTTGCCCCGGTACTTATCCGGCAGTCGGCTTGAACGGGTCTCCTGCCATGTGCATCCAGACATCCCCATGTAGAACGACTTAATGTCGAGAGCCCCAATTCCAAAGGGGTTCTCTGTCCGGAAAGTTTCAAAGTACCAATTGACGAAGGCCCAATCGAAGGCGGCATTGAAACCAACGAAGACTGGCTTCCCGCTCCCGCTTACTTCCCTGACCCAAGCCCCAAACTCTGACATGACGTCAACGGGGTCACGACCAGACTGTCCGAAATCTTCTAGGGTCCTACCGACCACAGCCATCGCGGTGGCGACGCTAGCGTCACTTATGGGTCCAAGCTCGGCGTAGAAATGCTGATCGGTTTTCCCGACCACCGATGCACCGAGGGCGAGCATGCTATAGGTCCCAGGCACGGGTCCGGAGGCCTCAATGTCCACCGATATGAAAGTCTCGTTCGACATCCGGCGTTATCCTACCCCCGCACACACGAGCGGCGGTCTGTCTATATTCTTCCTCCAAAAGGCGCTGAACTCTTCTCGTCGAAGCTCGTCTCCCAAGATTGACTTCCAGAAGTGGCACGGGATGGCGTCCGTATCAAAGGGTAACTTTGTACCTTCTTCGGCAGTAACTATGACCCGCATGAATCGTCCGAACGCATACCCTAACTCAATGAAGCAGTTGGACCGGCTAGCAGTCAGATCCACGACAGCAACACTCGCGAAGTGAAGGCTGTCGAAGATTCCAACATTGATGAAACCATGCTCCGTCTTGTCCGTCCCCATTTCAACACGCTCAAAGCCAGCCGCCTTCACCACCGGGTCCACGACGCTTCTAAAGAACGCCTCCACGACGGGGAAGCGTTCATGCTTCCTGTTGAGGAGCCGCACGTAGAACGCACGCGGAGGAGCTATCATAGTCAGCAGCCGAAGTAAGCGTCCGGCAATTTCTGCGTCAGGCTCTGCTCCCTTTCGTGTCGCGAGTCCCGTAAGTTCTGCGTTAGCCCGGTCCTCCAAGCCTCGCCGCATCCTGAGGAAACGCTCAGGTTCTGCCCGGCTTTCGCGTGCCAAGCGCTCGGAACCGCCTGTCCCGTCTCCCCTGCTGGCGCCGAGCGGCAAATCAAGAGGGATAGCTGTCTTACGTCGCTGCAAATAGAGTTCCGTCAAGTGTTCCACTCCAGTGCCTCCGCCAAGCGTAACGAGAATTTCTCCAAACTCGGCCTGTCGTTGACGAATGAGAGCTGCTGCACGGGACCCCGGCAAGATGGATTCCACGCGTATCGCCCCACTCTCTAAAAGCTGCTTCCATAGCTGTCGCCGCGCGTCAGGAATCGCCGACTCGGCCTTCTCAGACATCACTACAACGATAGGTGCGCCAGCGGAGAGCGGCCAAGTCACGGTGCCGTCCCGAAGCACCGATGCCGCCGCCTCCAGCGCTGTCCAATCAAAGATCAGGCTTGGCGAGTTCGCGTCCCCTTCGATGGCTCGCGGTTCACGTCCAACGGCAAGGACAAGGCCTCCACCATTTAACAAAATCCCATGCGCTGCCTGAGCAACTACACGGTGGGCGTAACGAATGATATTCACGTCCGTGGTCTTGTTGGTGCTGCCCGCAATTTGTATGCGTCGACCTGCTAGCTTCGGTGCATCAACAGCCATTACGGCTCCTCCACGGCTGGCGACGGCTGGACGGAACGGGCAGCTGTCAGGAGATCATCTTCCGTGAGCTTCCTGTCGGGAAAAGCAAGCCCCAACGCTTCGGGCAGAAGGCGCGCCCGCAGGTCAGAGTAGGTGAAGCCCAGCCGACGCGGCTCCGTCTGCGGGCCTGTAAGGTCGATGAGCTGCGTGACGGTATCCTCGCTCAACCCGAGGCCCTCATAATCCATGCGAATAAGCTGCTCACGCTCGGACGCACCGGGACGCTCGAAGCGCTCGACACGAGCCGCTCTTCGAACCACTGCCGCGTCAAGAGCATGCCCTCGATTGGTGCACAGGATAACGAGAACCCGGCCACCGAGCCTCCGCACGTCGTCCACCTTTTGGATGATCGTGTTCACTGCGACCTTGTCCTCGTGGTGACTCTGGCCCACGTCACGCGCTGCAGACAGGGAGTCCGCCTCGTCGATAATGAGGAACGCAGATTTTGCCTTACCCGCTTCCTGGGTAATGATGTCGAACGCTTGGTTGATGAGCGAGCTCATTTGGCCCACCTTCCCTGTACCTCTCACTCGGGTACTCAGCTTGAACAGCATGGAGGCGCGGCCGGATTCGCGTGCCAACCGATCGCACGCCGCTTCGGCTGTCGCCGTCTTCCCGGTGCCGACGTCGCCAACAAAGATGAGAAGGGGATACCGGTCCGCTACAATCTCGCAGAGTGGGAGATCATGCCCGTAAAACTGTTTGCTCCATCCCCGGATCTTGTCAGGATCCGATAGGAGTTGCATGTCTCGTCGAATGCGGTCATAGCGGGCTTCGAACCCGATGAGGCGTTTGCCGCTTTTCTGTATCCGTTCATTTGGCAATGCCAGTTCAAGTTCAAATAGCTCTGCTGCAATCGGATCCAACTTCTGCCTCCCTCCTACGTGAAGAGCGTTTTCTGGAGGCCAAAACCATTACTCACGTAGTTTCGATCAAAAACCCGGCTGAGCGTCGGGAAGGAGGTGTCCAGCGCCTTTGAACCCCACTGAACCCCGAGCCGTTGTCTAAACCGTTCCTTTTGCAGCTCAGGCAAATTCGACCATACCGCGCTGTACGTCACGTGAATGAAGAGTTGCCCCGCAGGCAGGCGCGGCCAGAGATAGTTACCTGGTCGCGAGGCAGTAAGCAACCACGCGTCGGTCGAGACCTCATAGTTAGCAGCGCGAAGCGTCCTTCCGTTCGGGTCATCAAGATAGACGCTCACGAGCGACAGATAGCCCGCTTGCGCCATTAGCTTGACGTCTGCAGCGATGGCCTTCGTCTCGTCTCGCGCAGCGAGCCCGGTGGATTGACCGATGCCGTCGAGATCGGCCGCGAAGCAGTCGAGTACCTTCCCGACGTCTGCTGTCGTATAGGTGCGGGTGATCGATTCGCTGTAGGTCTCACCGATCGTCATTGCCACTACTCCCCGATTACGAACGAGCGGCCGAAGACCTCTTTCCAATATTCCAGTGTCTCACCCTTGAAGTTGTTGTTCCGAGCGGCGGTCAGTCTCTCCCACGCTTCGGTGGCCTTTGTAACGATTTCCCCTCGATCCAGGTCCGTCAGGCGGCGCGCAACGTTATTGTCAGCATTGACAGGGTCGAGAATGACGACGGGGTCTTTCGGCAGCGATGTAACTTTCCCATTCTCGCGGAACACAATGGGATCGCGAAGCTCGGACTGTGCCACGTAGAGAAAAAACCTGAGGAGCCCGTCCTCCAAGGACGGAGGGGTACCTCCAGCATCCTGAAGATGAGATACGATGAGATCGATCATAAATGAGCGAAGGGTCTGATCGAGCTCCTGGTGGTTGCGCCAGTATTTGAGAAGTCTGACCAGCGCAGTAAATAGCAAGTATCCGTCCTTGCGGGCACGGATGAACTCTAACTGTTTGGTTACACTCGTCTTCACCGGCGGGTCACCCTGTGAGGAAGGCTGCCAGCCGTAATCGCCTGGCCCCTCAATCGGAATGATCGGCACGAGGTCGACGTCCATACCAGATACTCGAAAGACGACGCCGAGCGTTCGGGGCTGTACCGTAAAGTCTTCCGGTTTTTTCTGGGGATATGCGGCGCAGAGAAGCAGACGAAGGCGGTGATGAAGTGATGCCAAGTCGAGCTCGTTAGCCCCGTCTGTGTTTAGGAAAACCGCGATATCGGCATCGACGCCAAAGTTCCCTCGCGGGCGAAGAACGGTCCCTTTCCACAAGGACCCGGTCTTAAGAAATTTCCTGATATTTATGACGGGGTCCTTCTTGGCCGTTGCGGTAAAGACGGAGATCAGATTGTCGACCTGGCCGAGGAGTTCACTCCGCTTCCCTTTCGGAAGCTTTAAGCAGTTATCCACGAAGTAACCAAGCTGTGAATCAGTAAGCTCCATCTATGAACCTACTCTTTCTGCGCCGAAGAAGGCGAGGGATTTAGCTAAAGATATCAATTAACCGATAATTACCGAGCCTCGCTTCAGCACCCTTACGACTATGCCCTGGATGTGGAATTCTCGATCGACAACAATAGGACGATGCTCGGTGCTGCTGGAGTCAGGCTTTAAGACGTAGTAACCCGGACCTCGCGCGAAACGTTTGATTGTTGCCTCGCCGTCAATCAGAGCAACCACAATATCCCTCTCATTTGCCGTCGTTTGTTGCCGAACGAGAACCAAATCGCCGTCCTCAATCTTTTCCCCGGCCACCTTCGCTTTGTTCATGGAATTGCCTCGGACCCGGAGGAGGAAGTACTCCGATCCAGGGCGCGCGACTGTCTTCGGCATCTGGACCCAACCATTAACGTTCTGTTCGGCCAGCAACAGCGGACCAGCCGGGGCTTGACCAACTACCGGTACAGCCCGCGTTTGGACGGAGCTGGTATCGCTTCGCAATGGCCGCAGACCGCGCGCACCCGCCCAGCGCTCGATGTCGCCCTCTTCCTCCAGCCACCGCAGATAGCGCAACACTGTTCTTGTCGAACCAACACGGAGGGCTCGCCGCAGCTCCTCGATGGTCGGAGGCACGCCACGTTTGATAAACGCCTGGTTGATCGCCCTTAGCACCTCTTCCCGTCTGAGCTGCTTATGCCGACCCATATTTAGACACTATTTCCGTCACTTGCATTTCCTTAAATCTAAAGGATCGGGTTACGGCTGTCAAGAGGAATCTAGTCGAGGCTAATGCAAAAGGAAGATGTGACCGAGTCGGAGCCCCGTGCCCTCTGAATTGCAAAAAGTGGCGCCGCCGGATGATTCCATCGCCCGGTCTGGGGAGACCTTGCGCCAAGCTGAATGGCGGGATGAGCTGTTAAGAACGGGCATCCGAGGAAAGCGAGGGCAGTATATTCTTTTCTCTCGCGTCGAGCCTTTGCCTGGAACCAGGTGGCTCCACGCGGAAGCGGAGACGAAGCCAAATGACAAAGGCGCGGACAGGGTCAAGGATGCGGAGGGCATATACGGAAAACCGCAAAGGGTCGTCATCTCCTTTGGCCCGGAGCATGCTCCGCTTGAACAGAAGCAGGTCGAGCTTGCCATTGAAGAAGCACAGAGGCTTGTCCCCAAGCCGAAGATAGTCGTTTTCGCCGCTTTCCAGTTCGACCCGGAGGCTGCGAAGGACATCGATGAGACGGAATGGCCTGGGGTCGTCCTGCTGAAAGCACAGATGAACGCCGATCTGCTGACGGAAGATCTCAAGAAAAAGCGGGCGAGCAACGAAAGCTTCTGGCTCATCGGCCAGCCGGATATACGGGTCACGAAAATCCAGGACGGCAAGGACAAAGGAAAATATAAAGTCGAGGTCCTGGGTTTCGACTACTACAACACGAAGACAGGAACGATTGAATCCGGCGGGAACGAAAAAATCGCGATCTGGCTTTTGGACACCGATTACGACGGGCGAAGCCTTTTTCCCAAGCAGGTTTTCTTTCCCATGGCGGGCGAGAACGAAGGCTGGGCTAAGCTGGCAAAGAACCTCAAAGCGGAAGTCGACGAAGAGCTGATCGAGGCTTACCGAGGGACGGTCTCTCTTCCATTCGAGCCCGGGAAGCATAACCGCGTAGCCGTAAAGATCGTGGATGATCGGGGGATCGAGAGTCTCAGAATCATCGAGATTGAGTGATGGGCAAGGCCACCATAGACCACCTGATCATCAACTCCCCCTACAAGGAGCCCCGGTAATACTGGAGCTACGACCGGGAGACGCGGACATTCGATCTAAAAGAAGGCAGGAGACCGGCCGGGTATGTCATAGCCTCTCAAACCTCCAAGGCCTTTTGACGATTCGGGCATCTTCGTCCCGATTCCTTTGGTGAACCAGATCCGCCCGCGGGTGGAGGCGTGGCGGGAAGCGGGTTATCCCGGAGCCACGGGGATTACCAAACGGCTGCTGGAGCACTGGCATAACCCCGAGGAGCGAGAGAACCGCCTCTTTTTCTGCCAGCTTGAGGCGATTGAAACCTTGATCTGGCTCACGGAGGCCCCGGCTTCGGACAAAGTCGGCATCGACATTCCCTCCGATGGGGGAGCATTCAGCCGCCTGTGCTCCAAGATGGCCACGGGTTCGGGAAAAACCGTTGTCATGGCGATGTTGATCGCCTGGCAGGTCATCAACAAAGTCACCCATCCACAGGACTCCCGGTTTTCGAAGTACGTTTTCATGGCCGTTGCGGACTTGACGGTGCAAACCCGCTTCAAGCCTTCTTAGGAGAGCTCACGACGAAGAGGGCAATTTAACATCTGTGGGCACATGAAGTTTCAGTTCCTTGACGACCCGGAACCGCGAGTCGCCGGAGACCAATGCATCCGCCTCCATTCGTAGCGCCATCGCCGCGATGAGGGAGTCCTTCCTCAGGGCTCCCCGCTGGGGATGTCGTCGAGGCTCATAGATCCCACATATCTTCTTCGAACACCTGGCGAAGTTGTTTCGCGGGGATCTTCATGGGTCGTTCGCAAAAAACGCGGTACGCCATCTTCCGTTCCTTGGGCGTCGCCGCGTCTTTGCGGAGATATCGCACAAGCGCGTCCTGGATCAGATCGCGGAGGGGCCGTCCCTCTTCGGCAGCCCGCCGTTTGGCCCGCCGCACAATCTTGTCCTCAAGAAGAGTGCCGATTTTTTGTTTCATATTCCCGCCTCCTTTGTCCTAGGTTTGGGGAAGAAACTGGGAAGGGTCTCGCTCGTTACCCCTTTGGCCAGGAGCGAATCTCCATCTCCCGGCGCAACTTCTTCGGATCATAGAATTCATAGTGTGTGAAGTCGGAGATCCGGCGGCGCGGTTTGGCTCTGGGCCAGCTGCGGGCGTGGCCGATGGGAACGACCCACAGCAGGCGAAGGGGCCGGGGAACCCGAAAGAGATCTCTCAGTTCCGGTTCGACCTCTTCGCGCACGGAAACCCAGACGGTTCCCAGGCCCAGGCCCGCCGCCATGAGCATCATGTGCTCAACCGCGTTGGCGACGCTAGCCTGGAAGAGTTTCTCCCGGTCCCCTGGTTGGCGGGTGGTCAAATAGACTCCCATAGTCCGCGGGTCACCGCAGGCAAGAACCAGGACGCTTACGTCTCCTACGTAGTCTTTCTTGAGCCCTTTGTAATGCACCGGATCTTCGCGCTTGTGCCGCTTCCATTCGTTATCGTAAATCTCCCGCACGCGCTTCATCTTGGCGCGGTCGCGAGTCGCCACGAACTCCCAGGGCTGTGTATTCGCCCCCGAGGGGGCCCAGCGAGCCGCCTCCAGGATCATCTCCAATTGCCGATCGCTCACCTTGCCGGACCGGTAAACCCGCACGCTGCGCCGCTTCCGTATGGTGTCCAGGAGTTTTTTGCCGTCCATAATGCCATTGGGCTATAACACCAAGCGGCGGGGAGCGCAAAGTTCTGAAGGGTGCTTGAACTTTCATCGAAATATCTATATATTTCGATAGATATGCGGGATGGCTTATGGATTTGATTCGCACCCTTAAGGCGCTTGCCGATCCGCTGCGGCTCCGAGTCCTGGCGGCTGTAGCCGAGGATGAGTTGACGGTAGGGGAGATCCGGGAGGTCGTTGAGGCCGTGCAGTCCTCGGTCTCGCGTAATTTGGCCATCTTGCGTGATGCGGGCCTCGTCCGTGATCGCAAGGAGGGGACCAATGTTTATTTCTCATTGCGCCGTGACATGCCTGCCCAGAGCAGGGAGCTGTTCCGAGTCCTGGCGCGCCGCCTGGCGGAATTGCCGGCGGCCAAGGAGGATCAAGCGCGCCTGCGGGAGTGCCGCCGCCGGCGTATCCAACGCTCGCGGAATTACTTTGAGTCCGTCGCCGGTGATTGGGAGCGGATTCGCAAGAATTACTTCGACGCCCGGGTGAGCTCCTTGGCCATCGAGAAGTTGGTGCCGCCGAATCTGACTGTGGCAGATATCGGGTGCGGGACGGGGAGCCTCTCTTTGGAGCTGGCGCGATTGGCCAAGAAAGTCATCGCCGTTGATCTCTCCCGCGAGATGATCCGGCAGGCCAACCGCGTCGCCCGGGAACGGGCGAGCCAAAATATCGTGTTCCGTCTCGGGGATGCGGAAAAGCTTCCGCTGGAAGACCGGAGTGTGGATGCCGCCTTCTGTGTGTTGGTGCTCCATTTTCTCGAGCAGCCCGCTAAAGCCGTATTAGAGCTGTGCCGTATTTTGCGGCCAGGCGGCCCTGTGATTCTCGTCGACCTCGTGCCTCATGGACAGGAATGGATGAGGGAAGAGATGGCCCATCGCTGGCTCGGGTTTGAGCGATCAGCGGTGGAGGCATGGCTTCGGGCGGGCGGTGTGCCCCAGGTCGAATACGAGCTCACCGGCGCTTATGCCGGAGGGAAGATGACCAGAAACGGAAAACGGCCGGTAGAGATTTTTGTCGCGCGAGGCATCGTGCCCGGACCGCCAGCCCATCGGCACTCGGCGAAAAAGTAGCTATGGGAGAGATTCAACCGGCATTGCGTCAGCACCTCTCAGAGAGAATCCTGCTCCTCGACGGAGGCACGGGGACCATGATCCAGTCCCTTAAGCTGGATGAGACCGATTTCCGTGGAGGACCCTTTGCGGATCATCCGCATCCGTTGAAGGGATGCAATGATCTCCTGTGCCTGACCCAACCCGAAGCGATTGAGAGAATCCACCGCGACTATCTGGAAATCGGGTCGGACATCATTGAAACCAATTCCTTTAACGCCAACGCGATTTCCCTTTCCGACTACGGGCTGGAGACGCAAGCCTACACCATCAACGTCGCCGCCGCCACCGTGGCGCGGCGGGCTGCCGACCTCATGACCCGGAAGAATCCCGAGAGGCCGCGGTTTGTCGCGGGCGCTATCGGACCGACGAACCGCACCGCCTCGCTCTCGCCGGACGTCAACAACCCGGCCTACCGGGGGGTAACCTTCGATCAGCTGGTGCGGGCGTACTACGATCAGGCGCGCGGGTTGCTTGATGGGGGAGTGGATCTGTTGTTGCCCGAGACGAGCTTCGATACGCTTAACCTGAAGGCTTGCCTCTTTGCGATCGCAATGCTCTTCGGGGAGCGGGGGACTCGACTGCCAGTCCTCGCCTCGGCGACGATCACCGACCGCAGCGGCCGCACCCTTTCCGGCCAGACCCTGGAGGCCTTTCTCACTTCCATCTCGCAGGGCGAGCTTTCCGCGGTGGGGATCAACTGCGCGCTGGGGCCGCATCAAATGAGCCCGTTCGTGGGAGAGCTCTCCCGGCTTTCCCCTCTCCCTACCTTTGCTTATCCCAACGCTGGCTTGCCCAACGAGTTCGGCGCCTACGACATGGGACCCGAGGAGTTTGCCGGGGCATTGGCAGAGTGGGCCGAACAAGGATGGCTCAATTTGGTCGGGGGCTGCTGCGGAACGACGCCGGACCATATTGCCGCTCTCGCCGAGGCAATTCGAGGAGCGCGGCCGCGCATTCCTCCGGAGCCCGACGGGCTTACCCACCTGAGCGGCCTTGAGCGGCTCACCATCAGGCCCGATTCGAACTTCATCATGATCGGGGAGCGCACCAATGTGGCTGGTTCCCGCAGGTTCGCGAGGCTGATCCGCGAAGGGAAATATGAAGAGGCTCTGGAGATCGCACGGGCGCAGGTGGACGGAGGAGCGAACATCATCGATGTCAACATGGACGAGGGGATGCTCGATTCCGCCAGGGCGATGACGGAATTTTTGCATCACGTGGCGGCCAATCCGGAGATCACCCGAGTGCCCATCATGATCGACAGCTCCAACTTTGACGTCATTGAAGCCGGCCTCAAATGCGTTCAAGGAAAACCGGTGGTCAACTCGCTGTCGCTGAAGGAGGGAGAAGAAGAGTTCAAACGCCGCGCGCGTCTCGTGAAGCGCTACGGAGCGGCGGTGGTCGTCATGGCCTTTGACGAGGAAAAGCAGGCGACGAGCGCGGAGGAGCGGGTGCGGGTCTGTAAGCGGGCCCATCGGATCCTCACCGAAGAGATCGGCTTCGACGAAAGCGACGTTATCTTCGACACGAACGTCCTGGTGGTCGCCACCGGGATCGAAGAGCACAACGACTATGCCGTCAACTTCATCGAGGCCACCAAGGAACTGAGGCGGCTCTTTCCCCGCTGTCACATCTCCGGCGGGGTGAGCAACCTCTCGTTCTCCTTTCGCGGCAACGATGCGGTTCGAGAATCGATGCACGCGGCCTTTCTGTATCACGCGATTCAGGCCGGCATGGACATGGGCATCGTGAATGCGGGACAGCTCACGCTGTACGAAGAGATTCCGAAAGACTTTCTGGAGCGGATCGAGGATGTCTTGTTTAACCGAAGACCGGACGCTACCGAGCGGCTGCTGGAGTTTGCCGAGCAGGTCAAGGGAACGGGCAAAGTCAAAGATGAGGAGGAGAGCTGGCGCGGCGAGCCCGTTGAGCACCGGCTTTCCCACGGCGTGATCAAGGGGATCTCCGATTACATCGATGAAGATTTGGCGGAGGCGCTGCCGAAGTACAACCGTCCTCTGCAGATCATCGAGGGACCTCTGATGGAGGGGATGAACGTCGTCGGGGATCTGTTTGGCGAGGGCAAGATGTTTCTTCCGCAGGTGGTCAAGAGCGCCCGGGTGATGAAAAAGGCAGTGGCTTACCTGACGCCGTACATGGAGGGAGAAAGAAAGGCTTCCTCAGAGAGCAATCATCGGGCGAAGCTCGTTTTTGCGACCGTCAAGGGGGACGTTCACGACATCGGAAAGAACATCGTCGGCGTGGTGCTGGGCTGCAACAATTACAAGGTGATTGACCTTGGCGTGATGGTCCCGGCCGATAAGATCATCGAGACCGCGATCCAGGAAAAGGCCGACATCATCGGCTTGAGCGGGCTCATCACGCCTTCTCTGGACGAGATGGTTCACGTCGCCAGGGAAATGGACCGGCGGGGGCTCACCGTGCCGCTCCTGATCGGCGGGGCGACGACGAGCAAAAGGCACACAGCCGTAAAAATCGCTCCCGCCTACCGTCACGAA
>JACPSF010000161.1 GCA_016193385.1 Deltaproteobacteria bacterium
CACGCAGTCCAGGGATGCGCGGGAGCTTACGGTCATTTGTCAGGTAGATCGAGCAATTCGCAGAGAGAGCAGCCGCAACCTGTAAAGCGTCCGGTGTCTTGATTCCCGTCACAGCTCGGAGTTGTGCGGCGGCGCGCAGAAGGGACCGGCCGAGATCGATCAAGCGGATCCCGCGGCTTCGGGTGAGGAGCGCTTCGTAGCGCTCAGCCAGTAGGCCATTGCCGGTGCGGAACGGCACAACGAGCGTTTCCAGTAATGTGACGCCGGACGTGACGCCCTCAAGGGAACCCGCATCCATGGTAGCGAAGACGGGTTCGATCAGAGACAGGAACCGTGGATGCTCCTCAATGAAATAGATGAACACGACCGTGTCGAGGCCGATCGGGCCACTCCCAATGTCCTCCATCAATCCCACGAGTTGCGCTCCCGATCTACATGCTCCTCTGGTTCCACGCCACGCCAGATCTCTTTACCGAGGCCCTTCAGGGAAAGGATCGATAGGGGTTGAGGCTCTTCCGTAACCTGGGCCAGGATGTGAATAACCTCCTGGGCCACGGAGCGGTGTTCGCGCTTGGCGCGTACCCGGAGCTTTTTATACAGGGAATCGGGGACGCTCTTAATATTCAGCGTGGCCATATGCTCCTCCCATTTGCCTCCATTATGGAGACCCTGCCTCGGGATGTCAATGACCACAAGACGTTACTTGACACCAGTTGCTAACGGATGGGCATAGTTCTGGCCATCTAGTCCACAAGGTCCCTTTCTAATCATAGATGTACTCGATGCGGCCCAGCGCATCCGGCAGCCACTACTTGTCTGCTGGTTCTATTGACTCGGAACAGGACCAAAGTAGAAGAAATTCTCTTGAGGATCGAGTCCAGTACGGATTCGTTCAAGAAACCCTGTGTAGCCAAGGAAATTGCCAGCAGGCCAATCCCCAGAAATGAATACTGTAGCATCAACATCGAGTGAGTCACCATCATCTGCCAAAACAGTGATCGAAATTCTCTCGAGATGCCCAGTTTGGTCCCCAAATCTCGTTTTCAGAGTGACTTGTTCTCCCTGAGCGTTAAGAATGCCGATTGCAGCAGCGACTTCAGGTTCGAAAATTGACCAGGGTGAACCTGTGTCCAACTGATCGAGTATTGTATGCTCGAAATCGTGGGGCATTATCTTTACGTATATCTTTGAAGTAGCCTCTTCGGATCCCGGTAAGCTGTCAATAAATCTTGAACGCCCACTTGTGAAATCAACTCCGTTCAGTTTAAGCATATGTGGTGCTACCAAAGGTGGTGTATAAGAGGACGTCGAGTCAGCTCTTGACCTTTGAGTTGGTCAAGCAATTCCTGCAAGGATTCCCCCGTTGCTATGAGACGGTCTTCGTCAACAGCGACCCATTTACCACGGTACTCATACCCGTATCTTTGCAACCATTGGTATTCTCGGTTGCGATCAAAATCTACGGTTCTCCGCGTAGTCACTCTTGGTAGTGCCAGTACCCGCTTCAGCGCTTGTAGCTGGCGTGCGTCTATAGATTCAAGAGGCAGGGCATTGAGCACATTACGGGCTGCAGAGATTTGGTCCTTTTCAATGAGCGCCCGAATCAGTGAAGCGTAGGGGAGTTGGCGAGCACCGATCCTTGTCTCCTCTCCGCTGAGTGCTTGTGGCGCTCTGAGACCGATAGTTTGCCCGTGATGAAACACTTGTAGGACAATTGGATCTCGTGGGGGTCTACAAATTACTTTCATAAGGGAAGTGTCTGAGAGATAAGCATCTCTCTGCCCCATAAATGATCGCACCCCTGCTGCCACGAAGGAAACAATCGTAACACTTGTGAGAGATGACTCAGCCAGAGCACTCGCGAACATAGCCCCTCGCCCTTCTCTTCCCCCTATCATATTTTCTCTAGGAAAAGACCGCTCAGGGTTAAGTACTTCTTGTGGCCAGGTTGGTCGGAAATCGGGGCGCGGCTCGTTAAAGGCTCCAACAACATTAAGTTGCATGCCTACGTCATACTCCCTCAATGGCTAGGTCAAGTTGGGTTAGGGCATCACGGAGATACTTGTCTCCGACTCCCGGAAGCCCCTCAATGGGAACCTTGCTTGCATCCCAGATGACATGTAGTTTAACGTAAAGGCCACCATCTATTAAGCTTGAAAGATCTGTTGTGACTGCCGACATCAGCCGTTCTGCATCGGGCCCGAAATAAAAGACTGCTCCATTACCGATTGAAGGCCCGAGATTTTTCGGTCCACTCGTTACGAATCTCGAGAGAAATTCCCGAACTGATATCCCTTCCAACTTCCCGTGTAGACCAACCGATAACACGTGAGTCTTAAAGCTGAGGCTGGGCACATGGCTCCTGATCGCCTCAAGAACATCCACTCCTGCTTCGTTAAGCTTGTTAACGTCAACTCGTGCGAGATCGAAAGACTGGATTTCAACCCTCTCTAGCCGAATCCGTACGGATACGCTGAAATTGAATAGATAGCTGAGGAGACTATAGTCGCCCAGGGTTCCGTTTCCGGGATCGACTCGTATGTCAGTCAATTGCACCCTGTGTCGAGCAAGCTTTGTAAACAACAGCCGCTGAAGTCCCAGAGAATCACGAAAAAGTTCAAACGCCGGCTCCGGAAAATTGGCCTGGAAGTTCAGATCGCCTTGCGCAACCTTAAAGATAAAAGTCACTTATCACCTCCTTTCATGGATTGCGCCTCCTCGCCATTTAGCCATCCGTTAGTTTTAATTTTAGCACAGAAATCTGCTCCCGGACTCCGTCAACCTAGGTTTGACAACTAGGTTGTGTCTTAATCGGATGTTTGCGCGTCCGAGATGAATCTAGTGTTGTAGCGGTAAATACTGGAAATCTCCTTAAATATCAGCCATTACCGCGGATTTTGGATGTACACAGTGAAATGGGATATTCCCCTCGAGTGCCTGCCCGACCCTATTCCGACTCCAATCCAAAAAAAGTTGGCCTGTCCTTCCGTAATCCTTGCGGGTCCTGTCGCGGCGATCACCCCCGCCGTCCTCGCTCCACTCATCCCCCCGTGAGGAACCCTTTCCGCTGCAGGCGGCGGGAGCCCCCCGCTCGCCGCACCACCCGCTCGGAGTGAATAATCGGAGTCCCCATTATTTTCGGATCAGGGCGAATTCTTCGTATCCGCCAAGGATCTCAAACCTGCAGAATTAATGTTCATTGGTAACACAGGGTCTATCCTGAGAAGCTGATGTCCGGGTATTCTTTGTAGCGATTTTCCGGATCGGCCTTGGAGAAAGCACAGAGAAGGGTGAGGGGCATCCGCCCGGTGTTGATCATCATGTGAGGCACGCCGGCGGGAATCAGAAACGTGTCCCCGGGCGTGAGCTTCGCCACCGAGCCGTCCACCCAGGCCTTGCCCGTGCCTTTCTGGACATAGATCACCTCTTCCATGCCCCGGTGACTGTGCGGGTGCCGGGGGCCCGCCTTCTTTACCGGTGTCACCTCCACGAGCCGCAGCGAGATTCCTTTGGCACCGAGCTTTTTGTGGGAGACCAGCTCGCGGACGAATCGGCTGGGGGCCTTGCGGCGGGCGACCCGGCTCTGGTTGATCTTTCTAACGCTCACCGGGGTCCTCCAGGATTTCCTTCAGGGTCACCGTGCGGCCGCTCTGCGCGGAGCGGATCGCCGCGTGAACGACTGCCAGAGCGGCAACGGCCTCCGGCCCGCCAACCTCGGGTCGGCCTTTGTTGCGAATGCACTCGGCGAATTCCTCCAGCTCTTCGCGAAACATATCCCCCCTCGCCAGAGGGATGGGCTTGTGTTCGGAGGAGCCCCTGTGCTGGATCTCCAGGTGGCTGTGCTCGTTGACCACATCGGATCGGCTCCAGAAATTGAAATCGACCGTGAAGTAGAGGTTGGCGTCCATCCCGTAGACGTAGGTGTAAAAGGTCCCCTGGGAAGCCCAGTTGGAGCCGATGTAGCAGAGCTGCCCGCTCTCCATCTCCAGAAGGGTCATGGTCACGTCTTCAATCTCCGCGGGAGTGTAGAGCCTTTTGGCCATGGCCGTGACCGTCTTGACCGGCCCGAAGAGATAGTGAAGGGTATCGGTGTGATGGACCGCGAGCTGGATCAACGGCCCTCCGGGCCTCTTGTCTTTGAACCAGCGCCACTTATCGGGGGTGAGCTCCAAGCTGCGGTCGTTGGAGAAGTTACACTCCGCCATGACCAGCTTCCCCACGCCCCCCTGAGCGATGATCTCCTTGATCTTGCGGCTGCCCTTGAGCCGGCGGGCGCTGTGTCCCACCGCTAAGATGACCCCGGCCTCACGGCATCCCCGGTCAATGGCCCTGGCATCCGCCATCGTGTGGGCAATGGGTTTGTCCACGTACACATGCTTACCGCGGCCAGGTTGAGGGCGGAGGTGTTCCCCTCGTGCCAGTTGAGAAAGACGATTTTCTTGGCGCTGTGCTTAACGATGCTGTCGCAGATGTCTTCAATCAGGGCGATGAAGGTCTGGGGCTTGAGGGTGAGAGTGCCGGCAAAGGACATGTGAAACGGCGTCACTCCGACCGGGCAGAAGGGGAGGAGGAGGCCGGCCAGCTTTTCCGCCACCTGCTGACCGATGGCCAGCGCGGCCAGGTAGTCCGTCCCGCAAGGGAGATGCGGGCCGTGCTGTTCCACGCTTCCCATGGGGATGACCGCCAGGCCGCTGCGCTTGAGGATCGCCTCGGCTTCGGGCTGTGTAAGCTTCAGAAGAGATGCTCTCACCTTGATCCGGCTCCTGTTTCCACGCTTTCCTCGGAAAGCTCCTGGGCGATGATCTCTTCCAACTCCTCTTCGTGGCGCAGGAAGGACTCCGAGAGCCTCTGGCGCGGGCGCGGCAGTTGTACTTCAATCATGGACCTTACTTTGGACGGGCGGCGGCTCAAGACCACGATGCGGTCGGAAAGGTAAACCGCTTCGCGCACGCTGTGGGTCACGAAGAGGATGGTCTTTCTCGTTTCGGCCCAGATCTCTACCAGCATCTGCTGCAGGCTGGTGCGGGTCTGGGCATCCAGGGCCCCGAAAGGCTCGTCCATGAGCAACAGTTCCGGGGAGTAAGCCAGGGCGCGGGCAATTCCCACGCGCTGCTTCATCCCCCCCGAGAGCCGGTGGGGAAAGATCTTCCCGAACTCTTCCAGCTTCACCATCTTGAGATAGCGCTGCACGATCCGATCGTGTTCGGAGGCTGGGATCCCCTTCATCTTGAGACCGAAGCAGATGTTGTTGCGCACGGTAAGCCAGGGAAACAGGGCGAATTCCTGAAAGACCACTCCTCGGTCCAGTCCCGGCGCGTCGATGGGGACTCCGTCCAGCAACACCTCTCCGGAGGTCTTGCCGTAGAGGCCCGCCAGGATCATGAGCAGCGTGGACTTCCCGCAGCCGCTGGGGCCGATGAGGGTGACGAGTTCTCCTGCGCCGACCTCCAGGTTGACGCCGTCGATGGCGACGAGATGGGAGATCCTGCCGAACCCCTCGTCGATCTGAAACACCTTGCGAAGATTACGGACGACGAGCTTGGGAGTCGCCATGGCTAAAGCTCCCTGATCATTCCCCAGCGCTGCACCGTGAAGATTTCCAGGGAGCGCAGCGCCACCCTCTCCAGGAGAAATCCGAGCACTCCGATCACGATGACCCCCGCGTACATGACGTCGGAGGCCAGGAAGGCGCGGGCCTCGAAGATGCGGAAGCCGATGCCGGTGCCGATGGAGGCCAGCATCTCGCCGGCCACCAGGATCCGCCAGGCCCGCGAGAAGCCCAGGCGGTACCCGGTGATGATCGCCGGCAGGGAGGCCGGCACGAGCACCCGGTAGAAGAGCCTGGGGCCGGTGGCGCCGAGGGCCCGCCCGGCGTTGATGAGGGCGCTGTCCACCCCCTTCACCCCGCTCCACGTGTTCAGGCAGATCGTGAGGCTGGCCTCGAAGGCCAGGGTGACGATGATGGTCTTCTCCGTGAGCCCGAACCACAGGATCACGATGGGGAAGACGGCGATCCCGGGGATGGAGAGGAAGAAGTTCAGCGGCGGGATGGTCATGGCCTCGACGAAGCGGTTGGTGCCCATGAACAGCCCCACGACCGTGCCGAGGATCATGGCCAGGAGGACGCTGAAGAGCAGCCGCCAGAGGGAGTGCAGGACGTCGCGCACGAAGATCCCCTCCACCGTGAGCTCCCACATCTTGGCGAAGATCTCGGTGACCGGGGGGAACAGGGCCACGTGGATGACCTCCAGGCGGCCGACGATCTCCCAGAGCAGCAGGACCAGGAACAGGGGGAAGACGTTGTTGAAGAGCGCGGTGGCGTAGGCCCGGCCACGGGCCCGCACGGTGATGGGCCCGACCCCCCTGGCCAGGTCAGCGGGCTTCTCTATCGCCATGGCACTGCCGAGACCTCATCCCCTGGCCCGACCCGGTCTCCGGCCCTGGTCCGCGCGGCCTGCTACCGCAGCGCCCGGTCCACGAACGCTGTCCGTCACATTCTCCCCTGTGAGGCGGGCCCCCGCCTCCTCGCGCATCGCCCGCGGCCGGGCCCGCGCCGCGGCGCCCTACCGGCCCCTCTGCGCCCGCTCCACGAAGCTGTTGTCCACCGCCTTCCGGAGGTCCGGGAGCTTGCGCAGCCGCTTCTGCTCGTACTGGATGCGGGCGCTGGCCATCGTATCCTCGATGTCCGCGTCGGAGACGGCCGCGCGGTCGAAGTGCGACCGGCCCAGCATGTCGCGGATCAGCTTGGGCTGGAGCTTCAGGCCCTCGCGGGCGAAGAAGGCGGACATGACCTCCGCCACCTCGTCCTTGTTCTCGTGGATGTACTTCAGCGTCTTCACCCAGGCGTTGGCGAATCGCTGGACCGTCTCCGTCTTGCCCCTGATCACGTTGTCGGTCGTCATCACGAAGAACGGGTAGGTCACCTTCAACGGCTCGGCGATCTCCTTCGGGCCCAGGATGGCGCGCCCCAGCTTCTTATCCAGGATCACGCTCGCAAACGGGTCCCACGCGATCCCCCCCTCGACCGACTTCGACTCGAAGGCGGCCGGGATCTGCTCGGTGTCCATGTTCCTGATCTTGAAGGACGCCTTCTCGTCGATCCCCTTCAGGGCGAGGTAGCGGAGCCAGACCG
>JACPSF010000424.1 GCA_016193385.1 Deltaproteobacteria bacterium
CAGCCTGGGTTTTGGCGGGCCAGGAGAAGGAGAGAAGTTCACAGCCGGTCGCGGAGCTGGAGTGATTGCTCCGGGTCGATAGTCAATTAGACCCTTTGCCTTGGAATCTTCCATGGCGACCTCCCATTGGTCGATTCGTCAATCAGGTGCCCTCACCCTCGCCCTCTCCCAGTGGGAGAGGGGTAATAAAAAGCCCGATTCCCACAGACAGACTACTCCATCTGATAGAGAATCGGGCCCCCGTCCTTCCTTCGAGTCCCCTCAGGATGGTGAGCAGCTTGTCGAACCACAGTCCGATCTATACTCGGGCAGATCCTTCACTCCTTTAAAGGAGTAACTTCCATATTCCCTTCTGCCCTACCTATCGGCTGACTCCTTAGACGAAAGTGACGGCAATTTGCTTCAATAGAATTGTGAAGACTGGTGCTTTGGTCGCGCCGCCGACCTTTACGGCATCCTCGTGGATGGCGTCTTTGTAGGGCTCGGCATAGCCGGCCTTGTTGGTCACGTCCCATCCCAGGGTCTCGAAGAAGGGATTGATGAATTCCAGCCGGACTTGAGTCCGTTATACGCTTGGCTCTGGTAGGAGTCGAAGTTCTGGTCAAATCGATCTACTAGCGCTTTTACTTGGGATGGAGGCTCGGCCATCGGGCGTAAGTGTCGCTGAGGGCGGGATTATCCAACAAGCGGGGATTGTTCTTTGCTGAACAGGGGCTTTTATTCTTTGGCCGCCTCTTTCTTCTCCTGAAGCTGCCGCTTCCAACCCAGGGTCCTCGCCTTTGCGCCGATGTGCTCGGCTTCTTCGATCATGCCTTTGCGTTGATAAAATATGGAGAGGCTAGTGTAGGCGAGTTCGTCTTCCGGGCTCACTTCGATTAACTTCTTGCCGACTTCGATGGCTTCGTCCAGCATATCCTTGGCCGCGTAAGTCATTGCCAGGGCGTGTAAGGCGTCGGCGTAGCTTGGATCTTCCTTCAGAGCTTTTTGATACGACTGGATAGCCTCATCGACCTTCTCCTCGGCAAAATAATCCATCCCCTGCCGGTAGTATTCCTCTTTGGTCACAAACGGTCGCCTTCCTTGCTTGGCTCAGTTGAGAGAGGCCTGCGGCACCTCTCGAGAATGATCTTTCTTAGCTTGGAGGGGTCGATCGGCTTCTTGAAGATCACGCCTTTCAGGCCATCGAGACAACTCCGTTTGATCACGTGGTCCTTGTCGTAATAAAAAGCCGTCATGAGCACGACCGGCAAATCCGGCGCCTTGCTCTTGACCGCGGCGTAAAGCTCGTAACCGTCCATATCCGGCATCACTACATCGCTCAGAATCAGGTCGAACTCTTTTGTTTGCATCAATTCCATCGCTTCTCTTCCCGAGCAGGCGGTTTCCACGGCGCATTCCTCTTCCCGCAGGAGATCGCGCAGCGATTGACAAACCCCCAAGTCATCGTCGACCACCAGCAAACGGAGCCCTCGCAAGGACAACCGGGCCTCTTTCTCCCCGTCCTTTTCAGCGCTCACCTCTCCCTTGACACCGAGGTCGGCCATCCTCTTTCCACCGTGGTACTCTTTGGTCCCGTATTCCCCTTCCTCGGCCATCACTCCGATCCGGAGGGTGATCTCCTGGATCTTCCTGAGCTGTTGCTCGACTGATTCGAGCCGCTCGGATTCCACGATGTAGTCCTCGTCCGTCGCAACCCGACCGACGTATTGCTGGAGCAAGTTCAGATGGTTCACGAGGACCTCAAGGGAATTGTTGATTTCGTGGGATAGACCGACGGCAATCTCGCCGAGAGTGGCCAACTTGTCCCGATGTCGGATCTCTCGAATGTCCTTGGCAAAGCCGATCGAACCGATCTCTCTGCGGGCGTCATCGTAAATGATCGAGGCGGAAATGGCGACGGGGATCTCTTCTCCTCTCTTGGTTTTGAAAGTGGTCTCGAAGTTGCGTATCCTCCCCCGCTCGCCGCCTTTCCCCTCGCGCATGGCCGCCATGACTCTTTTAGCCTCTTCGCAGGTAGGATAGACCTCCAGGACGCTCTTTCCCAAAATCTCAGCCTGGCTGAAACCGAGGTTTTGTCTGGCCCCATCATTGTAAAAAATGATGGTCCCATGCCGGTCCACGGCAATGATGATGTCAGGACAGCTCTCGACCAATTTCTGGATGTACTGCGGAGAAAGAAGCATAGTAGAATTCAACGTCATTTTTTATCATATCACCCATCCGGGTAAAGATTGCAAGGGCCGCCAACGAGGCTGAAAAACTCGCCCTGGAGACACTGAGGCACCGATGTCGGGCTAATCCATTAGTTGATTGTCGGCAAATCCCCTGTTATGAGACTGGGCAAAGACCAGTCTCGTGTATCATCCATTAAGCATCATGCCGAGCCTTAGCGATCTAATTGGCCACTGGGGATATCTCGCCATATTCCTCGCAGTCGTCCTCGGAAACATGGGGGTGCCTGTCCCGGAGGAGGCGATCCTTCTGCTCGCCGGATACCTCGTGTGGGAAGGGGAACTGTGGCTACCCGCCGTCCTATTCATCGGCATCGTAAGCGCCGCCGGCGGCGACAATCTCGGATATTGGCTCGGCCGTCGCTTTGGGCAGGCGGTCATGAAAAGGTACCGTGAGTGGCTCTTTCTGAAGGCGGAGAAATTCGAGTCCATGCAGCAATTGGTCGCGCGCTACGGGCCTACGGGAGTGTTTTGCGCACGCTTCCTTCCCGGCCTCCGCTTCCTGGCTGGACCCCTGGCTGGCACGGTCGGTTTGCCGTTCCTACCCTTCTTCATTGCTAATATCCTGGGTGCCGTCCTCTACGTGCCGCTCGCCGTGGGTGCCGGGCTGGCTATTGGGTACGGCTTCGGCGCCCACGTGGCAAAATTAGAGCGCATCATTGGCAAAGTGGAGTATGTTGTCCTCATCGCCGCCTTCACAGGTACGGTGGTCATCGTGTTCTGGAGAGCCGTTCGCACCCGAAGGGTCTGGTCGCGGGAGGAATGAGTCTTTGAACATTTGATTTTATTTCCAGACCAAGCAGAGGAAAACCATGGCCGAGAAAGCTTTCGCCCTTAACGAACTCTACGAGGCCTGGCCGGTGCTCTCGACCGCCGAACGCGTGGAGGGTTTCGAACTTCTCCAACGGCAAGAGGCGGAAGAGTTTTTTCTCCAACTTAACGCACAAGACAAGGCTCAGGTGCTCCAAGGGCTTCGAGCCGGAGAGCGCCGCTTGTGGGTCAGGCTGCTCCCCCCGGACGAGGCCGCGGATGTCATTCAGGAGAGCGTCGTCCACGAGCGCGACGGTCTTCTCGCGCTACTCGATGACCAGACCCGAAGCGAGGTCAAAGGCCTTCTCGACTACGCGGAAGATGAGGCCGGAGGTCTTATGAACCCTCGCTATGCGCGTCTCCGGCCCGATATGAGCGTGAACGAGGCGGTCAGTTACCTTCGCAGAGACGCCCGCTCCAGGACGCAGGCTGTGTACTATGCCTATGTAGTCGATCCCCAAGAGCGGCTGCTCGGAGTGATTTCGTTCCGGGATCTGCTTACCACCCCGGGCGAGCGGCTCATCCACGAGGTAATGCGGACTGACGTGGTAACGGCTCCGGAGGATCTAGACCAGGAGGCCCTGAGCCACCTCTTCGCGCGCCATAATCTCATGATGATCCCGATTGTCGATGAGGAAAGGCACATCAAAGGCATCGTCACCGTGGACGATATCATCGACGTCGTCCAGGAGGAGGCCACCGAGGACATTCAGAAGATCGGTGGTACGGAGGCCCTGGACGGACCTTATCTTCAAATTCCGCTTCTTCGCATGATTCGAAAGCGAGGCGGCTGGCTGGCCGCTTTATTTTTGGGCGAGACGTTTACCGCCACAGCCATGGGCTATTTTGAGGCGGAGATCGCCCGTGCGGTGGTTCTCGCTTTGTTCGTCCCTCTAATCATCAGCAGCGGCGGCAACTCGGGTTCCCAGGCCGCCACCCTTGTGGTCCGGGCCATGGCCCTGGGAGAGGTCAGGCTGCAGGATTGGTGGCGGGTGATCAGGCGCGAGCTCCTTACCGGGCTCGCCCTGGGCTCTATACTGGCCGCCATCGGCTTCGCCCGCATCCTCCTCTGGCAGAACCTCTTTCACCTTTACGGCGAGCATTGGCTGCTGATCGCGCTTACGGTCGCCTTAAGCCTGGTTGGCGTTGTCCTATGGGGAACGATCGCTGGCTCGCTTCTCCCTTTGCTCCTGCGCCTGTTTAAACTCGACCCGGCCAGCGCGTCCGCCCCCTTCGTTGCCACCCTGGTCGACGTCACCGGCCTGGTCATCTATTTTAGCGTTGCGGCCATGATTCTTCGCGGGACATTATTATGAGGTCTGCGTAGCAATCCCGAGCCAGAGGATGAAGGAGTCGACCCCCAGTTTCTACTGAACGACCTTGACTCCCGGCTGGCGGCAACCCTATCATCGAAATTCGAACCTTCCCCTATGCGACCGACAAGGGACACAAGACAGCTCAACTGGCTCCTCGCCTGGGCGGTCGTCTTCTGCGATATCGGCACTTCCGTTTATTACGTCCCCGGCATACTCTACGGCCACGTCAAGGACGCCACGCCTTTCTTCGTGCTGCTCACGACCGGCGGATTCATCCTGCTCGCCTTAAAATACATCGAAATTTCATGGCGGAATCCCGAAGGCGGCGGTGTCGTCACGATCACGACCAAAGCCTTCGGACCGATGTGGGGCTGCTTTGGGGGAATGCTCATCACCGTCGATTATTTTCTGACCACGGCAATCTCTGCAGTCTCGGGCTTTCAGTACGTCGGTAGCGTGTTCCCCACGCTCGACCATTACGTCGTCCTTTTAGCCTGCGGCGGCGTGATCATGCTGGCCGTGCTGAACATCATCGGCATCCGCGAAAGCGCCACGGTGGCCCTGGTTATGGCGAGCGGCGCTCTCATCGTAGACTTCGTCGTGATCGGGTCGAGTCTTTACTCCATGGACGGGAGCCAATGGCAGGCGACCTTAAATCATCTTGGCACTGGCAAGAATCTTGGGGGATACGATTTGCTTGTGGGCTTTGGGAGTGCATGGCTGGCCTTTTCCGGCTTAGAAAGTATCAGTCAGATTAGCCCGGCCATTCGCTTGCCCCTTCGGCGCACGACTCGCATCGCCATGACCGCAGTTATCATCACCATAGTCCTTACCTCCCCTATTCTCTCAGCGCTTTCAATTTCGCTCCTTTCGGACGAGGTGAAGGCCACACAAAGCGAGCGCTTCATCTCCGAACTTGGCTGGCTGAGCGGCGGCTTGGGCGTCAAATGGGCAGTCGTTCTCACCGCCTCAACGCTGCTTCTCTTTGCCTCGAATACCGCTATCATCGGGACTTATCACGTCTTCTTGGCGCTGGCGAATCAGGGATTTCTGCCCAAGATCATCGCGCTGCGCAGCGCAGCCTTCAATACTCCGCACGTCGCCATTCTGATTGCGACCTCCATCCCGATTCTGGTGATTCTGATGACTCAAGGCAAAATGGCAGTGCTCGGCGACATGTATGCCTTTGGACTTCTCGGCGCGTTTGTCTTTTCTTCGCTCAGCCTCGACGTGATCCGGTGGAGACTTGGGCGAAGAGACCTCGGCTTCCTAATCGGAACCTTGACAACCGGGATCGTCATCGTCGCGTGGGGGGTCAATCTGGTCGAGAAAGAGCTGGCGACCCTCTTCGGCGGAACGTTAACCGTGATCGGGATGCTAACGGCGGTCGGAGTGCGGCGAGGATGGTTTATTGAAATGCTGCACCAAATCCCCGTGATCCAACGTCTCCAGGCCCGAGCGTACCGCGCCTCTGAACATCTGGTCGAGGAGGAATTAAAAGGACTCGTAACTCTTGGCGAAGCGGTGGACCTCAAAGCCCTTTACCCGTCCTCCACGCTCCTGGCGCTGCGCGGCGAAAGCCCGCGCCTAATTCTGGAGGGGATTACCCGCGCCAAAGGCAAGGGGGAGTCGGCCGTCTACTGTGTTTACGTGGAAGAGTGGCCCGGCCTCTTCAATGGGGAAACCCCGCACCTGCCGAACGACGAGGGGATAAGGACTTTACGGCACGCACTGCAGGAGGTACGGGACAAGGACATCCAGATGATTCCGATATGGACGATCTCCCACAACGCGGCTGAGGCAATCGCCAATGCCGCGAAAGAGCTCGGCGTGGACACGGTTTTGGTCGGGGCAACGAGGCGGTCTGCTTTCTATCACATGCTTCGGGGACACGTCGTTAAAGGGCTGATGAATCGCTTACCACATAACTGCCATTTGATGATTTGCAATTAAAAAGAAGGCAACAGGCGTGAGCCGTGAGGCATGAGGGAGTCGCGAAAGACCTCTTTCCTTCCGCCTTCCGCCTACCGCCTACCGCCTACCGCCTGTTGGTAGAGCCTTTCGTATCCATCCACCATCCGCTCCACCGAGAACTGTTCTCGCACCCACTCACGGCACCGCCTCCGGCTGATCTTCCCCACAGAGCCCATGGCCTGTACCATTTCATCTTCACTGCGCGCCAGATAACCGGTCTCTCCGTCTTTGATCAGTTCGGGCATCGAGCCTCTCGAATACGCCAGCACCGGCGTCCCCGCAGCCATGGCCTCGGTGACCACGAGACCAAATGGCTCATCCCACTGGAGGGGAAAGAGAAAGCCCCTAGCCCGGCTCACCGCCTGCATGAGTTGAGAACGGGGCATCCGCTCGATATATCGGACCCTGCTTCCATCGATGTAGGGCTTCACCTGCTTCGCGAAATAATCCTCGCTCCAGGGTAGATGGGAGGTCACATTGCCGACGATCAGCAGTTTGATGCTCGCCCTTCTCGCAATTCGAATGCCTTCGGCGATGCCCTTCCCCGGAGTCATCCGACCCACGATGATGAAATAGTCCTCCGGACCCTCCGTAAACGGAATTTCGTCCACGTCGATGCCGTTGTAGACGACCGGCAGGGACTCGTCGCCAAGCTGTCTGGCTTGCGCCCGGCTGATACAGACCGGAACGCAACCGGGGAAATTCCGGCGATAGTACTCGTGGATCTCTCTTTCGATATAAGCGTAAGTGAGAAGGGTTGGTGTCTTTGTGAAGGCGGAGAAATAGGGGGCCAGGGTTGGCCAATGGGCATGGATGATGTCGAAACGGTCGGCCTGGCGGTAGAGGTGATAGGCATTGCGCGCCTCGAACTCTTTCTCCAGATAAAAAGTCGACTTGGGGTCATCAAGGCTGGCCACCGAAAGAACCGACTGGACCGGACAATCCACCTTTGAATCTCCGGAGGCAAAGAGTTCTACCTCGTGGCCGCGGCGGGTGAGATGCTGACACAGGTAGTAGACGATCCACTCCGTCCCGCCGTGGGTCTTGGGTGGAATCGAGAGGTAGATACTGGAAATCTGAGCGATCTTCATCGAAACGGAAACGCCAGCGAGACGGTTTTCGCTAACGCAATGTCACCGTGGGACGGGTATCCACGAGGCGCAGTTCGACGGTCGAGGTGCCGTTCCACTGGTTCTCGGTCAGGCGGTAAACGACGTCGATCGTCGCGCCCGGCCGCGCAGAAAATTTTTCACCTCGGCCAAAGACAACCGCGCCGAGAGAACGGCCGCCCCGGCGAAGCCGCAGGCGGCAGCCGCCGTTAAAATCCCTGATCTCGGAGACCTCGACCGACCGGGTCATGAAAAGAGGCTCAGGATTCCCTATTCCAAAGGGTTTCAGCGCTTCAAGCTCCCGCGCAAGCGAAAGGTCGATGGCGGAAAAATCCAATTCCGCATCGATCTCAAGCACCGGGGTAAGGTGTTCGGGAGATAAACACGCTCTGACGATCTCGTCAAACTGGGCGGCAAATAGCGGGAACTTCGAGGCTTTGATGCTCAGTCCCCCGGCCGATTCGTGGCCGCCGAATTTCTCCAGCAACCCCGCGCACCGACGCAGCCCCTCAACCATATGAAAGCCGCGGATGCTCCGCGCCGAGCCTTTCCCCTCGCCCTGGTGGAAACCGACCACGACCGTAGGCCGATGAAACCGCTCGACCAGCCGGGAGGCAACAATCCCCAAGACCCCGGGATGCCAACCGTCTTGGCCCACGACGATGGAGTAGCGCTCGTCAACGGTCCCGCCCTCCTCGGCTCGGGACACGGCTTGCTCAAGGACCTGCTTTTCCATCTCCTGGCGCTCGCGGTTATGCTCATCCAGCTCCCGGGCGATGCGAGCGGCCACTTCCTCGGACTCCGTCGTCAGCATCTCTACCACCTTGAGGCCGGCGTCCATCCTCCCGGCTGCGTTGATCCGTGGCCCGAGTTGAAACGCGACCTGGCCCGCGCCTAAGGCGCCCGTCGAAATGCCCGCCGCCGCTTTTAACGCAACGATGCCGAGGCGTGTCGAGTTCCCCAGCTCCTCCAGTCCCCGCCGCACCAAAATTCGGTTGATCCCCCTCAAAGGGACCATATCCGCGATGGTGCCGAGGGTAACCAAATCGAGGTGGCGGCGAATATCGGGAGACTCGGAAGATTTAAACCACCCGATTTCCCGCAGCTTCGACCGAAGACCGATGACCAGATAGAAAGCCAAGCCTGCCGCCGAAAGCCCCTTGTCAGGGAAAGAACAATCCGACCGGTGTGGGTTAAGAATCGCAACCGCCGGCGGCAAAGGCTCCGGTGGCTCATGGTGATCCACGACGACGACATCGATCCCGAGGCTCTGGGCCAGTTCCACCTCATCGTAGTTGGAGACTCCACAGTCTACGGTGACCAGCACCCGAACTCCCTGGGCGCTTAACCGCCGAAGGGCCTCGGAGTTGAGCCCATACCCTTCGCCGATCCTATGGGGGATATAATAAACGGGATCAACACCGATTCCTTTGAAAAAGGACACAAGCGTGGCGGCTCCGGTCGTGCCGTCGACATCATAGTCTCCCCAGATACAGATGAGCTCGCTTTTCTCCACGGCGGGGACGATCCGACCGACCGCCTGCTCCATGCCCGCCATCAAGAAAGGCGAAGGAAGATCATTGCGCAGGCTCGGAGCGAGAAAGCGCTGCGCCGCATCAGGATTTTGGATACCGCGATGGCATAGAATTTGGGCAAGCAAAGGTGAGAGTCCGAGCCTCTCGGAGAGAGCTGCTACGAGGCCTGCATCAGCCTGTCTCAACAGCCAACGCTTCTTCATGATAGTGAATAGCGAATAGTCAATGCTAGGAGGCTTGAAAGCCTGCCAGTTTCCCAGTGCCATTTACTGTTCGCCATTCGCTATTCGCCATTTGCTTTTGCTATTCGCGATTTCCCCATTTCCCATAACAGAATCACCGGGCTAGCGATAAAGATGGTCGAATAAACGCCGGAGAAAAAACCCACGAGAAGGGCAAAGGCAAAAGGCCTTATCACTCCTCCTCCGAGAAAAAAGAGTGCGAAGAGAACCAAAAGAGCGGTACCTGTTGTGAGGATCGTGCGACTCAGGGTTTCATTGATGCTGGTGTTGATGATCGTCTCCAGGCTCTCTCGGCGAATCTTACGCATATTCTCCCGGATTCGATCACAGACCACCACCGTATCATTGACGGAGAATCCGACGATGGTCAGGAGTGCCGCCACAATGGTGAGATCGAACTCGTAATTGGCCAGCATCAGCGCGCCTACCGTGATCAATACATCGTGGATCAACGCGATCACGGCTCCCAAGCCGAACCGCAGATCAAAGCGGAACCAGATGTAAATTCCCATCATAATCGTGGCAACGATCACCGATAAAAGCCCCCTCTGGCGCAGATCCTTGCCCACCTTCGGCCCCACCGACTCGATCCTGCGAATCTCGAAGCGGTCCGCACCAAATTGCTGGGAAAAACTCCGGCGCACCTCCTCCCCCAACGTCCCGAGCTGGACCGAGGTCTTTTCCAAACGGATCAGAAATTCATTCGAGCCGTCCTGGCCAAAGTCCTGAATCGTGCTATCCTCCAAACCCGAACGGCCGAGCGCCTGGCGGACCTGGGGGATAGAAACCTTTTGCTGAAATTTCACGTGGACCGTGGTCCCGCCGGCAAAGTCGACTCCCAGGTTGGGACCCTTCATGAACAGGAGAACCAGAATCGCCAGGTTCACCAACGTCGAAATGGCCAGGGCAAGACGACGGTAGCGAGTAAATGGAATCTGCGTTCCGGGCTTGATGATTTCCATACCAACCCTTTAGATGCTGATACGCGCTAGTCTCCGGGCCGCCATGCGGTAGTCGTAATAGACCCGGGTCAAATAGACAGCCGTCAACACCGTCGTGACGATTCCTACGCAGAGCGTCACCGCGAATCCTTTGACCGGGCCGGTCCCGAACTGGAACAGGATCAGGCCGGAAAGGAAAGTCGTGATATTCGAGTCGAGGATGGCAGGAAGGGCACGCTCATAACCGGCTTCCACGGCAGCCCGGGGGGATCTCCCGGCTCGCAGTTCTTCCCGGATCCTTTCGCTGATGAGCACGTTGGCATCGACGGCCATACCCATCGTGAGCACGACCCCGGCGATGCCCGGCAGGGTCAGAACGGCCTTGAAACCGGCCAGCACAGCCAACAAGAAGATGACATTGAAAACGAGCGCCACATCGGCAACCAAGCCCGCCTCTTTGTAATAGGCAATCATAAAGAGGACAACCAGGGCGCTGCCCACGACAAACGAGATCACTCCCTGGCGGATCGAATCACGGCCCAAGGAAGGCCCTACGGTCCGTTCTTCGACGATCTCAACAGGCGCGGGAAGGGCCCCCGCCCGAAGCACGATCGCCAAGTCACGCGCATCCTTCATGTCAAAACTTCCCGTGATCGACGCTCTGCCGCCTCCGATCCGTTCCTGGATGACGGGAGCTGAGTAAACACGGTTATCGAGAATAATGGCTAGGCGCCGCTTGACATTCTCCCCGGTAATTCTTTCAAAGAGCCTCGCCCCACTCGAGCTCAGAATCAACTCGACGTAGGGGCCTTCCAGCCCGGAGCCAGGGCGCACCCGGGCATCTGCGATGTACTCACCGGTCATCAGGGTGCGGGAATCGAGGAGATAGGGGACCTTTTCCACCGCTGCCCCGTTGCTTCTCGTGCTATAGCCGTAAAGGATTTCGGTTCCCGGCGGAGGACCCTTGCGCACGGCTTCCTCCACGTCGTGGACCTCGTCCACGAGTTTGAACTCGAGCAGAGCGGTCTTACCGATGATCTCTTTGGCCCTTTCGGGGTCCTGAATGCCAGGCAGCTGCACCAGAATGTCTTGCCGACCGCGACGTTGAATGATCGGCTCGCTCACCCCGAACTGATCAATACGGTTGCGGATAGTTTCCAGCGATTGATCCACGGCATAGTCCCTGATATTGCGCAATTCCCGCTCATGGAGGGCCAGGACGAGCTCCTGGCCGCCGCCACCCGCGCGAGAACTCACCACGACCAGGTTGGAAAACTCGCTTTTGATGAGATCGCGCGCCTTGTCCGCGCTCGCCGACGGAACCTTAAGTTGAATCTCCGCGCCCTTGCGGACCATTTCACTATAGGAAACGCTTTTCCCCTTGAGCAGGTTGTCAAGATCCCCTTTGACGCGCTCCACCGTGTTCTCCACCGCCTTTTCCACCTTCACCTCAAGGATCAAGTGGCTTCCGCCTTGGAGATCCAACCCCAGATGGATACGCTCCGCAGGAAGAAAACTGCTCCACCAGGAAGGGACCTCGCCCACGAGTGACGGGACGAGATAGATCAGAGCGGCTAAGGCCGCCCCAAGAAAGATCACGATTCGAACGAAGACACCTCGTTGCATAACATGGCTCCTCAGCCGGTTTGCTCCTTAGCTAAAGCCTTTTCTCCTTTCACGATCTCAGCGATCTGCGGCCGGTGCACGCGAACCCGCACATTGGGAGCCACCTCCAAGGTGACTACCGTATCGCTCAGCGCCACCACTTTACCGTAAATCCCGCCCGAGGTCATCACCTCGTCATTTTTCTTGAGCTTCTCCAGCATCCCCCGGTGCTCCTTGACCTTTTTCTGCTGGGGTCGGATCAAAAGCAAATAGAAAATCACGAAGACCAAGATGAGAGGGGCAAAACTCACCAACGCGCTCGGCCCCGAAGGCCCCTGGGCAGTTTGAGCGAACGCTACATCCCACATATCTTTCTCCTCTCCCGCAATGAGTCAAAATCCAGCCGTCAGGATTCGGAAGCCTCCCCTCCCCCGGCTTCTGCACCCTGGCTTCGGAGTCGCGACGCCCAATTCTGGAAGCCCTCTTCTCGGATAGCGCGTCGACAACTCTCCATGAGGCCATGGTAATAGTACAAGTTGTGGAGGGAGTGAAGTTGTGCCGCCAGCATCTCCCCGGCATGATAGAGATGGCGCAAATAGGCGCGGGAAAAATTTCGGCAGCAGTAACATCCGCACGAGTCGTCGACCGGGCGCGGATCCTTGAGGAATTCGGCCCGCTTGATATTGAGCCTTCCCCGAGAGGTGAACAGGGTGCCGTTGCGAGCGTTCCGGGTCGGCAGGACACAGTCGAAAAGGTCGTAACCGCAGCCGACGGCGAATATTAGATCCTCCGGCCTTCCCACGCCCATGAGATACCGGGGGCGACGCTCGGGCAGAAACCCGGCGGTAAACTCGCCGATCGCATGGAGGGTGGACGGCTCTTCGCCGACTCCCAACCCGCCCACAGCATAGCCATCAAAGGGCAGCAGAGCCAGCCTCTCCACGCACGCCGAGCGCAGTTCCCGGTACATACCCCCCTGAACGATCGCAAACAGTGCCTGGTCGCTTCTTCGGTGTGCCTTGAGAGAGCGCTCGGCCCATCTCATGGTCCGGTCGGTTGAGGCCTTAGCGTATTCCTTGGTTGCAGGATGCGGGATGCATTCATCCAGGACCATGGCCACATCGCTGCCCAGCTCTTGCTGGATCTCCACCACTTTCTCTGGGGTCAGCAGATGGCTTGAGCCGTCCAGGTGCGATTGAAAGTGGACCCCTTCCTCGGTGATCTTTCTGAGCCCTCCCAGACTGAACACTTGAAATCCCCCGCTGTCGGTCAAAACGACCCGTTTCCACCCGATAAAGCGATGCAGGCCACCGAGGTCCCGAATGACCTCCACCCCTGGACGAAGATAGAGGTGATAAGTATTGGCCAGCATGATCTGGCATCCGATCTCCTCGAGATCTCGCGGCGATAAAGCCTTCACGCTTCCTTGGGTCCCCACGGGCATAAAGGCCGGCGTCTCGACGACGCCGTGCGCAGTCTCCAGGCGGCCCAAACGCGCCTGTGTGTGAATATCTTTTTTGATAACTGTGAAACTGAACATCTTTAAACGCCGAGGCACCAGGCGTGAGGCATGAGGCAACAGTCCAAGAATTTTAACTCGCGCCCATCGCCTGTCGCCTTTCGCCTTCTTCAAAGAATGAGCATGGCGTCGCCGTAGCTGTAAAATCGGTAGCGCATCCGCACCGCTTCCTGATACGCCGACCGCACTAAACCTAAACCAGCAAAGGCGGCAACCAAGACGAGCGGGGTGGAGCCGGGCAGATGAAAATTGGTGAGGAGCCCGTCAATAACGCGGAATGCGTATCCGGGATGAATAAAGAGGCGCGCAATTCCTTCATCGGCCTCGATTCTTCCCTTTCGCAGGGCGATCCACTCCAGGGTGCGCGTGGTCGTCGAACCCACTGCGATCACCCTTTTCCCCATCCGCTTCGCCCGCTCGATTTTCTCCGCCTCCTCGGCTTCAAGCTTGTACCGCTCTCCCGCCATCCTGTGATGCTCCACCACCTCCTCCCGCACCGGCTGAAACGTTCCTGGCCCAACATGCAGGGTCAAGAAGGCCAGCTCCACACCACTCGACGCCAACTCGCCTAGAAGCTGTTGGGTAAAGTGAAAACCGGCGGTGGGAGCGGCCACGGCCCCGGGATGGGAGGCATAGACGGTTTGGTAGCGCTCCCAATCCGTGCTCGCCACGGCGCGAGTCCGCTGAATGTACGGCGGCAGCGGAGGCTCGCCCTGCGTCTCAAGCCACTCCATGAAATCGCCCTGATAGTGAAACCTCAGCCCGTATTGCCCTTTGCCCAGATCACCAACGACCTCCGCGAAAAAACCGTCAGCAAAAAAGATCCGGCCCCCCACCCGCGGACTCTTGGCCGCCTCCACCAGAGCGGTCCACAGGCTGCGACGCTCATCAAAGGGTTCCAAGAGAAGGACCTCTGCCTTGCCCCCGCTTTCCTTTCTTCCCCGAAGCCGGGCGGGGAAAACCCGGGTGTCGTTCAAAACCAGCACGTCGCCGGGCTGCAAAAAATTTCCCAGGTCCGAAAAGCTTAGATGGCGAAACTCGCCGCTGCCGAGCTCCACGACAAGAAGGCGCGCCGCCGCCCGATCCCGAGCAGGATAGGCAGCAATTAAAGATTGAGGGAGTTCGTACATGAACTCTTTGAGCTCCATAGGGTGAACCAATAGGGAGAAGGCGAAGCCTCTGAAAGAAAGCCGACAGGTCCGAAGGAGACGACGCCGTAACCGCAGATGATTCTAGGTCTCGCTTTTCTTAAGAAAAGGCGTCAACAGGTCGATGGGCACCGGAAAAATTGTGGTAGAGTTCTTTTCCGAAGCCACCTCTACCAGACTCTGCAGGAAGCGGAGTTGCAAGGCCATCGGGTGCTTGCTGATAACCTCGGCAGCGTCCGCCAGCTTCTGTGAGGCCTGAAATTCGCCATCGGCATGAATGACCTTGGCGCGCCGTTCCCGCTCCGCCTCTGCCTGTTTGGCCATGGCACGCTGCATCTCCTGAGGGAGGTCGATATGCTTGAGCTCCACCAGGACCACCTTGATGCCCCAAGGATCGGTCTGGGCGTCGAGGATCTCTTGAATGCGGCTATTGATCTTTTCCCTCGCGGACAGAAGGTCGTCTAGCTCGCCCTGCCCGCACACGCTCCGGAGCGTTACCTGGGCCAGCTGAGAAGTGGCGTAGAGATAATTCTCTACCTCCCTTATTGCCCGATTCGGGTCCAAGACCCTGAAATAGAGAACCGCGTTGACTTTGACAGAGACATTGTCTCTGGTGATGACATCCTGGGGCGGTACATCCATCGTGACCGTGCGGAGGTCGATGCGCACCATTTTTTCGATCAGCGGGATGACATAGATGATGCCGGGGCCTCGGGCCTCCACCATACGTCCAAGCCTGAAGATTACCCCCCGCTCGTATTCCTTGAGGATTTTGACTCCGCTGATAAGCAAGATAACGACGATGATCAGAAACGTCGCAACAGGTCCTAATCCGAACATAGCTTCCCCCTCTCTCAGCTCCTTGACTCACCCTCTGACAGCCGCTTCACTTTGAGGCACATCCCGTCAAAGCCGACGACCCTGACCTTTTCCCCTACCGCAATCTCCCCCTCCCCTTCCGCATTCCAGTATTCTCCGTGCACAAAAATCTTCCCGGTGGGACTAAGTTTCACCCGCACATCCCCGATCTCGCCGATCAGACCCTCCAAGCCCAGCGTCGGCTTTCGCCGTTGCGATTTAAAAACCAGATAGCCCACCAACAGCATCAGGATGCTCAGCGTCCCCACCGCCGTGAAGACGATCGAGCGATCCACTCCCAGATCCGAAGTTTCCGTGTCAAAGAGCAGCAGGGAGCCCAGGGCAAGAGAGGTCGCCCCACCGATTCCCAGGACCCCAAAGCTGGGAACAAAAGCCTCGCCGATAAGGAGCGCCACTCCAAGAACGATGAGCACGAGACCCGCATAGTTAATGGGGATGATTTGAAACGAGGCCAAGGCCAAAAGCAGGGCGATCGCTCCCGTCACTCCCGGGAAAATCACGCCGGGGTGGGAAAACTCCATGTAGAGACCCAAGATACCAGCCATCAGAAGGAGATAGGCAATATTGGGATCCGACAGGGTATTGATGATCTTCTGCTTCAGCCCCATCTCAAACCGCTCTACCCGGGCGTCCTTGACGGCAAGAGGCTCCTGGCGCCCGTCTATCTCCACTTTCCTCCCGTCAGCCTGACGCAGGAGATCATCGATGTCCCCGGCGACGATGTCGATAACGTTCTTAGCCAAAGCCTCCTTCTCGGTGATCGAGACGCTGCGCCGCACCGCCTGAATCGCCCACTCGGTGTTACGCCCGCGCTTTTGGGCGATCGCCTCGCTAAAGGAGGCGGTAAAGTTTTCGATTTTCTCGCCCATCACCCCTTTCACCTCCTCGCCTCCTCCCCCCACGGGATGAGCGGCGCCAATGTTGGTCCCGGGAGCCATCGCCGCGATGTGAGCCGCCAGAGTGATAAAAACGCCGGCCGAGCCGGCTCCTGCCCCACTGGGTGCCACGTAAACGATCACCGGGACCGGCGCCCCTAGGATCTCCTTAACGATGGAACGGGTTGAGGTGAGGAGCCCACCGGGAGTGTCGAGTTGAATGATCAGGGCCCGGGCCCTTTTCCCCCGCGCCCGCTCGATGCTTCCCCGGATGAAATCATCGACCGCCGGATTGATCCCGCCATCGATCACAATGAGGTCCACGACGGGGCCGGAAGGGGTTTTTGGCTGGGCCAAAACCGCAAAACCCCCGAGCAGAAGGAGGACGACGGAAAGGAGCCCCCATTTAGAGAGCAGGCGTCCTGATCTCTTTGATGACTTTCTTGATGTCTTCCCAAACAAGTTTCTTGTCTCCTGGATTGCGCAACAGGTAGGCCGGGTGGAGTGTGGGCATGATCTTGATCCCGCGGAATTCATGCCAAGTGCCCCGCAGCCGCATGATGGGGACCTTGGTTTTGAGGAGAGTCTGGACCGCGAACTTACCCAAGGCCACGATGATCCGCGGCTGAACGAGCTCGATCTGCTTGAGTAAAAATGGCTCGCAGGATTCTACTTCGTCGGGTTCCGGATTACGGTTATCCGGAGGACGACACTTAATCACATTGGCGATGTACACGTCATCCCGCCGCAGGCCCATGCCTCGGACAATGATATCTGTGAGGAGCTGTCCCGCGCGCCCGACAAAAGGCTCTCCCTGCAAGTCCTCATCTCGACCCGGACCCTCGCCGATGAACATGACTTCGGCGCGAGGGTTGCCAACACCGAACACCAAGTGGGTGCGTCCGGGCCAGAGTTTGCAGCGGCGACAATCCCCGATGGCGGCGCGAAGCTCTTCCAGGCTTTGGGCGCGATACGCTTCGGTAGCATCCGAGAAGAGCCCTCCCTCCACTCCGCTAAGCCACCCGGCTTGAGGCGCTCCACCAACCTCCCCACCATCTGCGTTACCTACGGGCACAGAACGGATGCCGGCCCGCTCCAAGCGCTGCGCATGGCGCCTCAACGAAGCCGCCATCATTCTCATCTCTTCCTCTAAGTCACTCTTTCTGTCCATGCCCGCCATCTTTTCGGAAAAAGCATCTTAGCATCTTCTGCGGCTCCGTAGCAATAACATGTGACGCGCTAAAAGCCTAGCTTCAATTGCCTCAAGTACAGCACGCGCGCCTCACCGAAAAAGGCGATGGTCTCGGGCCAGCGGTAATCCGCATAGGTGGTGTCAACCGGGTGGTAGGAACCGCTGTGGTAAAGAAGGGTGACTTCGCCATAGATGCGGGAGCCGAGATAGAGTCGGTGGGGGGCGTTTTTGGTCGAGGCCAGGACCACTTTCCCGGCATCCAAATAGCCCGGATCGATATTGACCCTGCGCCCTCGCATTTCTCCCCTCGTCCACATATATACCGCCTCTATTCCCTGAGTGGCCAGTTTGATCTCCGGCAATCTCTCAGGAGAGGCCAAAGGGGTAAACGAAACAAACTTGCGCTGCAAACCGCGGCCCATCTCCTCGGCATAATAATCCGTCACTTCCCACGGGAAAATCCCGCTCCGCGACTCTATGGCACCCAACCAGGGGGCCAGGCGAGCCTCCGCGGAAGCCAGAAGATCCTCGGAGGGAGCGAGCAGGGCCACAAAAAGCTTGATTGGCTTAGGCTCTGTTGGAATGCCCATAAGCTGTCAGCGATCAGCTTTCAGCCAAAAGCTGACTGCTGAGGGCTGAAGGCTATCTGCTATTTCTTATTTCGATGAGATAATCGTAGATCCGATCCGCCAGCTCCTCTTTGCTCATGAGGGGGAGGGAGTGGACGGCGCCCTTTCGGTCCATGAGGGTAGCCACATTTGTATCCCCTTCAAACCCGCTCCCCTCTTGCGTCACATCGTTCGCAACGATCAGGTCGAGATGTTTCTCGCGAAGCTTTTTCGTCGCATTTTTGACCAGCGCCTCGGTTTCCGCCGCAAAACCGATGAGGATTCGACCGTTCTTCCTCTCTCCCAGCTCGCGCAAAATATCCGGGTTGGGTTGGAGCTTGAGGACAATCGGGCCTTCAGCTCGCTTGAGCTTTTTGCTGACGTACTGCTCGGGCCGATAGTCGGCCACGGCCGCCGCCATCACTACCGCCGTGGCGTTGGCAAACTCCCGGAGGACGGCCTCGCGCATCTCGGCCGCAGTCCTCACCGAGATGAGCCGGACCCCGGAGGGAGGAACCAGGGAGGTCGGACCGCTGACCAAGGTCACCTTGGCCCCTCTTCTCAGACCGACGCGCGCGAGCGCGTACCCCATCTTTCCCGAGGAACGATTGGAGACATACCGAACGGGGTCGAGGGGCTCTTGATTGGGACCGGCGGTAATGAGGAGCCTCTCGTCAATCAAATCCTTTTTTTTTAACAGCCGGCGAATTTCTTCCAGGATGTCTTCCGGCTCGGGCAACCGCCCTTTCCCTTCATAGCCACAGGCCAGATAGCCCTCAGCGGGCTCGATGAAATGATAGCCGAGGGCTTTCAGCTTGCCGATGTTCTCCTGCAGGATAGGATTTTCAAACATGTGGACATTCATCGACGGAGCAATCAGCACCCCCGCTTTGGTCGCCATCAGGATAGTCGTCAGCAAGTCGTCGGCGATGCCGGCTGCGATTTTTCCAATGATATTGGCCGTCGCCGGAGCTATGACGAGCAGGTGAGCCTGATCAGCCACGCGGATGTGGCCGATTTCGGATTCCTGTGTGAGACTGAACGTCTCGGTAGCGACGGGACGTCCTGAAAGGGTCTGAAAGGTCAACGGCGTTACGAACTCCATAGCTTCCCGAGTCATGACGACCTGCACAGAAAACCCCTCCTGGACGAGCAGCCGCACCAGTTCGGCCGCCTTATAGCAGGCGATACCGCCCGAGACCCCCAGGACTATGGTTCTTTTCTCCGCGTCCGCCACGATCTAAAAATAGCCAATTCAACAGGCCATTGCAAACCAAAGGACTTCGCCATGCGTCTTCAAGGCACGGACATTCTTGCGCCAATTTTTGCTTCCAGATTTTGTCACCCTAGACTTTAAAACTGTCTAGCCCCATTGGTTCTCCCTCTCGAACCCCTTGATTCATCAGCGATTCAAAAAAAGAGAAGCTTGGTCGCGCGGGTTGGCATGATTTTAGCTTCTGTGACACTCTTTTCACTTGGAATGCAGAGGAAAAACGAAAAACCTTGACCTCCATACTCACTTCGTGTAATTGACAACCAAAGCGTAGAAGCAGGAGACGCGAAAAATGAAGATATATCAGCGGTCGATCAGAATCCTGAGCACGGCGGCCCTAGTTTTTGCAATTGGAGCCGGGAGCCGCGGTGGCGTAGCCGTGGCGGGCGCCCCGCGGGAGAGCTCTGCACGCAGCTCTGAGGGATCCGTCGCCGGCCAAGACTTCGAGGAGGACCCGTGGGAACCGTTCAATGAGGGGATGTTCTCATTCAATCGGCAGTTCGATCGCACCGTCGTAAAGCCGGTGGCGACGGTTTGGGAAGCCGTACTCCCCGATCTAGTACGGAGAAGTCTCGGAAACGCCCTGGACAACCTTTCAGTGGTACGCCGCGTGGTCAACAACCTGTTGCAACTGAAGCTTGAGGGAGCGGCTCGGGAGATGGTCCGCTTCACCGTCAACACTACGTTTGGAATCGCGGGATTGTTCGATGTTGCCCGGGATGGCGTCGGCATCACTCCGAGCGACGAGGACACCGGGCAGACAATGGGCGTCTACGGAGTTGGGCCCGGACCTTACCTCGTGCTGCCATTTTTGCCGCCGATGACGGTCCGAGATGGGATTGGGTTCGCTCTCGACGGGGCTATGAACCCTCTCAACTACTTCGTTCCTCTCGGAGCCACCTTCGGCCTCTACGGCACTAACGTCGTGAATGAGCGATCACTTCATCTGGATCAGTTCGAGCGCGTTGAGGAAGCGACGATCGACCTTTACAGCGCCGTGCGGAACGCTTATCTACAAAGGAGAGCAGCGGCCATCAGGGAATGATGGCGTAAACCGGTGATGGCGACGAAAGGGAAGCTTCTTAAGGGAAAGAAAATCGACCCCAAACCGATTTCTCCCTCCACCTCTCTGACCGAACTGGTAGACAACAATTTTATCTCCTACAATGGGGGGCGCCTGCGCGAGGCCTGCCAGCTCTTCACGGAGAAGGTCCTCCAGGACAACGTGACAGTCGGCGTGAGCCTCAGCGGCGCTCTGACTCCCGCCGGGCTGGGCATTTCTGCCTTGATTCCCCTCATCGAATACGGTTTTGTGGACTGGATCGTCAGCACAGGGGCCAACCTGTACCACGATACGCACTTTGCGATAGGGCTCTCGATGCATCGAGGAACCCCCAATGCCGACGATGTGCTCTTACGGGAACAGGGCATTGTCAGGATCTACGATATCTTTTTCGATTATGAGATTCTCATCTCTACCGACGACTTCTTTCGCGAGCTCCTCAAGTCCCCCGAGCTTCAAAAGGAGATGAGCAGCTCGGAACTCCACCACCGGGTGGGAAAGTATCTTTGCGAGCGGGAAAAGATCCTGGGAACCGAAAGAAAGTCCCTCTTGGCTGCCGCGTATCAGTACGGCGTCCCCATCTATACCTCTTCACCCGGGGATAGCTCTATCGGCATGAACGTCGCGGCTCTGGCGCTAAAAGGGAACCAGTTGAAGTTTGACGTCTCTCTGGACGTCAACGAGTCGGCGGCCATGGTTCTGGAGGCCAAGCGGACCGGGGGCAAGAGCGCAACCATCATCCTGGGAGGCGGTTCGCCCAAGAACTTCCTCTTGCAGACCGAGCCCCATATCCAGGAGGTTTTGAGCCTCAGCGAGAAAGGCCACGACTATTTCATTCAGTTCACCGACGCTCGGGCGGACACGGGCGGGCTCTCCGGGGCCACGCCCGGCGAGGCCGTGAGCTGGGGGAAAATCGATCCCGATCAGCTCCCCGATTCGGTCGTCTGCTACGTCGACACCACCATCGCCCTGCCCCTCTTCACCGCCTATGCGCTGGCGAAACACCCGCCGCGGAAGCCCAAGCGCCTCTTTGATCAGAGGGAGCGCTTGCTGGAAAACATCACCAAAGAATTCAAAGAAAAGTTCGGCAAGATCAAACTCCGGTAGGCGCACGCCCCGCAACGAGCACTGCGGATTAACCCGCTTCGTTAGTGGAAAAAATAGCCGCGCAGGTGGGCGAGGCGCGCGCGGATGCCGCTCCGCAAGGGCTCCAGCCCAGCCCGGCTCCACACCCTCCCCTGTCCCAAATCGTCGAACAGTGAATAGGAAACCGGAGTGATGAGCAGCGTTATGAGAAGAGAGAGGGCCTGGCCGCCGATGATCACTTTGGCCATCGAGGCGCGCGAGGCTGCCCCCGGCCCCTCCCCCAACGCGATAGGAATCATGGCAAATACCAGCATCGCGGTCGTCATCAGAATGGGGCGCAGGCGCGCGTGGTTGGCCTCGAGGATAGCCTGGTCTCGCTCCATGCCCTGGGCGCGCAACGTGTTGGTGTAGTCGATCTGCAAAATTCCGTTCTTCTTCACGATGCCGAACAACATGAACAGACCGAACATCGCGAAGATGTCCAGAGGCTGACCCAACAGTAGGAGGGACAACAGAGCGAAGGGCAAAGTCAATGGCAGAGCCAGCATGATGGTGATCGGATGGAGGAAGCTCTCGAACTGGGCAGCCAAGACCATATACATGAAGATGAAACTCAAGGCGAAGGCGATGGCGAAGTTTCTCATGGTCTCGGCCAATACTTTGGCACGGCCGGTGAAATCCGCGGTGTAGGTCGGCGGCAGGTTGAGTTGCTTGACCATGGCCTGGACCCTTTCCACCGCCTCTCCCAACGGCAAGGAAGACAGAAGGTTGGACACGATGGTCACCTTGCGCTGGCGGTTGTAGCGATCGATCTGCGATGGACCCAGCTCCTCACGAAGGTCGACCAGGTTGGCCATCTTCACGAGTTCCCCGCTTTTAGACGGCGCGGTGAGGTTCAGGACCGCCCGCGGATCGTCTCGCTTGTCCTTAAAGGCTCTCAGCCAGACATCGAACTGCTCGTCCTCCTCTTTATATTTGGAAACCGGTTCCCCCCCAACGTACGTCTGCAGGGCGGATGCGATATCCGCAACTTGGATGCCGAATTCCGAGGCTTTTTGCCGGTCGATGTGGGTGCGCAGCTCCGGCTTGCGCACGGATAATGTGGTGTCAATATCCACGAAGCCGGGAATCTGTCGCATCCGCGCGATGACCTGATTCGTATAGTGCTGGAGCTCTACGAGACTGGGTCCGCGCAAGTTGAACTCCAGGTCCGAAAAACGCGTGCCCCCCCCCGACCACGACGCCACCCCTTGAACACCCACACGCAGGTCCGGATAGTCGTCGAAGATCGTGCGGGCGTCTGCCATGACATCGAACTGGCTGTAGTCCCTCTGGGAAAGGTCCACGAGGCGGGCATAGATCGATCCGGTAGTCACATCTCCCTCTCCGGGTTTCACCCTGCCCGTCGTATCCCCAATCGTCGTTAGGATCTTAGTCACCCCGCGGAGTCTTCGAATCTTCCCCTCCAGCTCTCGAAACAGCCGGTCGGTCTCCTCCAGGCTATAACTTCCCGGAGTCTGCACGATAATCTCAAATTCGCTCTGGTCATCGTTCGGAGTGAAGGTCTTTCCCACTCCGAAAAAAAACGGGACGGTCGAGAAGACGGTCACGACGCCAGCCAGGACGATCACCCAGCGATGCCGGAGCGACCATGCCAGGATCCACCCATAGGAGCTGTCCAGCCAGGAGTAAAAACGGCTCTCCTTGGAAGACTTGCCGCCGTGCTTGACCTTGAGGAAACGCGAGCTCAACATCGGGGTCAGAGTGAAGGAGATAAGCAGGGACACTGCCACCGCAAAGGCCACGGTGATGCCGAAGCTCTTGAAAAAGCGCCCCACCCGGCCCGCCATGAACGCGAGCGGAACGAAGATCACTAGGAGCGACAGGGTCGTCGCCATGACCGCCAGCGCGATCTCCTTGGTCGCCTTGGACGCGGCATCCCTGGGGGATTCGCCCTTCTCCTCAACATGGCGAAAGATGTTTTCCAAAATGACAACGGCGTCGTCGACGACGATCCCGACCGCCAAAACCAGGCCGAGCATCGTGATGTTATTGAGCGTGAACCCCATATAGCGCATCAGGGTAAAGGTCGAGATGATGGACGCCGGGATGGCGAGGGAAGCTATGAGAGTGCTGCGCCAGTTGCGCATAAACAGAAGCACTGTCAGGACAACCAGTCCGGCGCCTAAGAGAAGGTGAAATTTGACCTCTTCAATGGATCGCCTGATGAATCGTGATTGATCGACGATCACCTCGGTGCGAATATCCGTGAGGAGGACAGCCTGGAGTTGGCGGAGCCTCTCTTTGACCCGATCTACCACTTCTACGGTATTGGTGCCTGATTGCTTTCTTACGATCAGTTGGACGGCGTTCTCGCCATCCAGCCGGGAGAGGCTCCGGGGTTCCACGACGCCGTTCTCCACGTATCCGATGTCCCGGATCGTGATCGGACGGCCCTGAAAGTTTCCGACAATGAGGTCGTTAAAATCTTCCGCCCGCTGGATCCGCCCCATGGTTCGCAGCACCAGCTCCCGCCGATCCTCATCCACCCGCCCCCCGGGAATCTCCACGTTTTGGGCCTGGATAGCGCGCTTCACCTGGCCGATCGGCAGGCTATAGGCGGCGAGTTTGTCGGGATCGACATGGATATTGATCGCCCGCTCCCGTTGGCCCACCATGATCACCGCCCCGACCCCTCGAAGCGCCTCGATATCCTCCTTGATCTGCTTGCGGGCGATCTCGCTGACCTCGCGGAGGTTTCTCCTGCCGGAAACCGCGATCTTCACGACGGGGGAAGCGTCGATGTCGAATTTCTGGATCACCGGCGGGTCGGTGCCGACCGGAAGCTGAGAAAGGATCGTGGAGACTTTGTCCCGTACGTCCTGAGCCGCTACCTCTCCGTCTTTTTCCAAGACGAACTGAATTGTGATGGTGGAAAGACCTTCCTTGGTCACGGAACGCAGCTCATCGATGCCGTCAATCGTGTTGATGATCTCCTCAATGGGTTTGGTGACCGAGGTTTCCATCTCCTCGGCGCTTGACCCCGGGAGGGTGGTCGTAACGGTGACGGTCGGGAGGTCCACGTTGGGGAAGAGGTCCACGCCCAGTCCGACATAGGAAAACAAACCCAGCACGACCAGAGCCAGGATGAGCATGGTGGCAAAGACGGGGCGACGGATGCACAGATCAGCGAGGCTCATCGGACTCCTCCTGCTTCGGGCGCGGCATCACCGGCCCGCTGACCCGGACGCGCATACCATCGTTCAGTCGGGTAAGGCCGGAAATGGCGACGAGCTCCCCGGGTTTAAGCCCGCGGACAATTTCCACCTCGTTACCGCCTACCCGCACCCCGGTCTCGACGACTCTCTCCCGGGCCACGTCGTTGTCGACGACAAAAACCTTTGTGATACCCACCAGACCTTCCACCAAGAATGATCGACTGGCAATTTCAGCGGACGGACTGACGCGGGAAAGCCTTCCCTTAAACAGCTTATCCGAAAAGGGGTCTACTCTGACCTCCACGGATTGCCCTACTTGGATGTCCGGAGCATACCGCTCCGGAATCAAACCCCGAAGCTTCAGGGGTTGATCCTGGACGACGGTAAAGAGCGCTCCACCCACTTTGACGAATTCACCGGCGGAGACAAACCGCTTGCTGATCGAGCCCGCGAGGGGCGCATGCATAACCGTGTCCCGGAGCTTTTTCCTGGCCGTTCCCAATTGGGCGTCCTTGTTGAAGGCCAGGGCCACCAGGGCCCTCGCCTCCTCCAGGCTATTTTTATATGCGGCCAAAGCGGTCTTATACCGGGTTTCCGCGCTATCGGACTCCTGCGCCGAAATGACCTTTTCGTCGAAAAGGGTTTTCATTCTTTTCCAACTGGCCTGGGCATCGTTCAATTCGGCGCGGGCCTTAATGACAGGAGACGTCCGCGTCACGTCGAAGTCGGAGGGTGGGATCTTCTCCAGCCCCAATTTGGCCAAGGTCTCCTTGAGGCTGGCGTCAGCCTGCTCCACCGCAAAGCGGAACTCCGTATCCTGGATGCTGGCCAATACCTGCCCTTCCCGGACGCGATCGCCCAGGTCCACGGAGATAGAGGCGATCCGTCCTTCCACCTGGGAGGCCACCGTCACCTCCTCGTTGGCGTAAAGAGTGCCAACCACCTCCACGGTGCGCTGGACTTTCTGCGTTCTGACCGGCGTTACGGTGACAGGGATAGGTGGGTCAATACCTTGCCCCTTTTCGGGCTTCGCCGCGGACGTCCCCCGGTCACATCCGTAGAGAGCGATCCACAAGAGAAACGCGCTGAGCGGAAGCGAAAGTTTTGTTATCCTCATCATTCGTCGATCGTTTTCTTTCTATTTTGTTTTCCCTGTTGCCTACTTCAGAACCTTGCCCACCAGGGGTCGGCCTCTTTTTTGGGCGCCTCGACCTTGATGTTGTAATAGTCTAGGAGGGCGCCTTCGGCCAGCCTGAGGCGCGAGTGGGAGTCGTTGTAATCCGTGATCGCTCGTAGCTCTGCGCCCTGGGCATCAAGAAACCGGGATTGAAAATCAATCACGTCCTTTTGCGTGACCAGCCCCACCTCGAAACGCTTCTCCTGCCCCCTGAGGTTTTCCTCCGCAAACTCGCGGGCCTGCCGGGTGCTTTGGATCCTTTTAAAGTTGGCCTCCACATCGCCCAAGGCCCGCTCCACCTCCAGAGCCACCTGCGAAACCAGATCGCGGTGGCGCGCCCTGGCCTGATCCAGCTCGATACGGGCGCGGGCGAAGTTGCTCCTGGCCTGCGCATTGCCCAAAGGGAACTGAAGGACAACTCCAACGCTGTAGTTGTAGTAGTTGCCACTGCCAAGGCGGTCAAGGGAGGTCCGGTAGTTGCCCGGGAAGGGGCTTGTCTCGCCGGGCTTGAGGTCTCCAGCCAGCCCGGTCAAACCGGCCCCTGCCTTCAAGTCGAGCCGGGGAAGAATCTGGTTTTCCGCGTAGCGGATCTGAAAGGCCTGATTTTGGACATTGAGATCGGCTGAGAGGATCTCAGGCCTGTGGGTTAGAGCGCTCTGCAAACTGCGGGCACGGTCAACCTTAAAGGGGAGTATGGAGGGGGATTCTGCCGGCTCGATCTTGCGCGGGAGAAAGGTGGCCTTGGGGTTCAGGTTGAGTGTAAGTCTGAGATTTGTCCGGGCAATTCCAAGATCGTTTTCGGCGACAATCACCTGCTCCTCTCTGCGGGCCTTCTCAGCTTGGGCCTCCGTGACCGCCACCGGCGCAAGAACCCCGGCGCGCACCCTCGCCTGGGCACTGTTCAGGAGGGCCTCGGCCAACTCCACTCCCTTCTGCTGGACCCGCAAATTTTCTTTGGCAAAAACCACCGCCCAATAGGCCTCGGTGATGTGTTGAATCAACTGTGCCAGACGGGCCTGATAGTTGAACAGGCTGATCTCCTCGCGGTTTTCGTCGATGCGCACGAAGATCGTGGTCAACCCCAAACCAAAATCGCGCAGCAGGGGTTGGAGGAGAGAAAATCCCAGATGGGGACGGTATTGCGGCTTGAGAACTTGGTTGGGCAGGCTGCTGACGAACCGATTATTAAGGAACGAGATCTCCATTTGGGTCCCGGTCCGCAACAGTTTTTTGAGGGAAAGGTTGGTGTTCCTGTTCGCGGTGGTCTGAATCGGTTGAGAGAACGTGCTGGTTGTAGTCCCTCTCGGGTCAATCGTGTAGTCTTTGTTGAATTCCAGATTCAGAGTGGGATCGAAAATCGATTTCTCGATCATCGTCTGCTCGGCGGCGCGAAACGGCTCAAGCCGGTCCACTACAATGCCGGGGTTGTTATCGAGCCCCACCAGGACAGCCTCCCTGAGCGTGAGGCTGGACGTCTCTTCATCCGCGGTGCGGAGAAACTCAAGGGTGTATTTGCCCGGCGGAGGCGGATAGGGGATCCACTGATCCACGAAGAGACGCAGCGGATTGGGCGTTTCCCGGTAGTCAGCCTGCTTAGAGGAAGCGTCGGCCGCGTGAGAAAATGAAAACGATCCCATCAGCAACCATCCCAGAAGGCCGAGGCAGCATAGACGTTTCATAGTCTCTCCTCAAGGTTTGCAACCGTTTGTTTTCTTGTGCGTGAGAGCAGCGCGAGGAATCGGATCAACGCCTGCGCTTCTTTCTTCTGCGACGACTTGGTCAGGCCCAGCATCCTTTTCTGCGCGACGCTGATCGTCATCTCGTTGATATAAAAGGCCACCCGGGCGGTATCGACCGGGTAGAAGACCTTGCGCCTGACTCCCTCATCGAGAATCCTTTTGATGTGGCCCTCATGCCGCTCGCGGTACTTGAGCAACCGCCGCGATTGCTCTCCCGGCGGGCTATCCCGTAAAAAACGGCGGTCCAAGAGTAACGTTCGTAACAAGTCCTTGTGCTGTTCCATAGTATCCATCTGTGCGTGCACCAGTTGACACAGTCTTTCCCAGGGGGGGACCTTGGGATCCACCCGGCTTTCGATCTCCTGAACCATCTGCGAGGCAATTTCCTCGATGGCTCTGAAAACCAATTGGTTCTTGTTGCGAAAATAAAGGTATATCCCGCCCTTGGCGATCCCTGCCTCCTCGGCGACCCGCTCCATCGTCACCGCATCAAAGCCCTGGAGGGCGATGATCTTGCGGGTCGACTCCAGGAGGGAACGGGTGCGAAAATCCTGCAAGATTACCGTGCGCGGAATACGGACCAAGGATGAACCTCTATTCAGTTTACTGACTGGCTATTCATTACCCCGGACCACCGCGCTTGTCAACCGGCCCTTCGGTTCTCTGGTTCACCGCCGAGCGCGCTATTGACAACTTTTTTGCGGTTCATTATGAAGAGAGCGCGAAGCCGGCAAACCCAATGGCCCGCCGACTTCGGGGTGCCGAGCTGGCCCCTCAAGGGTCTGGCCAGCCAAACTCCGTCGACCAGAGGGTGAATCATGCCCAAGACTAAAAAGAAAACTGCCGGCCGAACGGCCAAGCGAAGGCCCCGGAGCCTTTTTGAGGACGCCTACCACGAAGAGGCGGAGGATCAGGACCTGCCCAGCGACGAGGCGGGCAGGCTCAAGATCAAGAAGAACTACGAGGAACTCCTGGGGATCCGGATAGAGAAACTCAAGGGCCGCGTTCTCAACCGCGAAAAGATCAACAAGAGCGTCGACGGCATCTACTTCATTTGCGCGGAGTGCAAGAAGGTGTGCCACAATCTCGATGAGGGACTCGTTGAAGACCCGCAGCGCCAAATTAACCTCTGCGGCGCGTGCGCCAAAGAGAAGGGCATCAGGGGCACGGCAGCCTGAGACCTCGTAAGACCTCTCTCAACTCAGCCGCTAACGGGCTTTCTAAGATCAATTGCTGGCCGGTCCTGGGGTGGCAAAACTCCAGACTGAAGGCGTGCAGGAATTGACGTCCCAGAGCGGGAGGGAGGGGTCGCTCCCTCGCGTAAAGCGGATCCCCCACGAGCGGGTGGCCCAACGCCGCCAGATGGACGCGGATCTGGTGCGTCACCCCCGTCTCCATCTCTATCCGCAGCAGGCTAAAGCCGCGGGAATACGCAACCGTCTGGAATTGTGTCCTGGCCTTCCACCTCCTCTTCGCCGCTCTTTTTCGGCCTCCCTCTCGGCCGCTCAGCTTCATCTTTCTTCGGTCTTGCGGGTCGTGGATCAGCGGATAGTCGATGACGCCCCCGCTACCAGCCTTTCCCCACACGAGGGCCCAATACTTTTTGCGCACGCGGCCGCGGCGAAATTGTGAGCGCAGATGATCAAAAGCCTCCTGGTCCTTCGCCGCCAAGACGATGCCTGAGGTGTCCCGATCGAGGCGGTGGACGAAGCCCGCCTCCCACCGATTCCCGCCCACGCCAACCAGAGCGGGCCGGATCGCGGCCAGATAGTTGGCCAAGGCCCGTGTCTCTCTCCCGGAAAATCCATGCGTGGCAACACCAGCGGGCTTGTCGAGGGCCAAAAGGCTTTCGTCCTCGTAAAGAATCGGGACCTTGAGGTCCTGGGCGGGGACGGGGCTTTCAGCCAACAGGTCGGAAAAACCCCTGAGAGTCAAGACGCAACCGCCGCAAAGCCTGTCCCCCTTCTTACCGAGTCGTTGATCGACCCGGAAAGCCCCCGCTTCGATGGCCCGGCGGGTCTCCCGCAGCGAGAGATGGGGCAGACAACGGCGCACGAAAGCGTCCAGACGAATCCCGTCCTGGCCGGGCGGGACCGTCCAGGCGCGAATCACGGAAGCGAACCCTTGATCCGGCATCTCCTCTCCCATAATATGATGACTTCCGGAAACAAGAAAACAAGATGCGAGGCCAGCACTACGGCGTAATCATCGCAGGCGGCAGAGGGACGCGTTTTTGGCCCCTGAGCCGATCCTCACGACCCAAGCAGCTCCTTAGGATCCTGAGCGAGAACAGCCTGATTCGGGAGACCGTGAATCGGGTTTTACCTCTGTTCGGGCGGGACAACCTGCTGGTGGTCACGGTGGCCGACCACTACGAGGCCGTCCGCCGAGAGCTGAGATTTCTGCCCGCTGCGAATTTTCTTATCGAGCCACAGGGGAACAACACAGCTCCGTGCATCGGCCTGGCCGCCCTCGAGCTTATCGCTCGGGATCCCAACAGCATCATGAGTATCCTGCCGGCTGACCACTGGATCTCCGATCCACCAGCCTTCTCGCGCACGCTGAAAGGCGCCGTAAAGTTGGTTCGGGAACACGACGCTCTGGTCACCCTCGGAATCGCGCCCGAATACCCGGAGACCGGTTACGGCTATATCTTGACGGGGGAAAAAATCACGGGACCGCAGGGTCTATCAGTCTACCGCGTCCAAGGGTTTAAAGAGAAGCCGTCGCTAAGGAACGCCCGCCGGCTGTTGCGGTTGAGGGCGCTGTGGAACAGCGGCGTTTTTGTCTGGCGGGTCGCGACCATTTTAGAATCTCTGGAGCGCTATACCCCGTCGCTCTCCGCCGGCCTGAAGAGGATCCAAGGTGCCGCACGCGCCGGCAGACTCAGCCCCGCGTCAGCCCATCTTCGCGCCGTTCTTCGAAGGGAGTATCGCAGGATGCCCAACCTATCGATCGATTATGCCGTGCTGGAAAAGGCGGGGGCCGAAGGGAGGGTGTTGACGGTGAAAGCGAAATTCGGCTGGAGCGATGTGGGAAATTGGGCCGCGGCCTACCGGATGCTCACTAAAGATAGGCGCGGCAATGCCGGGGTGGGGCATTGGGTGAGTCTCGATTCGAGGCATTGCCTGGTCTACTCCCCGAAGCGATTGATTGCACTGATGGGGATCGAGAACGCCGTAGTTGTCGATACCCCAGATGCCATCTTGGTGGGCGATTTGAGGCGCGCTCAAGAAGTCAAGAACTTGGTCGATGGCCTGGAGCGCCAGGGATATCGTAAATTTACCCGATGAAAGGACACGCGAGTCCGGATGATGGCTAGAGGGCCGCTGCGCGAAGGCGAGCCGGTGATCTTTTTTGATCGGAAGGAGAGGGAATACCTCAGACGGCTGGAGCGAGAGAGAAAAATCTCCATCCGCGGAGGAACCATCGCTTTCGAGGAGGTCATCGGCCTGGAGGAGGGCAGCATCGTTCGCTCGTCTCTGAACGAGCCCTTTGTGGTGCTTCGCCCCACCCTCGCTCAGCTTATCCCCAACCTCCCCCGCCAGGCACAGGTCATTTATCCGAAGGATCTCGGCACCATTCTGATCTGGGCCGACATCTTTCCCGGAGCCAGAGTGATCGAGGCGGGGGTCGGACCGGGAGCCCTGACCATCGCCTTACTGCGTGCGGTGGGGCCGGAAGGGCATCTGATTTCCTACGAGATACGCGAAGACTTCGCCAAAATGGCGCGAGATAACATTTCCCATTATTACGGACCGGCACCACGCTGGATGCTCAGAGTCGAAGACATCACCCTCCATTTGGAAGAGACCGACGTGGATCGGATCATTCTCGATCTTCCCGAGCCCTGGCAGCTTATAGAGCGGTCCTGGAAAGCGCTGCGTCCCGGAGGAATATTGCTGAGCTACCTTCCGACGATAATCCAGGTGAAGAGTTTGGTGGAGGCCCTAAGAGAGTACGGCGGCTTCGCCTGCATCGAAACCATGGAGAGCCTAATGCGCTTTTGGCACATCCAGGGGATGAGCGTGCGGCCCGAGCATCGCATGGTGGCCCACACCGGATTTATCACGGTGGCCAGGAGGCTTGCGGGATCGAAACCTCTCTCTCAGAGTTCAATCCGGCCCGCGTAAACCAGGGGCTTGCAACTTTTCGAAGACCTGCTATTTACGGGCCATGACCTCTTACATCCAGGCGCAGAACGTGGCCCTTACCTTCAGGCCCAAGAATAGGGATCCCGTCACAGCCCTCCAGGGTCTTGACCTGGAAGTTGGGAAGGGGGAGTTCTTGAGTTTGGTGGGCCCCTCCGGGTGCGGCAAGAGCACCTTTTTGAACGTTCTGCTGGGCTTGTTGAAACCGGATGGCGGGGATATCCGTTTGGACGGTAAAAAGATCACCGGCCCGGGTCAGGAAAGGGCGATGGTGTTTCAGGAATTTGGCTTGCTTCCGTGGAGGACCGTGCTCGCAAACGTAGAGCTAGGGTTGGAGCTCAAAGGCGTTCCGGCCTCAATGCGGCATCAGCGCTCCTCGGAGCTGATCAAGCTAGTGGGCCTCAACGGCTTCGAGCACCACTACCCCCACGAGCTCTCGGGCGGTATGAAGCAACGAGTTGGACTCGCCCGGGCGCTGGCGACGGACCCCGACGTGCTTTTGATGGACGAGCCATTCGCCGCCCTGGATGCCCAGACGCGGGACCTGATGCAGCTGGAGCTGTTGCAAATTTGGGATCGGGCCAAGAAGACCGTCCTCTTTGTCACCCATAGTATTGAGGAGGCGGCTTATCTATCAGACAGGGTCATCGTCTTGACCGCGAGGCCAGGAAGAACAAAAAGCGTTATTAAAATTAATCTGCCCCGGCCCAGAGATTACGAAATGAGGCTAACGGCCGATTTTAACGACATCAAAGCAACGATTTGGAACACGCTCAAAGAGGAGCTAATTGCCAGGACGGGATATGGCGCTTAAGGAGATTTATACCGAGTACCAGAGGCCAATCCTCGGACTGGCCTCGGTCGCAGGCCTATTACTAGCCTGGGAGTTGGTCCTGACCTATTTGATTCCAGTGAATCCCTTTTTCTTTACCAAGCCTTCCCTGATTGCGACAGCCTTCAGGGAACAGGTCCTGGGAGGCCGGCTCTCGCACGATTTAATCATAAGCAGCCGGGCCTTTCTCTGGGGTTTTAGCTGGGCGATAGCGGTTGGCATCCCGGTCGGAGTTCTGATGGGATGGAGGAGGCGGGCTGAGTACACGCTTGACCCGTTTCTGACAGCCCTTTACGCGAGCCCCCTCATCGCCCTGGCCCCTTTAATC
>JACPSF010000484.1 GCA_016193385.1 Deltaproteobacteria bacterium
CCGCCCCTTTAGCCGGCGAATAAGCTCGTAGCCCACGTAGGGCGAGAGCAACCCTGCCATGTCTTTCACACAAAGCACATCCGTTCCCATCTCCACCAAGCGCTCTCCCAAACGCACAAAGTAGTCCGCCGTGTGAACCGGGCTGATCGTGTAGCAAAGCGCCGCTTCGAGGATCTTTCCGGTCTTCTTGACGGCTTCGATCGCTGTCTTCATATTGCGCACATCGTTCATCGCGTCGAAAACCCTAAAGACATCGATGCCATTCTCGGCAGCCTTCTCGACGAAGCGTTCCACCACATCGTCCGGATAGTTGTGATAGCCGACGACGTTCTGACCCCGGAGGAGCATCTGCATGCGCGTCTTCGGCATCGCCCTCCGAATGAGACGCAAGCGCTCCCATGGACACTCTTTCAGGTAGCGCAAACCGGCGTCGAAGGTCGCCCCACCCCACATCTCCACCGACCAGAATCCCACCCGGTCAAGTTTTTCCGCTATCGGCAGCATATCCTCGGTGCGCATCCGGGTGGCGAGAAGAGACTGATGCGCATCTCGGAGAACCGTTTCGGTGAGATCGATTTTCTTTCCCATAGCGACTCGGCTAAGGCTCTAACCCCCGTAGAGTTCCTTCTGGTCCTCTTCCAGGCGCCGCCTCTCTTGCGGATCGACAACCCACACACCGTTGACCAGCTTGAACTTCGACGGCTCGTAGAAGTACTGTGAAACCTCGAGCCCTTCCTCGTATTCGTACATCTTAATGGCGTCCCACGGGCAGATCTTTTTGTCCAGGCGATCCTCAGATTCTGTGCCGATCAGTTGGAGTTGGAACTTCTTCGGGACCTGATCCGGGGTGAGCGGCTGCTTCGAGCTGTCGTAGAACCGGTTCGCGTACTCGTAGTAGATCTCCCCGGTCTCCTTGTGTCGGTGGATCTTGGTCAGATCATCGCTGTAACACATCTGACAACCGATACACTTGTCGTTGTCCACCCATACCCGATAGGGCTTCAATCCACCTTCCGGGAGCTCCTCGTAGAGCAAATTAATGCAATCGTCAACCGGACAGTGGACCTCGCACAACGGAGAGCCGGCGCAACTCGAACAGTTCTCGTCCATCACCGCCAGAAGCGCGGTGCCTTTCCGCTTCTTTGCCACCTCATCGGCCACCCGGCGACCTCCTCACCTGGTTTTTCCTATAGCGAGAGTGCACGAAAGCCGCGCCCGCAACGACTAAAAACAGCCAATAGAAGCGCACCAGCTCGAGCTGGCCCCATTCCAGCCAATAAACAAAATTAGGAGACACGGACACAAGGCGCCGCAGCGCCTGTTCAGCGCCGGCATAATCACGCGCCTCTCTGAGCGCCTGGGAAAGACCATAGAGCGCCCCCTCATCGCGGGGATTGAGCTTCAAGCCCCGCTCGAAGTCCCCGCGGGCCTCCCGCCACCTCCTTTGCTCCGCAAAGACCCAGCCGCGATTGCTCCACGCCTCGCCGTAATCCTGGCGCAAAGCGAGAGCCCGACCGAAAGCCTTCAGGGCCGCGTCAAGGTCGCCTTTTTTTTTCAACGCTACGCCGAGGTTATTGTGCGCCTCCGCGGAATCCGGCACCAAGGCGATCACGTGCCGGTATTCTTCGACCGCCGCCGCGTGGTCTCGCTGGATTTCCATCCGGATCCACCCGAGGAGCATCCTGGCCTCAACGTGCCGCGGATCCAGATGGATAGCTTTCCTAAGATAGACCTCCGCCACCTGCACGTCGCGCAACCTGAGAGAGGCGATTGCCACAAGCACATGGATGTCGGGATCTTTTGGATAGCTGTTCAAGAGCTCTTCCCCGAGCTTTTTCGCCTCGCTCGCCTCTCCTCCGGCCAGGTACCGCCTGGCTCGCTCCCAGCCCTGCTCTCGCCGCCCGACAGCTTCCTCGCCGTACAGCGAAGAAACGGCTAGACACAACAACGCTGCAAGAGATAAGGCCGACAGTCTCAAGCCCTACCTCCACATCTCGTCCGGGACCTCGTCTTTTTTCCCTTCCTCTATAAGCCGGTCGTTTTTGAAGGCCTGCCTGAGGCCGATCCAGGTGAAAAAGAGAACCAAAAGAAGCATCCCTACAATCGGGATATTATCGGGCTTGGTAAGGATTTCTAGGAAGTTACGCCATCCACTGGCTTCTTGCATAAGAGTTAAGTTCCTGTAAGTGCAATATTTTCCAAAGCTATTAGAATTCTCCGCCAATGTCAACGCATGCTGGACAATCGTCTCCGTCTATGGCATCGAGTATGGCCACGAGCGTCGACAGCAAGGGCCTCTTCGTAATAACGGGGCGGAGCGGTCAGAGGTCTCGGCTTTTTATCGCCTCAGCGGGAGAATGTGTCCACAAGCTCCTTGAGCCGGGTCTTGGCACCCTGAAGGATCGGCTCTCCGTCTCCCGGAAGGAGCACATCGAAATCCAGAGCTAGCAGCCCCCGGACACTTTCCCGCAGGCGCGGGGGATCGTCTACCACCTTGTCGGGCAAAAGGCCACAGCGGCCTGGCGGGTTCCCGATCACGGCATCTCCGACGATTAGGACCCTCCGTTCGGGCCAATGGAAGGCGATCTCGCCGGGTGACTTTCCCGCCACCCCAACCACAACCAGAGGTCCAACCCTTTCGCCGATCCGAAGTTCATCATCCACCTCGGCCCCCTGATTGCGCGCGTGGGGTGCATCAGCCGGATGCAGGGCCGTGCGCGCTCGGGTGCGAGCCCGCACCCGGTTCGCCGCCCGCGAGTGGTTGCGGTTGGTCAGCAGGATCCGGGCAACCCCGATGCGAGCCATTTCCTCAAGGTCCTCGGCTGCGGGCTCCACGGGGTCGATACACAGATTTCCCGCTGCGTCACGAATAAGATAGCCGTTGAAGTTGTAACCGTGGGGCGCGGAAAACCAAGGCCAGGTAAAAACGCCGCTCAAAATCTCTCTCATAAATCCTCCTCGCAGCCAACTGCTCTAATGCCTATGCGTATGCCCCCGGCCCCGCTCTGTATGGCGGAAGATCAGGGACTTGATCACAACCGGAACTGCCTTGGCGTCGGGAAGCTCCTCGCCGATGTCGATAAAGTCAAAATCCTTCAGATCGATTCCATCAATGGAAATGATCCCCAACCCCGGCAGAAGCTCCTTCTCAATGAGGTTTCCTATTAGCTTGGCGATATCGGCGTCAAAAACCAGCACCAGCGGCTGGCCCTTTTCAATGTGCTCCGTCATCGCCCGAGAAACACCTTCGGCCAGAGTGCGGATGAGAGGATAGGACGGGCCAAGCTCCCAATGGATGGCCAGAGCGACCGCCCTCTCGCCGTCAAGAATATCAAAACGCTTCAGAGCCGTTTCCACCGCCTCTTTGACGTCCTCGGGCCCAAGCGGCTCCTGCTGTCGGATTTGGGGCGTAACCACTTGCACGTTGCGGAGCGGAAGCAGGTCGGCGTCCGAGATGTAAATGGTGTTGCCGCTTACTTGAACCGTGTATTGGGAGGCTCCGATCACCGTGGCCCGGATGCGCACCTCCGGATTTTTGAGCGCGCTGTTCCCGGCCGCCTTAAGAGCCCGCTCGCGCACGCGCCTTCCGAATTGGGCTCCCAGGTCGCCGAGATCTCGCGACTCAAAGCCGTAGATATATTCCGAAACCCCGCCCGAGAAGAGCACCGCATCGACGGGGTCTTGGAAGGCGATCTCGGGAGTCAGCATCAGAGTTCGGGTCAGCGGCGAGAGAGGACGGCGCTCCAGCACCTCAAACAGGCACTCGGTGAGAACACCGGCCATCGTCTCCTTTTCCCCCTCTCGGAGCGTCACGCCCGGGCTCAAGCGAACTCCCGCCGCGTCCGCGATCTTTTGGCCCGCATCCTCGATGCGATTGATCTTGCCGCTTTCGTCCATAGCGATCAGGCGCGCGCCAACCTCAAGCGCGGCGGTATCGATCACAGCCCCCCGCTGGACAATGGCGAGCTTGCTCGTCCCGCCGCCAACGTCCACGTTCAGGACCGTATAGTGCCCTCCTTGCTCCAGCGTCATCGCCACCGCGCCCGAGCCGTAAGCCGCAAGGATAGCCTCCAGATTATGACCCGCAGTCGCGCAAACGAACTTGCCCGCCTGCGCGGAGAAGAGCGCCGCAATCGCCTCGGCGTTCTTCTTTTTCGCCGCTTCCCCGGTAACGATCACCGCCCCGGTATCGATGTCCTTGGGCGTCAAGCGGGCTTGCCCGTAGGCCTCATGGATGAACTCGTTGAGCTTGTTGGTGTCGATGGTCGTCCGGTCCAGGTAAGGGGTCAAAAGAATCGGCGATTCGTGCAGGATCTCCCGCTTGACCACCACGAACCGGCTGGAGAGCGCCAGGCCCTGGCGGCGCAGGACCAGGCGGGAAAAGATGAGGTGCGAGGTGGAGGAGCCGATATCGATCCCGACGGAGTTAAGCGATATCCTCTCCGAGCGCCACATCGGATGTTCCTCATCCGAGAGCGCTCCGCCGCCTTCCTGCCCCCAGTCGTGCTCCGAGTCGTACTCGTCATCATGCCCTTCGTGGAAAATCCGTGTTTCTTCGGCCCCAGGCTCCATGATCCTCTAAGAAATCCTTTCTCCCGATCTTTTTCCCCAAGCCGCCAAACAAAAAGTTTGCATACCACAACACGCGCCCGCTTGCCACCATCCACGACTTAGGAAGCATCAAATATTACGGGGACCTCCTATTCCTTCGCTCCTGTGTCTCGTCGGCGGAAAAAGTTAGAGAGGGAGGCCCGCCTCTCAGACCGGGAGCCGATAGGTCCGTGCTTTTCTGCTCCCAACTACTTACCCTGATTTGGCCGTTCCCTCTGAGTTGGTTCAGTGTCGGACGCCTCCCTTGCTTCGAGGCAGACCTCCCTCTCTTGGAAGGATCGGGCTGAGCGGGCTTTCTGAGCGGAACCATCTTAACCTCTGCCTATAGCAGATGGGGACCGGAGCAGCGGGGACACGGCGGAACTTGTCTACAGAAGGCGCCGAGGGGGCGAGGCCGAAGACCGCAGACCAGCCCTTCAGGATTTCAAATTCCAAATCTCACATGGCCAATCTGAAATCTGAAATCTGCCATTTGAGATCCCGTAGGGCTTGGCCGCAGCCGAAAGCGCGCTCCCCGAGGGAGCTGTGGAAGGTTCGCCCAAACAAGTTCCGGATGGGTCTCCGCGGCCTGTCTGCGTGTGCCTGCCCGCGCAGCAGCAGGCGGGCGCGCAGATATGGAGGCTAAATTACCTGGGAGAAAGATGGGTCAAAAGTGATCTTAAGGTAAGGCTTGTATTCTTAATCGGCGGATTCCTTCTGCTTCTCTTTAGCTCCTCGCTGGCATCGGTTCGATGAGTGAGGTAAAAAAGGGCCTCAGCACCACTTGGCGCACTCCGGAGCGTGTTTGATCATCTCAATCGCCTAATTTTCTGAGGGTTTTTTCAATTTCTTGCCAAGGCGTTTCCCGCACGTAAAGGCCCCTCAAGATTGACACCCGTTCAACCTTCCCGAGCATCTCGTTGCTTTTTCCTCTAAGAATCTGTCTGGCGACGGGATTCTTGGCAGACACAAGCGCGTAATATTTCCTTAAGCCGTTGCGCCGAGCATAGTTCTCCATAGCTCGAACTAGTAGAGTCGCAATCCCCTTCTGCCTGTGTTCCGGTAGCACCTCATAATAATGAAAATAGAGGACGTAAGGACCCACCTTAATCTTTCGCCCAAGGGCTGAAAAAACACCTTTTTCCGCAATGAGGTACCCTAAGACTTCGTGTTCCTGCGTTCCTTCTCGCCGCTTGCGCGCAAGGATCACGATACACCCTTCCTCTAGCCGTTTTTTCAGACTGTCAGCGGAATCACGAAACGAAGCAGGTATTTCCTGTTTGACCTGTTCTATAGCTATTGGGGATTGCAGGGTCCTACATTCCACTGTGCCAGCGTCAACCTCTTCGTTGCTGCCAAGGAATGTCGGACCTTCTATAATTCGCCCCCGGATAAATACTACCTCACGGTGCCATATGGAAGTAATTAGCACTCGAAGGAGTTCGGCGACTGTTTTCCTAAACCCCCTCTCGCGATATAGCTCCAGAAGTTTTTGCCATTTCCTTCTCACTCCAATCTGGATCATAAAGCCTTTTATTCCCCTGGCGCCCGAGAGGAAGTATGGCTTAGAGGTGGGAAGATGGTCAAGAGACAGTAGGTCGCGGAGGCAAGCAGGGCTCACCCTCGACGAGTTTGATGCACTCTAAGGGAAATGCAGATGTTAA
>JACPSF010000485.1 GCA_016193385.1 Deltaproteobacteria bacterium
AAACTTTCGCTGCCGGGGTATCCTTTGAAATGGGCGCTCGGGTCACCGACATAGATCTCCGAGATGGATGTGTGGAGTTGCTTTACGAGCAAGGTGAAAATCGCGCAGGCAACGACAGAAAAACTATAAAGGCCGGGATGGTTATATTGGCTCACGGACCCAGGTACAGACTCCAGAGAAAATTCGCGATGGGAGTCCCCACTGATTTCTTAAGAACGGCTCAGACGGAAACGAGAATTCGGGGACTAACCGAGACAAAGGTTGTTCTAGGTTCCGACGTCGCGCCTGGCTCCTTCGCCTGGATCGTGCCCTTTCGGAGAGGCGGTGATCAGTGGGCGCGTATTGGCGTCAGCGCAAAAACTAAAGCCGTCCCCTACCTCAGAAAATTGCTCCTTGACCTCAAGCTGGGCGGCCATCTGGATCACGCAGGCGCTCCTGTTCGGTCGTGGGTGATACCGATTCGGCCGTTAGAGCGCACCTATAGCGAGCGTGTCCTGGCTGTGGGCGATGCGGCCGGGCAGAACAAGCCAACGACCGGGGGGGGCATTTTCTATGGTCTTCTCTGCGCGGCGGCTGCCGCGGAAACCGTCGTTGAAGCGTTCGACAAGAAGGACTTTGGGCTATCGGTGATGCGCGGATACGAAACGAGATGGCGTAAAAGAGTCGGGCGCGAGATCAAGACGGGGATATTATTTCGCCGTCTGGCCGAAAAGCTGACGGACGGAGAGATCGACGAGCTTTTCCGGATCGTCCAATCCGACGGAATCCTGGCAACTGTCAGTAAGACGGCTCGCTTCGACTGGCACCGAGATGTTATCTCCTTTGTCATGCGCCACCCAGCTTTGGGAAAGGTTTTTCTCAAGAGTTTGTTCCATTAAAGGGCTCCCGATGCACTGGTGTCTTTCATCAGCAAGCGGCCACCGTCTCGTGGCTTGCTTATGGGTCCTGATAGCTTGCCTCTTTTCGCCATGGCTATGCTTGGCGTTTGATCGCACCAATGTTCCTCTCAAGAACTGGGGCGGGTTTTCGGTCAACCGTTCCTGGGTCTACGACGCGTTAGAAAAGGTTGTCCTGGCGGGATTGGCGGACCAGGCCCTTTTGAACACCAAGCCCCTCAGCCGCGTGGAGGCGGCGAGGATCGTGGCGCAGGCAGTCCGGCGACTGGATTGGGATAAGTACGGCGATTACAACCATAGAGGCTATTTAGAAAACGTTATCTACCAGCTCGTAGAGGAGTTCGGCCCGGAGCTGGCCGAGATGGGGGTCAAGACCCCTCTCAACAGAGAAGCGTCGCCAGGCTTCTTTGGGATAACGCCGGTTGATCATGCACAATTCGGGATCGCTTTTGCCGCCAGGAAGCAGGCGGTAGCAAACAATTTTGGCAGCTCCGCGTCCAAGGGAAGCAATCCTTATTCCACGCTAGACGGAAGAGCCCACGTAGGCGACTTTTTCTCGCTCTATTACCAGCCGGAATTTTCTTCGGATGGGGATAGTTATCAGGGTCGTCTGCGGACCGGCTATGGGAAGCTGACATTCTGGAACACCGAGCTGGAGGTCGGTCGCGATAGCCTCTGGTGGGGACCCGGATTTCGTGGGTCCATGCTCTTCTCCACCAATGCCGCTCCTTTGGACCAGGTTCGACTTAGTGCGGCGGAGCCTTTTCGTCTCCCGTGGCTTCTGAGCTATCTTGGTCCGATGAAGCCGACACTTTTAGCGGCGCGTTTGGAAAAAGACAGGGATTTTTCCAACCCGTATGTCGGCGGCTATCGTTTGAATTTGGCGCCCTGGCGTTTTCTTGAGATCGGTCACGGGCGCGGCTTTCAATTCGGTGGGGAGGGACGGGGCTTTAAGGGGAGAGATTTCCCAAGAATAGTCTTTACCCAAGGGAGCGACGATCCAAACAGTCCGGTCAATGTCAACAACCTGGTCTCTTATGACGCGACCCTTAGAATCTCGGAGGTGGATCGCTACGTCCCCTTGACTCGGGATATGGCTCTGTACTTCGAGGTGGGATGGGACGACACGCACAGCGGGCTTTTTGTCCCTGATAAGCCCGGGGGTACTGTCGGCGCCTACCTGGCCGGTTTTCTAGGCGACCCCAAACTAGATCTTCGCTTTGAGTATACTCAAACCTCGGAGATTATGTTTACCCACGGCATCTATACTAGCGGCTTTGCATACAAGGGCTCCGTTCTTTCGCACTTCGTGGGAACGAAGGGCAGTGAAATTTTCCTCCGTGCCAGCCGTTGGATCAACCCGAATCTTCTTGTCGGGTTTCAAAGCAGCAGGGCGGAAATCGGCCCGACGGCGGCCGGACTTTTGGGACTCCCGCGAGAAAAGCGTGATTCCTTCGGGTTCGATCTGTCGTATCGTGTGACGGACAACTCTTCGATTTTTCTCGGATATGATTTCGCCCGGATTAAAGACCGGGGTTTCGTCGCCGGACGAACAGGCAGCGATAATCTCTTCCGGTTTGAATATACGCGCTCTTTCGGAAAGTAGCCTGGGCTCTCCTGAAGGCCGGCCCCAATCCAACCTGCCATCTCAATCCGTAAATCGCGCGTTCCCCGGTGAAGGGCGGATCAAAAAAAGAGCTCTTGCTTATCCTTGTGGTAAGCATTCCTTTCTTATTGTTCGGGTTGGGCTCTATTGATCTCCTCGATCCCGACGAGGGACTTTATGGCTCTATTGCGCTTGAGATGGCCAAGTCCGGGGATTGGATCACTCCTCACTTCAACGGTATTCGTTATCTGGAAAAACCGCCGCTTTATTTCTGGCTTACAGCCGGCACCGCTTTTCTTTTCGGCTCGTCGGAATGGGTTATCAGGCTCTGGAGCGCCGTTCCTACTCTGGGGACGGCTATTCTGACCTGGCGTCTGGGAGGCCTCCTTTACGGTGGCCATGCCGGCGTGCTGTCAGCCATAGTCCTGGTGACAAACGTGGGTGTGTTCCGCTACGCGCGCGTGGCCGCTACAGATTGTCTCCTGGTGTTCTCATTGGCGCTGTCCTTGTACGGGTTTGTGCGGATGATGCTCGACCGTCACGCTGACGCTGGCTGCATATCCTTTGGCTCATTTTGTTTTTATCTAGGCATGGCGCTGGGTCTTCTGTCCAAGGGACTGATCGGGGTCGCTCTCCCCCTGTTGGTTGCAGGCTTGTATCTCTGGTTGTCTGGCGATCGTATCGGTATTCGGCAGATATGTTTGAAATGGGGAGTGCCTTTTTTCCTTGCCCTGATTCTTCCGTGGCACCTGCTGGCCGCTTGGAAAAACCCGGGCTTTTTTGAGTTCTATGTTATCGACAACCAGTTTTTTCGTTTCCTGAGCAGTCGGGCGTTCCTCGAAGACGACATCCCCGTCGGCACGGCTGCCTTTATCGGATTGACCTGGCTCTGGTTTTTTCCATGGAGTCTGTTTCTGCTGGGAACGCTACGGCACGGTTTTTCTGATACTCGCTCGGGCTCAACACCCGACGACCGGTTGCGTCTGCTGGTAGGGCTGTGGGCGGTGGTCGTACTGGGTTTCTTTTCGCTATCCAGCTCAACCCTGGAGCACTACATGCTGCCCGCCTTGCCGCCGTTAAGTTTGATGGTGGGCGCCTTGTGGGCGGAATCTGTCAGGGCAGCGGAACCCCTGCCGAGCCTGAAATGGCTGCTGGTGGCGGGCGCAGTGGGCTGTGGCCTGGTCGGAGGCGCCTTGATACTGTCTGCTGATCGCCTGGGTCCCGAAGCGTTTCGTGCCTGGATGGCCGAGTTAAATGTTTACTATCGTATTCTCAGGGAACAGGGAGCGCCCTTTCCGTTTTCTTCCGTCGCTCCTTTTGTGGAGTTGGCAAAGGAGCTGGGCGCGGTGCTGGCCATCGGTGTGCCGGTCTCTCTCGTGCTTTTTCTACTTCGCCGACCTCTGGCGAGCTACGCGGCAATGATCGCGGTTGCCGCCGGAATAGGTTTCCTGGTTTTAAGACTTCTCTTGGTTATCGAGCCGCATCACTCTGCCAAATCGGTGGCCCTTGCGCTGAACCGGCTGGCCCATCGGTCCGAGCCAATCATTCATCAAGGCTCGCTGGAATATAGCGGCAGCCTGCCTTTTTACACGGGGCGGCAGATCCACGTTTTGAACGGCCGGCGGGGCGACTTGGAGTTCGGGTCGCGCTATCCCGAGGGCCAAGGCCTTTTTCTCGACGACGCGGAGCTGGCACGCCTCTGGCGGGAACCCAAACGGGTGTTTCTGGTGACGCGTGAACCCGGGCAGGGTGACGTGCTTGCCGGACTTTCAGGTCAGACCGTCTTTCACTTGGGGCGCCACGGCTCCCGGTCACTCTAT
>JACPSF010000486.1 GCA_016193385.1 Deltaproteobacteria bacterium
AGCTCAAGGCGCCGATCCGCAGGGTTGCCACCCTGGATGTCCCTGTCCCTTACAGCGAGCCCCTGGAAGAATTCATCGGCCCCTCGGACTCACGCATCAGCGAGGCGGTTCGCGCGGTCGTCGGTTGACACGCGGGCCGTTCGGCGCCGACCGTGGCCCGGAGTTTGTCTCCAAGCTCAGGAAGAAGCTCGCGGTGTTCTCGCCAGTCTGATCTTTTGCGTCGCCCCATTTTCCCCTCCATGAGTAAAATCAGCTGCGGTCCTGATCGAGCGATCTTTAGGATTCGTTCGGAGGCAAAGCGTGGAGAGGCGTGAGCTGGGTAGAACAGGTATGCAGGTAAGCGTTCTCGGTTTCGGCGGGTCTGAAATCGGATACGAGGGCGTGTCGGCCTCTATCGTCAAAAGGATGTTGAACGGGGCGCTTGACGCCGGGCTTAACGTGATCGACACGGCCGAGTGTTACGAGAATAGCGAGGAGCTGATCGGGCAGGCGGTGGCAGCGCGCCGCAAGGAGTATTACCTGTTTACCAAATGCGGCCATCCGGAAGGCTGGGGACGCGGCGATTGGAGAGCGTCCTCCCTGCTTAAATGCATTGAATGCAGTCTACGGTGTTTGAAGACCGACTATGTGGACTTGATCCAGCTCCATAGCTGCTCGGAGGACGAGCTGCGAAAGGGAGAGGCCGTCGAGACTTTGGAGCGCGCCCGCGAACGCGGTTATGCACGCCACATCGGCTACAGCGGCGACGGTCGAGCCGCTCTCTATGCCATCGAATGCGGGCGGTTCGATACCTTGCAGACGTCGATCAACCTCGCCGATCAGGAGGCGTTGGAGCTGACCTTGCCATTGGCCGGGGAGCGCAACATGGGAGTGATCGCCAAGCGTCCCGTGGCCAACGTTGCATGGAAATCCGGCAGCAGGCGGCCGGCGGACTCTTATGCCTATCTCTATTGGGAGCGGCTGCGAGAACTGAAATACGATTTCCTGATCGGGGAGCTGCAAGACACGGTCGCCATCGCGCTGCGCTTCACCCTGACCGTGCCTGGCGTCCATACGGCGATCGTCGGGACGACGAAGCCCGAGAGAATTCAGGCGAACGCCGTAGTTCTGGATGCCGGGCCATTGCCAAAGGAGCTGTTTGACAACATTCGCGCGCGCTGGCGCGAGGTCGCGGACAGGACGTGGGTGGGCGACACTTAGGGTCTCCGCAAAACAGTCTCTTGCGACGAACGGTCCAGAGAATGGTTTTCCTACTACGCGGTGGTTTCAGACAGTGGCTTGAACGGGTCGGAGAACGATAGTAAATTTGGTGGTTGGTGGCCCGAACGCGCAGGAATCACAAAGAACATGTTAGCCGTCGATATTCATGTCCATCCCAGCACGCGCGGAGTCGATCCTCAAGCCTGCGGCTATTTTAAGAGAGATCCAAAGGATCTGCCCGGGAGCGATGAGGGACTTGCCGAGCTTTTCATCGCGCAAAAAGCGAAAGGTCTCCTCATCGGCTGGCACCCTTCCACGGTCAAAGAAGTCCTACCTGTCACGAACGAATATGTCCTTGGCCTGGCAGCGAAATTCCCCGATGCCTTTGCGGGAGTGCTTGCGTCGCTGGATATGGGAGGTGGAGACGCCGCCGGGAGAATCGGGCAGGCAGAGGAGCTCCTGAAGGATCCGAAAGTCAGGGGGTTTAAATTTCACCCTCCGGACCAGGGCTTTTATCCGAACGACAGAAGGCATTACGGGCTGTGGGAGTTATTAGAGGGGGGGAAAAAGCCCGTGATGTTTCACACCGGATTTACGGTTCTGGGCGCGGGCAGCGATGGCGGCGGGGGCATCGCGTTGGATTACGGGCGCCCGATTCATTTGGATACCCTGGCCAGAGACTTTCCGGGATTGAAGATCATAGCGGCTCATCCCGGTTGGCCATGGCAGGAAGAGCTTATAGGCATCGTCACGCATAAAAGAAATATCTATGTGGACACCTCGGGCTACCTCGCGGATCAACTGCCGGAGATCTTTCGCAGGGCTATCCAGGGAAGACTGCAAGACAAGGCGCTTTTTGGAACCGACTTTCCCTACGTCGACCTGGGAAAGGCGTTGAGCAGTTTTGAAAAGCTGGAGATGAAGGAGTCCGTAAAAGAAAAAATCCTCGTCTCGAATGCGAAAGCGCTCTTCGGGATTTAAAGCCGAGGATAAAGCGCCGGGCTTGGCCTTTATGGAACGTTCCGGCTGGGCCGATTTTCCACGGGAGGTGAAACATGGAACGATCTTGCAAACTCTGGCTGATTTTAGCGCTTGGGTTGATTCTGCTCTTTCCGGTTCGGGGAGACGGAGCTAGCTTAACCAAGATCCGAGTCGGATATCCCTCCCCGAGTGCCAGCTTCTATCCCCTTTTTGCTACCAAGGAGGCCCAGCTCTTTGAAAAATACGGATTGGACGCCGAGCTCATTTACGTGCAAGGGGTCCAGTTGGTCCAGGTGCATGTAGCGGGTCAACTTGATCTGGCCGTGATATCGGCGGTTGTAGTTCTCCAGGCTTCCGTGGAGGGCGCGGATCTCGTCTTGCTCGCGAGCTCTATCGATAACCAGCTCATGAAAATCATGGCTCATCCCACGATCGCTGGACCCGCGGATCTGAAAGGGAAGACGATCGGTATAACCCGCTTCGGCTCCCTGACGGATTTGGTGGTCCGACCGATACTGGAGAAATGGGGATTGGATCCCAAAAAAGACGTGAAGATCGTCCAAATCGGAAGGATGCCGGACATAGCCACGGCGATCTCCCTGAAGAAAGTGGATGCGGGTGTCATCTCTTTCCCGACCTCTTTTTACGCGGAAAAAATGGGTATCAAGACACTTCTGGACCTGGCGGATTCCGGCATGGATATACCGGCAACGACGGTGGCGGTCAGTCGGAAATATAGCCAAAGCCATCGGGATGTGGTTTTGAGATTTCTCAAAGCCTATATCGAGGGCACCCGCCGTCTCTTAACGGATCGAGAATTGGGTATCAGGGCGTTAAGGAAGTACGGGGGGATCAGCGACCGCGAGCTGTTGGAGAACACCTACGAACTCTTTACCTCGAAATATATCAAGAAGGTCCCCACGCTCACCACCAAGGGGGTGGAGAATTCGCTAAAGCTTATGGCGGAAACTCTTCCTAAGGCTCGAGATCGTAGGCCGCAGGAATTCATGGATACAAGCCTCATGGAGGAACTGGAAAGATCAGGCTTTGTGAAGTCAGTTTGGCCATAGCCATATAGGCTCAATTCTGCAGGGATACTCTCAAACTCAGGGCGTGCAGTAAATTGCCTTACCTAAGATTTTTTCTTCCTCTCCTGAACAGCTCTCCAAACTTTCTCGGGCGTGAGAGGCAGATCATAGATGCGGACGCCGATGGCGTCGTAGATGGCGTTCGCGTAGCAGCCCATAGTGGGAAGCGTGGCCCCTTCCCCCACTTCTTTGACCCCCCACGGACCGGCGGGCTCATAGCTGTCCACCAGCTCTGAGGTCACCTGGGGCACGTCCCACGCTGTCGGCACTCTGTACTCGCACAGATTGGCGTTGAGCGGTTTGCCCTTGTCGTCGAACACGACTTCCTCGTACATCGCCTCGCCCATGCCCATGAACAGAGCGCCCTCGACCTGCGCGTGCAGGAGGTCCGGATTGATCACCGTGCCGCTATCGTGCACGTCCCACACGTTGGTGACCATCACCTGGCCGGTCTCCTCGTCGACCTCCACCTGGCTGATCTGCGCGGCAAAGCTGTAGGCCGGTGATGTGCCGACAGCCGCTCCCTTGAACTTGCCCCCAAGCTTCGGCGGGGTGTAACTCCCTGTGCCCACCAACGGTCCCTTGCGAATGAAGAACTCGCTGGCAACGGTCTCGAAGGGCAATATCTTTTCCGGGCTGCCCTTGACGAAGATGACGCGCCGATCGATGTCCAGGTCCGTCGCGCTGGCCTCGAGCAACTCGGCCGCCAGCTCGATGATCTGACGCCTGACCTCTTCGCCCGCCTGCTTGACCGCGTGGCCGGACATGAGTGTCTGGCGGCTGGCGTAAGCGCCGAAGTCGTGGGGC
>JACPSF010000487.1 GCA_016193385.1 Deltaproteobacteria bacterium
ACCATCCGGATATGCGTGATCTCCTGATTTGGCAGATGGAGCTGATGGGGTTTTCGGCCATTCCGGCCAAGCACGGCAAGGAAGGTGTAGAGAAGGCGATCGAAGAAAAGCCCCATCTCATCCTGATGGATATTATGCTTCCGGGAATGGACGGTTGGGAGGCGACTCGCGTTCTCCGCTCCAATCCCGAGACGCGGGACATCCCGATTTTGGCTGCCACCGCGCTGTTCAGGGAATCGGATCTCCGGACCTGTCTCGAAGTAGGGTGCAACGATTACCTCGTCAAGCCATTCAGCTTTCAAGAACTGCAGGGAAAAGTTAAGGAATACATCTCTCCCAACGCAAGTAGTCACTAATTGCTGAAGCTGATTCCCCCTTTTCCTCTGTTTCCCCCGTAGAGTGACCGGCAGGGGTTGCTCTGTGTCACAAAGGGAAAAGGCCAATTCGATTATCCAGCATCTGCGCGAGCACGGCTACGAAGCCTACCTGGCTGGCGGCTGTGTGCGGGATTTCCTCCTGGGGAAGGAACCGCAAGATTACGACATCGCCACCGATGCCAGGCCGGAAGCGATAGAAAAGATTTTTCCACAGACGGTTGCGGTAGGGACGCAGTTCGGCGTGACGCTGGTCATTGTCGAGAGCGAGGGTTTTGAGGTGGCAACCTTTCGCGATGACGGGCCTTACCTCGACGGCCGCCGACCGAGCCAGGTCCGCTTTGCCAGCATGGAGGAGGATATCCGGCGGCGTGACTTCACGATCAATGGCATGATGTACGACCCGGTCGCCGATCGGGTCGTCGATCTGGTCGGCGGCAGGACGGACCTGAGCCGGCGTTCGATCCGGGCCATAGGTCATCCGCAGGAGAGGTTTGAAGAGGACCGTCTGCGAATGGTCCGGGCGATCAGGTTCGCCGCCACTCTTGGTTTCACCATTGAGGAGCGGACATTTAGGGCCATTCAACGACAGGCGCCGACGATCACGCGAATCTCCTGGGAGCGCATCGGCGAGGAGATCACCAGAATCTTGACCGAGGGAGGGGCTCAAAGGGGGTTCGAGCTTCTCGACGCAAGCGGGCTGCTCAAAATATTGCTGCCGGAAATCGAGGCCACGAAAGGCGTGGAGCAGAGCCCGGATTTTCATCCCGAGGGGGATGTCTTTACCCATACGATGTTGACGCTCGGCCGCCTTGGGCGCCCCACGGAGACGCTGGCCTACGGTTGCCTTCTGCACGACGTGGCCAAGCCCGTCTGCATACAGAAAGAGGAAGACCGGGTAACTTTTTATGGCCATCCCGAGAAGGGAGCGGAGATGGCGGTCGAGATTCTGAAGCGCCTGAAACGGAGCCGCGCGGTCTGGGAGAGGGTGGCCTATTTGGTCCGAAGCCATCTGCACCACACACAGGCCCCTCGCATGCGCCTCAGCACGCTCAAGCGATTTCTGGGCGAGGAAGGGATTGAAGAGCTTTTAGACCTCGTGCGTATCGATGGGCTCTCCGCCAACGGTAATCTCCAGCACTACTATTTTTGCAAGCGAAAACTGTCCGAGCTCAAAGAGGAAGAGATCCATCCTGAGCCCCTGCTTCGTGGCAGAGATCTCATCGCGATGGGATTTTCTCCCGGCCCGATATTCCAGAAGATCCTGCGGGAGATGGAAGAGGCCCAGCTTGAAGGAGAAATCGGAAGCCGCGACGAGGCGTTGGCGTGGGTAGGCGAGCGGTATAAACGAAGCCCCTAATCCCTTTACTTTGAGCGGCCCGTATACTAGAGACATCCTATGAAAAAATCGCCAGCTCTGAAAGTCGTCGGCAGCTCATTGCCCCGCGTTGACGGAGGGGAAAAGGTCACCGGGCGGGCCGTTTATACCAGTGATCTCCAGGTTCCGGGAATGGCTTTTGGAAAAATCCTGCGCAGCCCTTATGCCCACGCGCGGCTGCTGAAGGTCGACGCCCAAAAGGCAGCCAGACTTCCCGGCGTGATCACGGTCCTGAGTCGCGACGATATCGTCAGGTACGAGCTCTTTGGCGCCGCCTACAAAGACCAGCCCATTGTCGCGATCGATAAGGTGCGCTATGTGGGAGATCCGGTGGCGGCGGTTGTGGGCGTGGATGAGGCAACTGCGGACGAGGCGGTGGCTCTCATCGAGGCGGAGTATGGGGAATTGCCCGCGGTGACTTCCATTGACGAGGCGCTCGCGCCCGGCGCGCCCTTGGTCCATGAGGCTGGGGCCGGAGGCGGGGAACTCATGGGCTATCATTATCAAGCTCCGAAGGAGTTTCAGGGAACCAATCTCTGCTATCGGTTCACCTACACCAGGGGCGACATCGAGGAAGGGTTCAAAAAATCGGCGTACATTTTCGAGGATACCTTTCATTTCTCCAGGGTGCACCACTATTCTATGGAGCCCCACGCTACCGTGGCGCAGGTGAGCGGAGATATGATCACGCTTTGGGCCTCCTCTCAGGACCCCTTCACCCTGAGGGAACACATCGCCGCGGTCTTCCATGTGCCGTTGAACAAGGTCCGGGTGATCGTTCCCTATGTCGGCGGAGGCTATGGCGGCAAGCTTTCGGTCAAGACCGAGCCACTGGTGGTAGCTCTCTCGTGGAAGGCTAAGCGGCCGGTCAAAATCGTCCATTCCGCTGAGGAGAGCTTTAAGACTGTCAGCCGGCATCCGGCTCGCTATCGCGTCAAAACGGGTGTCGGTCGAGATGGTCGCCTGATCGCGAGACAGTGCGAGATTTTCATGGACACCGGAGCGTACGCGGATGCAGGACCGCGCGTGACGCAAAAGGCCGGCTATCGGGCGGTGGGCCCTTACCGGATCCCCCACGTCAAGACCGATGCTTACACGGTCTACTCCAACACCGTTCCCGCCGGCGCCTTCCGGGGCTTTGGTACCCTTCAGGTCACCTGGGCCTATGAGTCGCAGATGGACATCATCGCGCAGAAATTGGGCATCGATCCCCTCGAGTTTCGGCTCAAGAATTTGCTGCGCAAAGGGGAGCTCTACACCCCGGGGGACACGCCCGTCGATTGTGATCTGAAGGAAGGGTTGCTTCGAGCGGCAAAGGAAGTCGGTTGGAAGCGGAAAAAGAGCAAGCCCAATACAGGGAAGGGCATCAGTTGCTGCATGAAAGACGGCGGTGGGACCTACAAGGTCGCCTCTGCGGCGGTCAAGATGACCCCGGACGGCAGCATTTTCCTTCTGACCGGAACGGTGGAAATCGGTCAGGGAGCTCGAACTGCCTTGAGCCAGGTGGTAGCCGAGGAGTTGGGCGTGCCTTTGGAGCGCGTCATTGTGGCCGAGCTCGACACCGACGCGACTCCCTTCGATGCGGCCACCAATGCCAGCAGTTCGATGGTGGTGATGGGGCTCTGCACGCAACGGGCGGCGCAAGACGTCAGACGACAACTGCTGCGCGCTGCTTCCAAGCCTCTGAAGGAAAAGGTCGAGCGCTTATCGCTTGAAAATGGCAGAGTCTGCAACACGAAGGGCCGGAGCATTTCCTATGAAGACGTCCTGACCAAACATTTTGGCGCTAAGGCGGGAGAGATCATTGGCAGGGGCTTTTACCAGGACAAAAAGAGCGCGAAGGCCGTGCTTGGCTCCCCGACCACCTTTTGGGAGACGAGCTGGGGAGGTTGTGAGGTAGAGGTAGATCCAGATAGCGGCCAGGTCAAAATTCTAAAGTATGTCTCAATTTCGGACGTTGGCAAGGCCATTCATCCGCTTCAATGCGTCGGCCAGGACGAAGGGGGAGTCCTGTTCGGAATCGGACACACGCTGATGGAAGAGATGGTCTATAAGGACGGCCAGCTTCTCAATCCCAACCTGATCGACTACCGGCTGCCCCGGTTTAGCGATCTGCCGGAAGAATTTGAGACGATCCTGTTCGAGAATCAGAATGGCCCGGGGCCCTACGGATCCAAGGGATTGGGCGAAGGCTCACTCCTACCGGTAGCCTCCGCGGTAGCCAACGCCGTGTCGAACGCGGCGGGTGTGAGAATTTATGACCTCCCGCTCACCCCCGAAAAGGTATGGCGCGCGCTGAAGCTAAAGGAGAGGCAATAGGCAATAGATTATTCTGTTGCCTATTGCCTTCTGCCCGCCTACTTCAGCCAGAAGAAGATCTTGTACAGAGGCGGAAACCAGATAAAGAGCTGCCCTTCAGTGAATGGGACGTGCAGGGTATAGTCAAACAAGCCATAAAAAAACAGCCAGGCTATCAGGGCCAGAACGAGGGTGATAGGCCATTTTTCTATCGCGAACTTGAGGTAGAGGATCATCGTTACCGGGATCGCGAGAGAAAACCCTAAAAGCCAAATCGCCACAAAGAAACCAAGAGTCCAGCCAATGATGCTCAGGTTCCGACGAAAAACCAGTTCACGGGGAATTTCCAGGCCGATCTCTCCTAAGCCTTCATGAGGACGGCGCCTCTCGAAACCTAGAAGGTCCATGCCTAGCTGGACAATGGCCAGGGCTAAGACCGGAAAGCCGATTGCCCAGGGAAAAAGACCGGCGCGAAAGCCAAAATTCCTACTCTGCAAAAGCGCCAAAGCAAGCATAAGTACTATGCAGGCGCTAAACAGCACCGCCCAGTTAAGCCTGAGGCGGGCTTTTTCAGGTTCCTTTACAGGTGCGCCGGTTTCGGCACGGGAACGCTCGGCTTGCCTCTTTTGCCGGTGCTCCTTGATTGCGGGGTAGAGAATGCCTGCCAAGGTCAGGGCAAGAATGATCAGGACCCCTGGACGCCAAAGCCAGGCAGCTCCGTAATTATCACTGGAAAGGAAAAGCCTGTTCTCGGCCAGAGGACCCAGGACGAGTCCAAGAAGCACCGGCGGGCGGGGCCATTTCAATTTCTCCATTATCCAGCCCAGGAAGCCGAAAAACAACACGACCATCATATCCTCGAAGGCATTTTTTTCCGCAAAGGCGCCGAGATAGATCAACAGCAAAATGAACGGAATGATTAGGCTTCCCCGGACCTGTGTGATTTTTGCCAATTGATTCAAAAAGAGAAAACAAACCGCCACGGTGATGATGTTAGAGATAATAATGACCCAAACAAACGAGAAGGTCAGGTCCAGCTTGCCTTTCGGCGGGGGGATGAGCATGTCGGGGCCGGGCACGATTCCCTGGATAATGAAAGCTCCTAAAAGAATCGCCATGATGACACTGGCAGGAACCCCGAAGGCGATAGTAGTAATTAAACTCCCTCCCAGCGTCGAGTTATTGGCCGCACCTGGCCCTAAGACTCCTTCTACGGCGCCTTTTCCAAAGCGTTCTTTATTAGGGGAACTTTGCACGGCATGCGCATAAGCGAGCCACTGAGTCGTGGCCGCCCCCATTCCGGGAATGATAGCGGTGAAGGTCCCAAGCGCACTGCAGCGTATCACCAGCCACCAATGGCGGAAGGTATCCTTGACGCCTTCCATCACGCCTCCCAGCTTCCCTACCTCTTGCTGCGCAATGCTTGTTCCCAAAACCGCGAGCTCTATAGTTTCGGGAATGGCATAAAACCCGATAGTGACCGGAACCAGACCAATCCCGTCCCAGAGAAATAACTGGCCCAGGGTGTAGCGCTGGATCCCCGATATGGGATCCAGTCCGATAGTTGCGAGCATCAAGCCCAATCCACCCGCGATAATACCCTTCAACTGAGCTTCCCCACTCAAGGAGGCCACGAAGGTGATTCCTAAGAGGGCAAGCATAAAAAACTCAGGGGAGCCGAAAGTGAGGACCAAGGGCCGAATTATAGGGATCGCCGCGGCGAGGGCAAAAGCGCCAAAGATAGCGCCTACAAGAGAACTCATCAGGACCGCGCCCAGGGCCCTGCCCGCTTCGCCCTTCTTGGCCATGGCATGACCATCTACGATTGTTGATGCGGTAGTTGGCTCGCCGGGCACTCCGAAGAGGACAGAGGTGATGTCGCCCGTGGTAGCCGTGACCGCCGTCATTCCCAAGAGGAAGGCAAAAGCCTCAGCCGCTGACATCTTAAAGATGAAAGGCAGCATGAGAGCCAGAGCAGTCGGCCCGCCTATACCGGGCAGGATTCCCACAATAAAACCTACGACTATGCCAACGATCATCAGGGTGAAGGTAGACCAGGTAAAAACTTGGTAAAAACCCGAGACAAACGCACTGAGGAATTCAAACATACGCGATCTGCTCCAATCGGAGGTTTTGGCGGCGCCTTCTTTAAGACGGCTTCTTTGAGACTTATGCTACTGAAAAACGCCGGCGCGAAAACCCGAGACTTATTTTAAAAACTCGCTCCAGTCAACACCCTTGTGAAATTACTCGTAAAGGATCTTTTTTAAGTTGGCTACCATCGCGCTGTCGAGCTTGAAGAGCCCGGCAATGATCTTCTCGATCTGGTCGGCGCTTATAGGATCGACTCCGAGCTTGGATTTATGCGCGTCGGCGAGAAACTCCGGGTCCTTCATCGTGTTCATGAAAGCCCTGCGGAGAATCTGGACCCTTTCTTTGGGTGTCCCGGGAGGCAGGGTATAGGTGCGCACGATCTCGCTGTCGCTGTGGATTCCCACCTCAATTAACTGGCGCGCTTCGTTGGTCTTCGCGAGGTTTATCGCAAGCGGGACCTTGGGCAGATCCGGGTGAGCTTTGCGACCGGCCTGAATTACGACTGCCACTTCTCCCGTGTCCAAGCCTTTGCGCCAAGTCGCGGAAATCGAATCCCAGCCCCAACACCCTCCGGCGAGCTCCCCACTCTCCGCGGCTAAGCGAATTTGCGATGTGCCTTTGTAGCCTGAAACGATCTGGATCGGAAGGCCGAGAGCCGCTTTGAGGACCCTCGTGGCGTTGTCGGGTGTAGAGTTGCCCGGCGCTGTGCCCCCCATCTTGACGGGCGCCTTGGAGGACAACCACTTCTCTGTGGTGGTGATCCCGCTCGCCTTGGTCAAGGCGCAGACGACGTGATCCTGCACCGGCGCGCCGATAAACTCGAACTTCCGCGCGTCGAATTCGACACCTTTCTGGCCTAGAACCTGGCCCAAGAACAGGCCTCCGATGAAGTGGCCGATGGTGAGGCCATCGGGTTTGGCCACGTTGTAGACATGGTTGGCGGCGATCAGGCTTCCCGCTCCGGTCATGTTCTCGACAATGACCGCGGGATCGCCTGGGATGTGCTTGCCGATATGCCGGGCGATCACGCGCGAATAGGTATCAAACCCGCCTCCGGCCGCAAATCCCACAACGATGCGGATCGCCTTTCCTTTATAAAAAGCCTCTTGGCCAGAAGCGGGATGGCTTGCGGTCAGTCCGATGGCGGTGGCTAGGAGCAGATGCCGGAATCTCATGGAATAAACCTCCTTGAACGAAACGGGTCAACTCGCCCCATAATTCATAAATTGGCGAACCTGTCAAGGCCTATGGCAGGATGATATCCGTTCACAATCACTCTAAGATCGCTTCCTGGTAGTGAGGCACCTTTAAAACCAGGCATTTGGCGCCTCCGCCCGCCTTGATGAATTCGCCAAGCGGGGTCTCATAGGCCGAATATCCCAGCTCTTCCAGTTGTCTCCGGGTTTTAGGGCAACCCTCGTTCATAACGACTCTGTTCCCTGCGACCACCCCGTTGCAGGCAAACCTCCGGGCCTCCTCTTCGGGGACCGGCACGAGAGTGGCGATATGGTTCTCCAGAACTTTCAGTGCGTAAGTGTCGAAGGCAGGGGGATAGAACAACGCCTGTCCCCGAGACAGCGGGCAGAAGCAAGTGTCCAAATGGTAGAACCAGTCGCTGGTGAGCTCCAGCGCAAGTATTTCGCGCTCTATGATCTCAGCGACGGCTTGATGCGCCTGAACGTCAGAGCGGATGTGGTAGCCGGAAAAAAAGAGATCGCCACAAAGCAGGAGATCGCCCTCGCCTTCGAAGAAGCTCCCCTCGGGAGGGTGAAAAATTTGATACCCGTGGGTCTCGAACCATTTCTCGAAATGGGGCGTCTCCCCGCGCCGGACGGCGTGGCGGAAACGACTCGAGATGAACTTGTCCTGCCACACCAAACCGGCATTGGCCGTAAAGACTATATCCGGGAGCCCCGGTCTCGGCTCCACCAGGTCGATCTCGGTTTCGAGTTCATCCCGGAGCAGGCGGTACAATCGCGTCCACTGATCCTGGGCCAGCTCGCGGTCACTCTGCCGGCTCCGGCTCATCCAAGGATTGATCTCGTATTCGATCCCGAAATAACGGGGCGGGCACATCAGAAGGCGCATGGCACGAATCAAAGGACGAACGATGAGGGCCGAAGAAGATACTGGCAGAGTTCGCGTAAGAATGGCTCCACATCCGTGACGAGTCCGATGGCCTGGAAGGTGCCGCGGTCCGTTAGTTTGGTGACCACCGCGGGGTTGATGTCCACGCAGACCGTCTTCACGCTTGCGGGAAGGAGATTGCCCGTGGCAATGGCGTGCAACGTCGTGGCCATCATCAGCGCGAGGTCCACGCCGCGGATCTTCTCGCGCATCCGATCCTGGGCCCGGAGCGTGTCGGTGACCACGTCGGGAAGCGGCCCATCATCCCGGATGGAGCCGGCCAGGACGAAGTCGACCCCTTTTTTCACGCAGCTATAGAAGATCCCTCGGGTCAACAGGCCCTGCTCTACCGCCTGCCTGATTCCTCCCGCTTTGCGGATCTCATTGATCGCCCACAGGTGGTGCTCGTGGCCTTCCCGGGCGCGGATCTTCTTGTCCAGATAGACCCCCAGAGAGGTCCCGAACAGAGCGGATTCTATGTCATGAACCGCCAGCCCGTTTCCGGCGAATAATACCTGAACGTACCCCTTCTCGATCATTTCCACCAGGTATTGGGCCGCGCCCGTGTGGACCAGGCCTGGGCCCGCAACGACCAGGATTCTCCGGCCTTCACCCCGCACCTTCTTCAAGGATTCGGCGATTTCCTTGATCAGCAGGCCCTTCGGGCTCTCTATAGAGACCGGGCTGGACATGAACTCGAAGGGCTCGCGCGGCACTTTCCGCTCCAGAGGGATGACTTTGACTCCCCGATGGCCCACGACAATCCAATCCCCTTTTTTAACCTTGTGGATGGGGAGAGTTTCCGCCCGCGCCGCCTCCGGGTCGAAGCGGATGGCACAGTCCATCTCCGGCCTTGCCACCTCCATCCACGTGCCCTTCCAACGCACGAGCGTAGGCAGGTTGGTGGTGGAATAGAAGTTGCCCGGAAAGATGCCGTTTTGGGGGGAAGGCTCCAGCTCAACCGATTCCGCCTCTTCGTCCAGCGGCAGGGCGCCGTGCTCCCTGATCTTGGCGAGAATTCTTTCCAGGACCTCAGTGGAGGGGGCCTCGACCAGGATCCGCGCCTGGCTCTGATCTGTGCGCCGGTGGCCGACATCGATCTCCAGAATCTCGAACTCTCCGCCCAGGCTGATGATCAGGTCCAGGACTTTGGGCAGGAGGAGCGAATCTATGATGTGACCGGAGAGCTGGACTAAACTGCGCGCCATAATCGCTAGCCTGGCGTCCATTTTAGCTCTGCCTGCTCCGTCTGCAAGAGGGAATGCCTTCTAGTCTTACTGTGTCAATAAAATCATGGTATTATGCATGGAAATTCGTGTAGGAGGTGAATATCCATGCCGAAGCTTGCCGACTTCGAACGGTACATCAATCACCTGTGCGAAAC
>JACPSF010000428.1 GCA_016193385.1 Deltaproteobacteria bacterium
TTCTCGAAGCCGGCTCGGGCTGGCTGCCCTACATGATGGACCGGATGGACGAGGAGTTCGAGAAGCCGCATCGCCGCGGAGCGCCGCTGTTAAAAAAGAAACCGAGCGATTATATCCGCTCGGGCCAGGTCTGGACGACGTGCGAAGTCGAAGAAAAGGCGCTGACACAGGTGCTCCGGCAGTTCAACCCGCGCTGCGTCATGTGGCCGTCGGATTATCCGCACGAGCGGCTGCCCGAGATGTTCAAGCGCGATATCCCCGAATTCCTCGAGCGAACCGACCTGAGCGACCAGGAGAAGCGGCTGATTCTCTACGACAATCCCAAGGAGTTTTACCGGCTGGAGATCTGAAAAGATAGAGGCAGCAGATGCGATTAAAGGATAAAGTGATCATCGTTACGGGCGGCGGCGTGGGCATCGGCCGCGCCTATGCCATGGGGCTGGCAAAAGAGGGCGCCAGGGTCGTCGTCGCGGATATCCAGGACAACGAAGCGGAGAAGGTCGCGGCTGAGATCAGGCGATTGGACGGCGACGCGTTCGCGGTGCCCGTGGATGTCACTTCCGCCGATAAGAGCCGGGCGATGGCGGATGCAGCGGTAAAGCGATACGGCCGCATCGACGTCCTGGTCAACAACGCAGCTCTGTACAGCGCCATCAAGAAAAAGCCCTTCGCCGAGATCACGGTGGAAGAGTGGGACAAGGTGATGGCGGTCAACGTGAAGGGGCTTTTTCTCTGCGTCCAGGCGGTCTATCCCGCCATGAAAAAGCAGGGCAAAGGAAAAATCATCAACATCTCCTCGGGAACCGCGCTCGGCGGGACGCCCTTTTTCCTCCACTATGTCACGTCCAAGGCCGGCGTGATCGGATTTACCCGCGCTCTGGCGCGCGAGCTTGGCCCCGACAATATCTGCGTCAACGCGATCACCCCCGGCCTCACCATCTCGAGCCCCGAGCAGGAGGCAACGCTCACCCCCGAGCAGCTCAAGGACCGCCGGAGCCGGCGCGCCTTTCAACGGGACCAGTATCCGCAGGACCTCGTCGGAACTGTCATCTTTCTCTCGTCCGACGACAGCGACTTCATGACCGGCCAGACGATCAACGTCGACGGCGGCACGCACATGTACTGAAACGCTCGGGACAAGCAAGTTTAAGATAGACGTTGGGATCGCAGAGGGGACCGAAGAAGTCGGCTCTAGCTCTACGCAACCAATCTCAGAACCGACTTCCTCACGTGATGTAGTCTTGCCACTCTTGTAAAGCTTTTTGCTTGCCTCAATCACCTCGGGGACACCAACATGTATCCCAGAAGTGACTCGAAGCCGGGCTCAGGCTCGGTGCTTGCCCCGTGACGCAAGCACACACGGTTAGGCGGCGTACTCGGCAGCGGTATTTCAGGTCTTATTAGAGAAAATAAGTTTGTGGCCCCGGGCAGATGGGATTCATCCGATGAATCTCGCCCGATACCATCGGCGACCCCCTTCAAGCCATTCTAACGCAAGCAACAGACAGGGTAATTAACGCAGGAGGCGACTTTCCGGTTGTGATTCCCTGATCCGGAGGGCTTCCCGTTGATGTTTGTTTGCCTCGGCTATTTTGCCCTGCTCGGCGAGAGCTTGGGCCAGGCTGTGATGGCCTGCTGCAAAGTTTGGCTGAATATGGAGCGCACGGCGAAAGAGGTCAACCGCCGTGTCAAGTTGGCCCTGGGATGCCATGATCCTGCCCAGATTATGATACGCGTCCACAAAGTCCGGTTTAATCTTTATAGCCTCTTGGAAGTGCTTGACTGCCTCCTGTAGACGGCCTTGGCTAATTAAAGCGTTCCCCAGATTAAAGTGGATTTCACCTGATGTCGGCCTAAGCTCCAAGGCCTTACGAAACTGTTGAGTTGCATTCTCCAATTTCCCCTGCCGAAATAAAACCTGCCCTAAGTTGCTATACGCCTCCACTAGGTCCGGGTCGAGGATGACGGCTTTCTGCAAGTAGTGCGTCGCCTCCTCAAGTTTTCCCTGCTGCGCGAGCGTATTCCCAAGAGCATAATAACCCACCGAATAACTTGGGTCTAACTGTAGGGCGTGCTCATAGCTCTCTATTGCCTCACTGATCTTGCCCTGTTTCGACAGGGCATTTCCCAAATTGTAGTACCCAGTAGCTGAAGGGGCTGCCGCGCCCGCGATCGGCCAGTAAACGAAAATCCCAGCCACTACCACTACAAAGGCGCAAATAAGACCCTGCCGAAGCATGCGCTCTTTATATAGAGACACCCCCTCGGTTAAGCCGGCCGCAGCGAAAAGCGTGAGGAAGGGAACGATGGGAAAGCGGTAACGTCCGAAGACATAAAACAAAACCACGCTGAAAGCGAGGGTACCCAGAAGGAGGTACAACAGCCACAATCTGCGCCACCGCCTGCAAGTTAGCATACACCCCATTGCAGCCAGAGGCGCGAGCAAACCAAGGTGACTCGCCCATCCCAAAACTCCAAGGAGGGAAGACCATTTCTGATAGAGATAGAAATCTTCTGCATCTTCAAGTTCACGGACGTTCCATAGGAGTAACCATTTCCTTCCCATGAGCCGCGCCCAGTCCATCGGTTGAGAGCGAATGTATTCCAGAGACCGATCCAGCCAGTATCCGGACACCTCTCCGGGTGAGAGACGGCGGCCAAGCGCCTGTTCGGCTATCTCGGTAGCGTCCTGCCGCTCAAATTTTGGATCTCCATGCCCAGGCCGAAGGGCCTTGTAGGTTCCGTCCGCCGCCGGATTATTACCGATAAAAAAGTTGGGGCCGAGCTGTGAAGTGGTCAATGTAAATTCACTCCCGACCGTAAGGTTTCGCAGCCCGACCGGGGCAAGAACCAACATCAACCCTGCAAAAAAAACGCTGATCCATCTCAGCCGTGTTTGACGGGGGTGCTCGCCGAAATAAAACCAAATCCATACCGGTATCACAAAGAGCCATATCAAGGCATTCTCGCGAGAAAGCCCCAACAGACCCAACACGGCTCCGACAGCCACCCAACTCATCCAAGTGGGTTTTGACTGAGTCCTTCCGAAAA
>JACPSF010000162.1 GCA_016193385.1 Deltaproteobacteria bacterium
TACGATACTCGAAAGGTGAGGTGACGGATATGGAACCCAAGTTTATTCACCATGACCCTCCGAGGCGCTATTCTAAGGCGTGCGTCTATGGGAATTTAATATTTCTCGCGGGGGAGGACTCCAAGGATCCTGTGACACAAAAAGTCCAAGGAATTACCGTGGCAGAGCAGGCAGAATACTTGTTCCGGAACATGAAGGTGACGCTGGAAGACCTGGGGAGTTCCTTGGCGAACGTGATCAAAACGACCGTATATTTAAAGGACCCGCGGGACCGGTTAAACTATCAAGAGGCCCGCGCCAGGTATATCCCGCAGACGCCCCCCAGCACCCTCATCATGGGGGTCGATCTTGCCGAGCTCGAGATGCTGATAGAGATCGACGCCATCGCGGTCATACCTGAAGGTCGGTGACGCGCGCGCACTGGCGTGCGGTTCGAGCGGCGGACTAGGTCCAACACCCCCGGCCTCGCGGGGCTCACCGACATTGACAAGCCTGGAGGAGTCTGAGTATAAATCCGGCTGGTCAGGTTGGGCTACAGGTTACAGCTTCTTTTCGACTCATATTCTGCGATATCCGGTCGGCGGGGTTCCGCGAAACCGCTCCCGACCAACCGTGATAGGGAGGAACCGATGGCAAGAGGGATCTCTTTTCCGGGCAAGCCAACCAGCGTCTATCAGGGAAAATTCGCGCAATTTCTTCTTGTGTTCTGCTTCGTTTTCTCCCCGTATGGGCTGCGCTTTGTCGGTTTACCGTGGATTCCACTCGGGGCCCAGGTTGCAGCCGCGGCCGAGACTCCTTCGAAGGGGAAACAACTCCTCGACGAGCTGATCCGAAAAGCGAAGCAGGAGGGGGAGCTGATTGCGACCATCCAGTCGAGCTGGAGCAAAACGCTGGTTCAACCCATTGCGGACGCTTTCAGGAAGCGGTTTGGGTTGGACATCAAGGTGACCATAGCGAATGTGAATCCTGCCCTGAACACTCCTCAGGCTATTGCTGAGACCCAGTCCGGCGCTCCGGCGACTTACGACGCCGTGCAGTCAGACGACGCCCAAACCATACAGCTAGTCGGCGCCGGGGGAGCCCAGAAGATCGATGGTTGGGAGGCGCTTCTTGCCGAAGTCAACCCTCTGGTTCGTTCTGGTAAGGTTCATCCGGAGCAGATCGGTCAGGGGCCTCTGGCAGGCCACTCATTTACGCTCATGGTCAATGCCAAGCAAATTATTTACAACACTCGACTGATCTCCGAGACGGAGCTGCCTCGGACCCATAGGGAGCTAACTGATCCGAAGTACAAAGGAAAATTCACTCAGCCGCCATGGACGGCTCATTGGGACATTGCGCCGGTCGCGTTTGAGAAGTTTGATCGCAACGAGTGGCTGGATGTGGTCAGGAGAGCGGGGAGGAATGCCGGTTCGGTTTTAAATGAAACGAATGGTGTCCAGCGGGTGATCCTCGGGGAATTTGCGTTTGTGCTGGCCCAGGACCGGTATGTGAGGCAGATCTTACTCAAAGATCCGAAAGTCCCGATCGGGTACCGATTCTTCGATGACTACAACGCACTCAACGGGGTTTACTATTCGGTTCGGACCCGGGCGCGCCATCCGGCGGCGGGGACTCTTTTTGCTCTGTGGATGACTACGCCCGACTCGCAGGCGGTCTGGCAGCCCACCGATCTTCAGGCGGTTCCGTACGGGGAGAGCAAGATCGACCGGGATTTCAGGCTGAGCATAGAGAAGGCGAAAGCGAGGGTGATTGGCTTTTTGGATAACGAGAAGACTGTGGAGTTGTTCCAGTGGTACCGGACGGACGAGGGCAGGAAATACCTCGATGCCATGGCGCGGGCTATTAGGGGAGAATAAGGAGCGTGTGAGGTTGTTCGTGAAACTTCAGGACTTAGAGTGAAAGCGGGTACCTGTTTATGGCGATTTGTTTATCACATGGTGGGCGATCGATTTATTCATCGATCTCTCCTTCATCCGAGGTTTTGGTCGGGACTGTGAGCGGCGTTTATACCGTTCAAAGAGAAAGCACTAAGAAATGGAAGGTTTCGGGAAAGGCGTTGGAGGGTCTTCACATCCATGCCCTGGTGAGTGACCCCTCGAGTGGTCTCACATTTGCCGGTGCGCACAACGGTTCTATTTATGCGAGCAAAGATTTTGGCGCGACTTGGGGCCTTAGAGAAGATGGCCTGACAGAGAAGAATATCTATTCGCTCAATGTTACTCGGGGGGGAGGCCGGGTGAAGCTGTATGCGGGGACTGAACCCGCCCATCTCTTTGAGAGCGACGACCTGGGAGAGAGCTGGTATGATTTGCGGTCGCTCCATTCCGTCCCGAGCTTCCCAAGATGGACCTTTCCGGCTCCACCTCATAAAGCTCATGTGAAGTACATTGAGTTTGCCCCTCAGGATTCCAATACGATTTATGTCTGTGTTGAGGTGGGTGGGTTGCTAAGGAGCCGGGACGGGGGCCAGTCGTGGGAGGAGCTTCACGGCTTTATGGAGAATGTTGATTTTCCTCTGCCGGCGGGCGCGGTTCCGGATGATGTTCATCGGCTGCTGATCCGGCAGTCAGATCCGAATTATTTATACATTTCCGGGGGCATTGGGATATGTCACAGCCGCGACGGGGGGAAAAGCTGGGAGCATCTTACCACGCCGCAGACAAGAATTGGATATCCGGACCCTTTTGTTTTTCATCCTGGGCGGGAAGAGCTTATGTTCATGGCTGGCGCCATAGTCAATCCGAGGACATGGGGTCAAACCCGCACGGCGGATTCTAGGATTGCCCGGAGCCGGGACGGCGGAAGGAACTGGGAGATGCTGAACGAAGGATTGCCGGAGAAGATCCGTGGAAATTTTGAGGCGATGGCGATAGAGGCGTGGAATGGGTCGTGTTCGTTATTCGCAAGCACGACCGATGGGGAGATCTTTTACAGCGAAGACGAAGGGGATCAATGGACGAAGATTGTAGAGGGAATTCCACCCATCTCCAAAGGGGAACATTACACGAGATTGAGGTAGGGAGAATTTACAAAACACGGGGGGTGACAGATGGTGAGCTTGAGCAAATTGGTTAAAAAGTCACAAGGCGGGATGACTTTGTGGCGGGGCATATGGGTTTCGGTGTTAGTTCTGCTCTTTCAGGCAGGGTTTAGCTTGAGGCCGCCAACTGTCGGTCTGCTCCGGGAGGCGGCGGCCGCTACGGCAGCCGCGCCTTCGAAGGGAAAACAGCTTCTCGATGAGTTGGTTCGAAGGGCGAAGCAGGAGGGGGAGGTGACTGTGCATGTCCAGTCAGACTGGGACAAAGGTCTCTTTCAACCCCTAAGCGATGCCTTCAAAAAGCGGTTCGGCTTGGACATCAAAGCCACCATAGTCACTACAAGAATGGCCACTCACCTTCCTGTTGCTATTGCAGAAACTCAGGCCGGCGCCCCGGCGACGTATGATGCCTTAATGGGTGACGATGCCGAGACCATGCAGTTGATAGGAGCCGGAGGGACCCAGAAGATCGAGGGCTGGGAAGAGCTTCTGCGTGAGATCAACCCATTGGTTCGCTCTGGTAAAGTGCGCCCGGAACAGATCAATCTAGGACCTTTTAAAGACCATGGGTTTCTGTTCATGGCCAATCTCAAGCAGCTTGTTTACAACACCAGGTTGATATCTGAGGGGGATCTGCCCAGGACCCACTCAGAGCTTGGCAATCCGAAGTACAAGGGCAAGCTCACTCAGCCTCCCTGGACGGCTCACTGGGAGCTTGCTCCCGCGCTGTTAACGTCTGATAAAGCTGAAAGAGAGAAGTGGCTCGAAACCGTCAGACAGGCTGGGAAGAATGCGGGTATAGTTCTACCTGAGTCGTCTGGTATTCAACGCGTGGTCCTTGGCGAGGTTGTGTTTGCTCTCAACCAGGACCGGTATTTTAGGCGCCTGCTTGCTAAGGATCCGAAGGCCCCGATTGCGTTTAAATACTTCGAAGACTACAACCAGGTGAACCGAGTGTATTACACGGTTCGGACAAAGAGCCGGCATCCAGCAGCGGCAACGCTTTTTATCCTCTGGATGGGCACGCCGGAGGCGGAGGCAATCTGGCAACCGGTTGAAATGCAGGCAGTGCCGTATGGAGAGAGCAAAATAGACGGAGAGTTCAGGTCAAGCGTCGAGAAGTTGGGGTCGAAAGCTATGGGTTTTCTCGATAGTGAGAAGAGCATAGAGTTGCTGAAATGGTACCGGACTGAGGAGGGGAGAAAATATCTTGATGGTATGGCCCGGGCCATTAGAGGCGAATAAGGAGTACCTGTAATGGAATGCTTGCGTAAAATAAATGAGCTACGAAGCGGCGCATTTTTGTGTCAAGTTTTTGGTATCCCTTTGCTGGTTCTGCTCTTTCAGGGGCAATGGAGTCTAAGACCCTTAACTTTAAGACTGTCGCCGGTAGAGGTGCTGGCCGCCGCGGCCGAGACTTCCTCGAAGGGGCAACAGCTTCTCGATGGACTGGTTCGAAGGGCGAAGCAGGAGGGAGAACTGACTGCGACCGTCCAATCAAGCTGGGACAAAAAGGTGCATCAACCCCTGGCGGATGCCTTCAAAAAGCGGTTCGGCTTAGACATCAAAGTCACCATAGCTAATGTGAGAATGTCCTCTCATCTCCCTATGGCTGTTGCCGAAACTCAGGCTGGCGCCCCGGCGACGTACGACCTCTTAACTGGTGACGATGCCGAGACCATGCAGTTGATAGGAGCCGGAGGGACCCAGAAGATCGAGGGCTGGGAAGAGCTTCTGCGTGAGATCAACCCATTGGTTCGCTCTGGTAAAGTGCGCCCGGA
>JACPSF010000429.1 GCA_016193385.1 Deltaproteobacteria bacterium
GAGCCAACCCAGCTTTACCCGTCCTTGGAGACCAAGTTGGTGCGTGGGCTTTACCACGCCGGGCAGATCAACGGTACAACCGGCTATGAAGAGGCGGCTGCCCAGGGCATCATGGCCGGTATCAATGCAGCTTTGAGCCTGCAAGGTAAAGAGCCCATGGTTTTGGCACGCGATCAAGCCTACATAGGGGTTCTAATCGACGATTTAGTTACCAAAGGCACAGACGGCGAACCTTATCGCATGTTCACTTCGCGTGCCGAGTACCGGCTGCTGCTCCGCGAGGATAACGCCGATCTGCGTCTTACGGAAATTGGTTGTAAGATAGGCCTCGCCCCGAGCGAATCTTTTCATCGCACAGAGCTCAAGAAGCAGCAGGTGTCAACAGTTATAAAGGTCCTTGAAGAAACCAAAGCGAGCCCAAACTGTGAGTTAAACCAAAAGCTTGAAGCCATCGGCTCGGCTCCATTAAAAACCCAGATTTCCTTGGCCCAGCTCGCCCGCCGGCCAGAGATCACCTTTTCCCACATCGCTTCGCTTTTCCCCGAGCTATCAGAGGTGCCGCTGAATATCAGCCTGCAAGCCGAGGTTGAGATCAAATATGCTGGATATGTGGAACGCCAACTCGAAGGGGTGAGGCGGTTTAGAAAAATGGAAAATTTCCTCCTCCCAGACAGCCTGGTGTATTCCGAGATCGACGGACTCTCGCGCGAGGTACGTGAAAAGCTGACACGTATCCGTCCGCGCTCCTTAGGCCAAGCAGCACGAATATCTGGTATTACGCCAGCGGCGCTGTCACTGTTATCCGTTTACTTAAAAAAACAGAAGCTGGCGTAGTCCGCTGAACGTTGCCGCGATTGAAATTCTTTTCAGATCACGTATCCCAAAAGTCTTCACGAACTATAGCAGGCTGCGGAAAAACTCTCCGTTCACCCTTCGACGAACTCAGGGCGAACGGAGGCCCCTTTGAAATCATTGATGATTTTCCGTTCATGCTGAGGCTCTCGAAGCATGAAAATCAGTTTTTCCGCAGCCTGCTATAGGCGGTCGCCAGCTCGACATTTGCAGCCGCCAGGTTGCACCCGGCGGCGCTCGGCGAAGCGTTTCACGTGAAACGAATTTTTTGCTTTCTTTTCCGCGGCGGCTATGTTATTAAATAACACATCACTGTTATATTTCTGTAACTTACTGAGTTTCCAGCAGATTTTGTGGCTAAAATAGTAGCAGTCGCGAATCAAAAAGGGGGTGTGGGTAAAACCACGACGGTGGTTAACCTCGGGGCTTCGCTGGCCATAGCCGAGAAAAAGACTTTGCTCGTTGATATGGATCCGCAGGGGAACTGTACCACGGGATTCGGTATCGAGCGGAGCAAAATCAGTCGCAGCCTATATGAAGTGCTGATCGGAGCTTGTAAACTCGCAGAGGTTTTCTGCCAAACTGAGCTCCCCAATCTCCTTGTCGTTCCGGCAACCAGAGATCTGATTGGTGCCGAGATCGAGTTGGTGAGTTTAGAGAAAAGGGAGTGGCGGCTTAAGGAGGCGATCGCTGCGATTGAGCAGGATTTCGACTATATCCTTCTTGATTGCCCGCCATCCTTGGGACTTCTCACCTTAAACGCGCTGACCACCGCCAACTCTCTTCTCGTTCCGCTGCAGTGCGAGTACTACGCGCTTGAGGGGCTTAGCTCGCTGCTCGAAACGTTAAAGCTCGTGCAAAAAAGGCTGAACCCGGAGCTTTTTTTGGAGGGTATTGTGTTGACGATGTTCGACAGCCGGAACCGGCTCTCACACCAGGTGGCCGACGAGATCCGCCAGCACTTTCCCGACCGCGTCTTTCGCACCGTGATCTATCGAAACGTGCGCCTTAGCGAAAGCCCGAGCCACGGTAGGCCAGCTCTGCTCTACGATGTTCATTCTACCGGGGCGCAGAATTACCTTGAGTTGGCCAAGGAAATAATTCGCAATGGGGAGGTAAACCGCCGTGCTGAAGAAGGGACTAGGTAGAGGACTGGGTGCTCTCATCCCTGGGGTCGAAGAGCCAAAGGAGCTGGGCCAGCTCCAGTTGGAGGTGGATAGCATTGTGCCGAGTCCTTTCCAGCCGCGCCGCGCCTTTGATCCAGGGAAGATAGAGGAGATGGCGGCTTCGATGCGGGATCAGGGGGTTATACAGCCGCTCCTGGTGCGCCGCCAGGGTGACGGGTATGAGCTGATTGCGGGCGAGCGGCGCCTGCGCGCAGCAGTAAAGGCAGGGCTGAGAAAAGTTCCGGTCGTCGTCAAAGAAGCCAGTGATGTCGAGGCCTTGCAGTTGGCACTGATTGAAAATCTCCAGCGCGAAGATCTTAATCCCATGGACGAGGCCTCTGCCTACCAGAAGCTGCAGCGGGAGTTCGGCTTGAGCCAGGAGGAGATTGCCGCACGGGTGGGAAAGAGCCGACCGGCCGTGGCGAACGCGATGCGCCTTCTCCTCTTGCCGCAAGGGCTTCAGGAGGAGGTGGCACAGGGAAAGCTTCCAGTAGGGCAGGCCAGAGCGCTCTTGGGTTTGCAGGAAGAAGCTGCCATTGTCGCGGCGGCGCGCGAAGTGTTGGCCAAAGGACTTTCTGCCCGCCAAACTGAAAGGTTGGTTGGCCGTCTTAAATCCGGCAGGAAGCGGCGAAGAGGGATAGCCTTGGCAGACCCGGATCTCCGCGCCCTTATCGAGAGGCTACAGCGCGCTCTAGGGACCAAGGTTCGTCTCATTCAGCGGGCAGGCTCGGGCACGGGTAAGATCGTGATTGAGTATTACTCTGCCAACGATC
>JACPSF010000460.1 GCA_016193385.1 Deltaproteobacteria bacterium
GTCTACGATGTCGTGGTCGAAAACATCAGCCTCGTGAACAACTATCGCTCGCAGTTTACCCGCATTATCGCAAACTCCTCTTATGAGGAGCTCGTCCGCCGGATGAAGGACAAACAGATCGAGGTAGCGAGGGAGAGACAGTAGGGCTTCGCGCTTCTTTCCTAATCCCATGCTAGCCGCCCTGCTGCGTGCCCCGGGACCTGCCGAAGAAAATCCTCTCCTGATCACCGATGTCCCCGAGCCCGTAACCCGGGAAAACGAGGTGCGCATCCGCGTCCGCTCCTGCGGCCTCTGTCACACCGATCTCCATACGGTCGAAGGCGAACTGGAGCTGCCGAAGCTGCCCGTCATCCCCGGCCACCAGATCATCGGCGACGTCGAGTCGCTGGGACCGAGTGTCAGGCGCTTCAGGGAAGGAGATCGCGTCGGGGTTGCGTGGCTGCGCAGCACTTGCGGCGTCTGTCGTTACTGCCGGGACGGGAACGAAAATCTCTGCGACCGGGCGGAGTTTACCGGGCTGCACGCGGACGGGGGCTATGCGGCATTTGCCACGGTCGACGAGGCGTTCGCCTACGCTGTGCCGAGCGGCTTCACGGATCACCAGGCGGCGCCGCTGCTGTGCGCCGGCGTGATCGGCTACCGGGCGCTCAGGTTGAGCGAGACCCGCAAGGGGGAGCGGCTCGGGCTGTTCGGCTTCGGCGCCTCGGCGCACATCGTCATCCAGATCGCGCGCTACTGGGGCTGCGAAGTTTATGTTTTTACGCGCAGCCGCAGCCACCAGGAGCACGCCAGGGAACTCGGGGCGGCGTGGGTAGGGCGCGCGGAAGACTCTCCGCCTGAGAGACTCCGGGCAGCCATTATCTTCGCGCCGGCGGGAGAATTGGTGCTGGATGCCCTGCGGGTGCTGGATAGAGGCGGAACCATCGCCCTGGCAGGCCTTACGATGACGCCTATCCCCCAGATCGACTACGCGAAGCTCTTGTATCACGAGCGTAAAATTCGCAGCGTGGCCAACGCCACCCGGCGCGACGCGGAGGAGCTGCTCGCCCTGGCCGGTGAGATCCCCATCCGCACCGAAGTCGAGATCTTTCCTCTCGCCCAAATAAACCAAGCGTTGCAAAAAATGAAGCGCAGTGAGATCCGTGGGGCAGGCGTTATTGAAATCGGTTCGGCTGGACCTTAAGAACAGACAGCTTTGAGGCCTTTGAGATATTCTCCTAATGGAAGAAAAGTATAATAGAAGTAGACTCGAAGGGGCACACAACGGCCGCTTCCTATCCATTTTTCATCTTCTCGCCGCCCTGCTTCTGCCCATTGCACCCGTGCCTCCGGCCTCTGCCCAGGCAATGTCACCTCAAAAAGCCACACCCGAACTTGTCCTCCAGACCGGCCACACATCTCGTGTCTCGGCCATGGCCTTTAGTCCCGACGGGCATTTGTTGGCGTCCGGAACCAATGACACTACAGTCAAACTTTGGGAGGTATCCACAGGACGTGAGCTACGTACCCTAAGCGGTCACACCGGTTTTGTCTTAGCAGTGGCTTTTAGTACCGACGGGCGCTTATTAGCATCAGCCGGTGGTTTCGGTGACAACACGGTCAAGTTTTGGGAAGTGGAAACGGGACGTCATGTGCGCACTCTAACATTAAATATCGGTGCCCCAAGAGGGGGAGGGATCAGGGTCCTCGGCTTAAGCCCAGATAACCGCTTTTTGGCCGCTTCAGGATGGGCAGACAAAACGATTAGGCTCTGGGACCTGGACAGCGGGCGTGAATTATACGTGCTATCCGGGCACGCGGATGACGTATTAGCCATTGACTTCAGTCGCAAGGGGCAATTGCTGGCATCAGGAGGCAGTAAAGGGGCCGTGAAACTTTGGGAGGTAGCCACAGGACAGGAGGTGCGCACTTTGGCTGGGCACACTGGCGAAGTTCACGTTGTTGCCTTCACCCCGGACGGGAGCTTTTTGGCATCGGGAAGTTCGGACAAGAGGATCAAGGTGTGGAATGTAAGCACAGGCCGTGAGATGAGGAGCATCGCCGGGTACACTTCCCAGTTTCACGGAAGCATAACGGCGTCATTTGGAGAGGGGGAGGTCAAGCTGTGGGAGGTGGCCACAGGACGGCAAGTCGTCAGTATCCCAGCTGGGCACAGGCGGGTGGGAATCCAGTCTCTCGCTTTCACTCCTGACGGATGCTGCCTGGCCCTGGGTGCTGTTGATGGTGTGATCAAGCTTTGGGAGCTGGCCACGGGTCGTGACCTCCGCACCCTAAGTGCGAAAACCAACCCAGGCCAGAGCCTGGCGGTCAGTCCCAGCGGAAAGCTCCTGGTCTCAGCGGGCGCGGGGGTTACCCTTTGGGAGGCAGCCACCGGATGGCAACCTCGGACCTTAGACGAAATAGAGCCGGTTTGGTCATTAGCCTTTAGCCCCGATGGAGAACTTCTGGCCTCCGGCGATGAGAAAACGGTGAGGCTCTCGGATCTAGCCACGGGACGCAATCTACGTACCTTGAGTGGACATACGGAAAGAGTCTTATCCGTTGCCTTCAGTCCGGATGGTCGCTGGCTCACATCCGGAAGTTGGGACAAGACGGTCCGGCTCTGGGATGTCGCCAGTGGCCGGGAAGTGCGGACTCTAGCTGGACACACGGGATGGATCCTTGCTGTGGCCTTCAGCCCGGACGGGCGCTGGCTCGCCACAGGGAGTCTGGATGGGATGATCAAACTCTCAGAAGTTGTCACGGGGCGAGAGCTGCGAGCCATGGGCGGCCCCACCTCCCCTGTCCGTTCCATCAGCTTCAGTCCGGACGGTCGTTTTCTCGCATCCGGTCATACATCCCTTGATAATAAGGTCCTCAAGGTCTGGGAGGTAGCTACGGGGCGTGAAGTGCAGACTTTTTCAGGCCACACAAACTTTGTTCAGACCGTTGCCTTCAGCCCGGATGGTGGCCTGTTGGCCTCGGGGAGCGGCGACAACACGGTCAGGCTTTGGGATGTTGCCACAGGGCGCGAGGTCCGCACCTTGATCGGTCACAGGAGCTGGCTCCAGTCCGTCGCGTTTAGTCCGGACGGTCGTTGGTTAGCCTCGATCAGTTTGGACGGGAGCACCCGCATTTGGGATGTGGAAACCGGAGAGCAACTGGCCGCGCTGGCGTCTTTGCGTGAAGGCAGCGACTGGTTGGTCGTGACTCCCGACGGACTCTTCGATGGCTCACCAGAGGCCTGGAACCAAATCCTCTGGAGATTCGGTGGCAATACATTTGATGTCGCTCCAACCGAGGTCTTCTTTAACGAATTTTACTACCCGGGCCTCCTTGCTGACATCATGACAGGAAAAAGACCTAAGGCACCCAAGGACATCTCCCAACTTGATAGAAGACAGCCTCAAATTAAGCTCGCACTGGCCGATGGTCAGAGTTCTGCTGGAGCAAAGATCTCTAGCCGCACTGTAAAAATCCAAGTCGAAGTCGCCGAAGCGCCTGCGGATAAAAACAGAAAGAGCGGCAGCGGTGCCCGTGACGTGCGGCTATTCCGAAATGGATCGCTGGTTAAGGTCTGGCGTGGGAATGTGTTGCAGAACAAAGGGAGCAGAGTTGTCCTTGAGGCAACTCTCCCCATCGTGGCTGGAGAGAATCGTCTTGTTGCCTATGCCTTCAACCGCGACAACATCAAGAGCGCTGACACCACGCTCGTAGTAACTGGCTCCGAGAGTCTTAAGCGGCCGGCCACAGCCTATATCCTGGCAGTTGGCATCAACGAGTATGCCAACCGGAGATATAATCTCAGATATGCCGTGGCCGATGCTCAAGTCTTCGGTGAAGAGCTAAAGCGCCAGCAGAGCAATCTTGGAACGTTCTCCCAATTTGAGGTCATTCCCTTGTTGAACCAAGAAGCGACCAGGGCCAATATTCTGCTTGCCCTAAAGCGCCTTTCAGGGACTGAAACCGGCGCATTACCTCCTGGCACACCAGCTATTCTCTCCAAGCTGAAGCCCGCAGAGCCGGAGGACACCCTGTTTGTCTATTTTGCCGGTCATGGGATAGCAGAGCGACAGAGGTTTTATCTTGTCCCCCATGACATGGGCTACAGAGGGCCAAGGACGGAACTGAACGAAGCCGGGTTGAAGACCCTCCTTGCCCACAGCATCTCAGATTTAGAGCTGGAGCAGGCATTTGAGAAGATCGATGCCGGAAGGCTCCTTTTTGTCATCGATGCCTGCAACTCGGGGCAGGCATTGGAAGCAGAGGAAAAAAGGCGTGGGCCGATGAACTCCAAGGGCTTAGCTCAACTGGCCTATGAGAAGGGAATGTATATCTTAACTGCTGCCCAGGGGTATCAGGCGGCGCTTGAGGCAGGCCAACTCGGTCATGGATTACTTACCTATGCTCTGGTGGAGGAAGGACTAAAGAGCCCGGCAGCGGACAGTGCGCCGAAGGATGGGCAGGTGGTGGTGAAAGAGTGGCTGGACTATGCCACGACAAGAGTGCCGCAGATGCAGACCGCGATGATGAAGGAGGGAAGGAGCCGAGGACAGGAGGTCGTGTTTGTGGATGGCGAGGAGGCGATCAAAGAGCTAGAGAAGCGCTCTCTCCAGCATCCTCGGGTCTTTTACCGGCGCGAGGTCGAAGCCCAGCCGCTGGTCGTTGCCAAGCCGGAGGGGAAGTGAGCGGGCAGTTCGATCTCACTATCATCGGCGGAGGCATTGTGGGACTGGCCACGGCCATGGAGCTGGCGCAAAGGCATCCGCGGCTCGGGCTCCTCGTCCTGGAGAAGGAAAACGAGCTCGCTAGGCACCAGACCGGCCACAACAGCGGGGTCATCCACTCTGGGATCTATTACCGACCCGGCTCGATGAAGGCGCAAACCTGCGTGACCGGCCGCAAGGCGCTGATCGAGTTTTGCGATGCGGAGGGCATACCCTACGATCTCTGCGGCAAGGTCATCGTTGCGACTTCGGAGGAGGAGCTTCC
>JACPSF010000461.1 GCA_016193385.1 Deltaproteobacteria bacterium
AACGAATGCCCGGCCCAAACAGGATGCCGCCTCCTGTACAGTTGTAGGTCTCGCACTCAGCCTGCTGGGCCATTTCCAGGGATGCATCCCGGTACCACAGGTACGCTGGGTCCGTGTAAAACTCCTCCCCCGTGTGGGGATTCACCATACGGACGAACACCTCATCTAGTCGCTCGGGACCCACTAGATTTAATATCTCCTTATAGTACTGCGTCCGGCTGTAAGGCGCGTCCGCGTAATAGGCGAAATCCATCCCGACTAGCCCAACGCGTGTTTTGCCAAGGACCGCATGGGCAAATACCCAACATGCGGACCCGACATTGCCGCCGGCGTTGACACAGGGAAGGCCGTTCAGCGCGTGGATCTTGCGGGTCAGGCTCTGCTCCTGATCGTAATCATCATACATCGGGTTCCACCAGTATACGTCCATGCCCGAATCCGCCGCACGTTTGACCACCGCCTCCGAAGCGCTCGACGCCACGGCAATGCGAATCCTCGGGCCATACCTATTCACGAGATCCAGCACCTCACCGTTAAAGCGCAGCTGATCCTCACAGAACTCCGGATCCATATCCTGGCGAGCAAAATAGTCGTCCCGAGCAAGCGCATCCTTGGTGAGGTCTGGGTCACCGAACCAGCGCACTATCCGGTGAGCGTGAGGATCCAGCGTTACTACGAGATCCGGGACGATGCCATGGCGAAGACACCACGCCATCGCAGACTCTGTAGCTACGATCACACCCTTGAACTCCGACTCCCGAATGAGCCTTGCTGTATCGCGCCGGTGCAGAGACGGGCCTGCCGCTATCACAAGGGCATCTTTCCCCTCTATAAGTGGTGTCTCCTGTAACGCGAGAATGCTCCTCCCCCCCGCGATTCTTGAGGCATTCACTCGGGCATTTGCAAAGCCAGCGTCGGTCACCTTCTCCAGGGTGATCCCATCCAACTTTGCGGCTATTTGCCGCCCTAGAATGCCAGCCCCGTTTGCCTGAGCCATCTATTTGCCTCGAGAGCTATCGGAGGGATCATCGCTGGGGTGTTCCTTACCTGTCCCGTAGAGAAATTTTTTCTTCGCTACGAATGCGATGCTACCGCCCAATCGCTTCAGAGCCTCACGCTCGAACTGGGCGATCAAGTCCTCTTTAAGCTCGTCCACCACAACCGGTTTACGTGGTGTGAAGTTTCCCTTTAGCACTTGACTCATGGCCTTTCCCTCCGTTTACCTGACGCTTCTCCGAATACGGCATGCATTATCCGCGCGCTTTACCACTATCCCCTCGAAAACCTACAAGCCTTTCAATCACGCACTCCTGTTCCTCTGCCAGCAGGCTCACCGAGCTGGGAAGGCTGAGGCTATCGCGCCATATCTTTTCGGCGACCGGACACGCAGCGGACCTCCCTCCCGCATGCGCAGGCGACAAATGAAGCGGCTGCCATAGGGGCCGCGCCTCAATCCTGTCCTCACCCAGCCGCGACAAAAGCGACCGGCTGTTCATCCCATATTGCGCCTCGTCCACCAGAATCGTGTACATCCAGAACGTGCTGGATGCCCAAGATGCCTCTGCCATGCAAGTGATGCCGGGAACTTTACCTAAGGCCGCCGCATAAGTTTGCGCGATACCTCGCTTGCAAGCGATGTATTCGTCCAGTTTCTCCATCTGCCCACACCCCATGGCAGCCTGGAGGTTCGTCAGCCGGTAGTTGTAGCCTATCTCTTTATGGATATACTCGACCGGATCGTCCTTGGCCTGAGTTGTAAGGTATCTTGCTCGGATCGCCCACTCCTCATTATTCGTGACAATCATACCACCCCCGCCGGCGGTAACGATCTTGTTGCCGTTAAAGCTGAAGCAAGCGATGTCTCCTAGGGAACCGACCGCTGACCACCGACTGAGGACCGACGACCGATGACCGACGACCGATGACCGACGACCGCCGACTGTGGACTGGTCCTCACCGTCTGCCGTCTGCGGTCCGCGGTCCTTCGTCAGATACTTCGCTCCCAGGCTTTCCGTCGCGTCCTCAATTACTACCACGTCGTATTTCCGCGCTACTACGAGGATAGGGTCCATGTCACAAGGATGCCCCAGAATGTGGACTGGGACGATAGCTTTGACCCGCCGCCCTGTGCCCTTATTGTAAAGCTTCCCATGAGACCACCGGCATCCCCTTTCTAGAAAATCCACCGCTTCCTCTGGGTCCATTTGCCAGTATTTAGGTTCAGCATCGACAAAGACCGGCCACGCGCCTACGTAGCGAATGGCGTTGGCAGGAGCGATGAACGAAAGGGAAGAAACTAGGACTTCGTCGTTAGGTTCTACCCCTCCTACAAGGAGTGCGATATGCAACGCAGCAGTTCCATTTACGGTCGCCACGGTATAGTTTGCCCCCACGTAATTCGCAACCATCTGTTCGAACCGATCCACAAAAGAACCCACCGAGGAGACCCAGTTCGTATCGAGGCATTCCTTGATATATTTCCACTCATTCCCCCGAACCTCCGGGACACACAGAGGGATCATCCCCTTCGCCGCCGGTGCGCCAGATGCTAGCGGTTCCCTCGCAACAGCTTCTTCAGTTTCGGTAGTCGGGGTTATCGAAATCGGTGATAACGCCCTGGGCGATCGCATCTATGATCTCCCGAATGCCATCTGTGACAGTCCGCGTCACCTGAAAACTCAGGCCGCGTTTGACCTTCTCGAAAGAGACCCGATAGTCCCGGGGGTCTTCTTCCTTGTGGACATATTCGATTTTCACCTGGCCATCCATTTGGGTACGGATCAGCTCCACAAGCCGGCTCTTCTGAAAGTTCTGAGAAGTCTCCCCCACATTGAACACCTGACCCCTCACAACGTCTGGCGGGGCATCTAGGACCATCGCTATAGCCCGTGATGCGTCACGCACATGGATGTAAGGCCTCCAAAACTGCCCTCCGTAAACCACGAGTCTGCGCTTGGTCAAGAGTTCCATCGTAAATTCATTGACGGTTAGGTCAAAACGCATTCGCGGGGAGAGACCAAAAAGGGTAGCAAAACGCAAAGCTGTTGTCACTGGCAGAACGCCGTCTCGGCTCGGAAAACTCAGAAGAGTTTTCTCTACCGACACTTTGCTCTCAGCGTACAACGACACCGGGCGGAGCTCGGAATCCTCCGAAACATAATCGGAGGAATCAGCCATTTTGCCGTAGTTACTGCAAGTTGAGGCGAACACAAATCTCTTCACACCCTCATGCTGACATAAATCGAAAAGCCGAAGCGAAGCATCCAAATTTATCTCGCGAGCCAGCGTGGCTTGTCGTGCACAGGCTGGATCGCCAACAATGGCCGCCAGATGGACAACCGCCTCACTCCCGTCCAGAGCTCGCTTCACAACCTCCACCTCGCGAATATCCCCACGAATAAAACTGAAGTTCTGGTCTGGATAAAGACCGAGCAAAGCCTTTCCTCCGTATAACAACGAATCCAGGACCCTAACTTGGTGTCCCTGATTCAGCAAAATTCGGGTTACGACTGAC
>JACPSF010000462.1 GCA_016193385.1 Deltaproteobacteria bacterium
AAATCCAGGGTATGAAGGCTCACCAACGCTGTGATCCCGTCCTCCAGGCAGATACCTTTGAGGATGTCGAGAATGACCCGCGAAAGCCTGGGATCCAGATTGGAGACGGGCTCGTCAGCCAAGATAATGGCGGGTTTTTGCATGAGCACCCGCGCGATCGCCACCCGCTGTTGCTCCCCGCCGCTCAGCTCATCAGCCCGCTTATAGGCATGCTCCAGAAGGCCCACGCGCTTGAGATTCGTCAGGGCACGGCGCCTTTCCCCGCGCGAGAAAAGCCTTAGACAGCTCGTCCAAGAAGATTGGTAACCTAACCCACCGGCTAAAACATTCTCGATGACCGAAAGCCGCTTAACGATATTGAATTGCTGGAAGATCATGCCGACTCTACGCCGTAAAAGCCGCAGCTCATGCCAATCCAGCTTGCAGACATCAAGCCTGAGACCATCCCCCTCGGGGTCGAAAATCGACCGTGGTATAAGAATCTCGCCGGAAGTAGGCTCGATGAGCCGGTTGATGCAGCGAAGCAACGTCGATTTGCCCGCGCCGCTCAACCCGATAATCCCCAGGAACTCCCCTCGGTCCACCTTTAAACGGATCCCCCGGAGCACCTGGGCCGAAGCGCCAAAGGCTTTGCGGAGGTCTCTTACCTCCAAGATGGTCATGACTTCTTTCGCTTCAAGGCCTCTTTGAGGTTGATTCCGGCAACCGCAAAGGCTTCCCTCACGGCCTCATAATCTTTGTCTGTCGCTGCAACGAAGCCGTCAATTTTATAGAGGTCCCGCAGCATCCTTCTTCCTTCCGGGTCCACGCTGAGCTGGAGGAAAACCTGCTCAATTTTTTTCGCCAGCGCGGCATCGAGATTGGCATTGATGACGAGGTTATCTGCCGGGATGGGCTCAGAATAAGCGATGGGGCGAATCTTTTTCTGCTCTTCGGGGTCCTTCAAGTACTGCATCCAAGCGCCCTCCCTGCCTTCGGGCGAGTTAGCAAACGTGGCACCGGCATCAACCTTACGGTTCAGAACCGCCAGGACCGTGGCATCGTGACCTCCCGAGTAGATGACGCTTTTAAAATCCTTCACCGGATCGATCCCCTTCTCTTTGAACATCTTTCTGGGAAACACATGGCCCGAAGTCGACAGCGGATCGCCGAAGGCGAAGGTCTTGTTGCGCAGATCTTCCAAACCACGAATCCCGCTATCCGCGTGCGTAATGATCACCGCATAGTAGTATGGCATGCCCCTGCGCTGGGACTTGAGAACGACCTTCACGTTGGCCTCCCTGTTGGCCAAGATGTAAGACGCGGGGGTGAGAAAAGCGATATCGAGCTTGTTCGCCCGCAGCGCTTCGATTACCCCGGTGTAATCCGTGGCCACAAAGGGCTGGACCTCGAGTTTGAGTTTTTCCTGCAGGATCGCCACGATCGGTTGCGCGTTTTGCGCCACCTGCTGGACATTCTCCGAGGGGACAAACCCCACCCGCAGCACCCTACCGCCATCATGGGCGCCGCGACAGGCAAGTAATCCCTGCAGGATGAAAACCCAGATAGCGAGGGAGAGCCAACTCTTCATGCCTGAGTCATTGATACTGAAACCCCTGCCTCGGTGCAACCATGATTTCCCCACGCAAAGCCTATTGTTCTAACTAGCTAAACCTAAAACCACTTATCGCGGAATATAATTGAAACCGCGACAGTTGAGGCCTTGACAATTTAGACTATTATGATCTATCTTGCATTTTTAGAGTCGAGCCGCATCCATGTCTAGGTGGTTTTTATCTCCGCTACTCCTCTTGACCCTGGTTTCCGCCTGTAACAGCCATTCGGCTCTTTCCCCCGAAATTTTTCAAGATACTCCAGGGAAAGCGGTTCAGTTTTTCTATGAAAGCCGAGGCAGGACCGTCGAGGGCTTTTTCAGCCGGCCCGAAGGGAACGGGCGTTTCCCTCTCGTGGTTCTGCTCCATGGCCACAGCTGGCTTCGATCCGGCGCAAAGCAAATGGTTCCCGTCGCGCAACAATTCACCGAGGAGCTTTGCTACGCCAGCCTCGCTATATCGCTTCCCGGCTACGGTATGACCGACATGCCGGCAAGCGAGACGGACACCGATGTCATCACGGGCCTGATATTGGACGGAATCGCTAGAGTGAGGGATTTACCTTGGGTGGATGAGGACCGGGTCATGCTTTATGGCTTCTCCCGGGGCGCTTCCTTCGCCGCCATCTTGGCGGGCCGAATTCCTCATCTACGAGGCGTTGTATTGCACTCGGGCGCGTACGATCTCATGCGCCTTTATCAAAACACGCCCAACGGGTGGCTGCGCCGCCTGATGAACCCACGGGGAGAAGCTGTCCCGCACCTGTTCAATGCTCTCGCCGACGCGTCCCATTGGCGCGCTCCGACGCTCATCCTGCACGGAGGCAAAGACCAGCTGATCCCCACCAGCCAAGCCGTCATGCTGCACAACAAGCTCCAGGCCTTGGGGAAAACTCACCGCTTTGTCGTCTTTCCAGACGCAGGCCATCGTCTGCCTCTCGGCAGTGTCAAAGGTGAAGTCGTCGCATTTCTCAAACAACACGTAGGGTCGGGGTGTGTTAGCGATCTCTGATCTCGCTCAGGAGTTCCTGGGCCTCTTTCTTATTCAGCGGATCATCCGAGAATTCAACCGGCAATTCCTGCGCGTGTTTGAGCGCGCTGCGGGCAAGCTGCAGCTGGCCCATGGCGATATAGGTTCTGCCCAGCTCTAAGTAATGCGCAATCACCTTCGGATTGAGCGAGATCGCCCTGGTCAAGTACTCGACCGATGAGTCCAGACTGCCCTTGGGGATCGAGCGCCACATAATCACGTTGGCAAGGACCCGCTTCATCTGGCTGATCTCGGCCATCTTTCTATGCCACACGCCATAAACGTGGTAGGCGTAACCGTTTCGGGGATCCAAGGCAATAGCCTTTTCCACCTCTGAACGGATTTCGCGGGCGAGATCAATTTGTTTGGATGTGGAAGAGAGCATCGCGATCTTCCCCAGGGACGCTGCCACGTAGAAATGCCCCCAGGTCAAATTGGGATCAGCTTGCACCGCCTTGCGTGCGTAATCCTCAGCCACGGCGTACTGTTTTAGCCTTTTTTCCTGCCAATCGGTTTCAGACTCCGCGACCGTGTCGCCGAGATCGATGTAGACGCGGGCGATCTTTGAGAGCGCTTCGGGATTCTGTCGATCCCGCTTGAGGACCTTAAAAAGCTCCGTTAAAGCCTCATTCGTTCTTAAGCTCGCATAGAGATCATCCGCCCTTCTGAGCAACTGCGAGATTTCAGAGCCATCGTTCTGGCAACGGGGACAACCCACCCTACCGCCGTCCTGAGGAACCGGCGCTGAAGAGTCGGCCGCGCCCAGAACGACATAACCTCCCAGCGACGATAATAAGAGGAGTGACGTGATCACGAAACGGACAAGCCACAGTGGAGAGAAAAAATGACCTACCGCCGGATACTTCAAAAAATGCATGGGTAAACGGAGCCTAGCTCGCTGATGCTTAACCTTTAAACTGTTCTTATATATACATTATCGGATAATGTCAAAAACCCAGGTTGCCCTATCGAATCGAGATCGGCCTGCCGCTATCATCCACCGACACAAAGACCACCTCCGCCTGGGTAACCTTGACGCTCTTTCCCGGCTCTCGAAACCTCTCCACCTCCACCTCTACTTGGACGGTAAGCGAGGTCTTTCCCTCGCGCACGACCGCCGCGTAAAAGCTCACCACGTCACCCACAAACACCGGAGCGATGAACTCGACCTCGCGTATCGCCTTGGTTACGAAATTCCTTGCCGCATATCGATGAGCGGCGATCGCGGCAGCTAAGTCAATGTGGCTGAGAATGACTCCCCCAAAGATCGTGCCTCGGGCGTTCGTATCCCGGGGCAGCATGGTGACTCTCAGCGCGGGCTCGCGACCTATGGACATGCGGTTCCCTCCCGCTTGGGCACCGGCTCTTCCACACGGAGCAGCAAAAAGAGCCCGGCCACAAAGATGAACCCGACCGCTAGCATCGCCACTCTCTGGCTTCCGCTGAGGAGCGAAATTACGCCGAACAACAAGGGTCCAAAGGCCGAGGAGAGTTTACCGCTGATGCCGTAGAAGCCGAAGATCTCCGCCTGCTGGTCCGGCTCAACCATCAAGCCAACCATCGACCGACTCACCGCTTGCACAGATGCCAGGCAAATCGCCCCGGTCGATGCCACGAACCAAAAGACGCCCTTGCTGGTGGCCAGAGCTGCCCCCACGCCGACGGCGCTCCAGAGCACCAGGATCAGGATCAGCGCCGTGCGCGGACCTATCCGGTCGCTTAGATAGCCGAAGCCCACCGCGCCACCAACCCCGACCGTCTGCAGCCCCAGATAGAGCCGCACCAGCTCGACCATCGTAAAACCGAGCGTGTCCCGGGCGTAAATGCTGGTATAGTACACCACGGTTGAAACCCCTTCCATGTAGACGAAATAGGCGAGGAGAAAACGGGTCAGTTGGCGGTATTGATCCAAACGCTTGAGGGTGCTCCTCACCTGCTTTAGTCCCGCGCTGAAGGCACCACCCCACGCAAGCCCGGCTCCGCGTTTCGCCGTGGAAGGGAGAAACCAAAACGCAGGCAGGGAGAAAATCAAAAAAAAGATGGCGGTGAGAGGAAACACCAGGCGAGCTTTTTCTGGCTCCCCCTCCTGGAGAAGCGGCTGGGCAAGAAGGACGATGGCGATCCCGCCGAGATACGCCGCGGCCCAGCCAAAGCCGCTCAGACGGCCTAACTCCTGCGGGGCTGCCAGGTCGGGCAGAAACGCATTATAGAAGACCTGGCCCGTCTGATAAATAATATTGGCGGCGATAAATATCGCCATGCCCCAAAAAACCATTCCGCGCCCCACCCAGACGAGCTGTGAGGTAAGGAGAATACACCCCAGGCCAGAGGCGATCAGAAAGGTTTTTTTTCTGCCTGATAGATCAGCGGCGGCGCCCAAGATCGGCGACAAAAACGCCACTCCAAGCAAGGAGAAAGTGCCGCTGATTCCCCAAAGAAGGTCGCCGAGATTGCCCAACCCCGCGCAAACCTCGTTCTTGAAATAGACCGGGTAGACAAAGGTGACGATCATCACCGAGAAGGAGTTGTTGGCGAAGTCGTAGAGCAGCCAGGAAAACCGGTCGAGTTTGGCTTTAGCCAACACGATTCCCAAGGCTGGAGCTAAACGTAGGTGAGCCAACGGGCATATTGCCGGTCTTTGCCCTTGATGACGCTGAAGAAGGTCTGCTGCAGGTCCGAAGTCACCGGACCGGGGCAGACGTGACCGAGCTTGCGGTTATCTACCTCGCGGATCGGCGTGACCTCGGCCGCCGTGCCCGTAAAGAAGGCTTCATCCGCCGTGTAGAGCTCATCGCGGGTAAAGCGCTCCTCGACCACTTGGTAGCCTTTGTCGCGTGCGAGCGTGACAATGGACTCTCGTGTGATCCCGGGCAAGATCGAGGTCAACGGCGTGGTCTTTACCCCCCGCCCTCGGACCATAAAGATGTTCTCACCGCTGGCCTCGGCGATATACCCTTCGGTATCCAGCATGACGGCCTCGTCGTAACCGGCGTTCTTGACCTCCGCTTTGGCCAAAACGGAGTTGACATAATTACCTGAGACCTTGCTCTTGGTCATCATGACGTTGACATGATGGCGGGTATAGGATGAGATTTTCGCTCGAATGCCGTTCTTGATCCCCTCCTCGCCTAGATAGGCTCCCCAAGACCAGGCGGCGATGGTGACGTGGACCGGGTTGTCAGGCGCGTAGAGCCCCATCTCCCCTAACCCCAAAAAGGCCAGGGGACGGATATAACACTCCTTAAGCCCGTTGACCCTGATGATATCCAGGATCGCCTGCTTGATCTGATCCACCGTAAAGGGAAGCGGAAAGCCCAAGATCAGGCCCGAATCAAAAAATCTGCGGATGTGCTCGTCCAGGCGAAAGACCGCCGAGCGGCCATCCTCCAGAGCGTAGCAACGGATGCCCTCAAAGTATCCGGTCCCATAGTGAAGGGCGTGAGTCAAGACGTGCACCTTGGCCTGCTCCCAAGGGACCATCTCCCCGTCGAGCCAAATGTTTTTCGTTTTCAGTGACATACTCTATCCTGATCTGACCGTGTGAGACTAATTTTCACCAACTATTCTATGTCGGCGCCTGGCCCTCCACAAGGGCCAAATAAAAAAGGCCACCACGGCCGCGTGGTGGCCCCGAAATCGAAGCCCAGCCGCCTAAAGCCCCCGCTTTAAATTCGGAGCCGGCTTGAAGCCCACCGTTCGACTCGCTTTGATGGTTATCTCCGCGCCCGTCTGAGGGTTCCTCCCTTTTCTCGCCTTGCGGGAGCGCACCGTGAAAGTGCCGAACCCGGGCACCTGAAATCGTTTGTCTCTCTTGATGGCTCGGGTGAGAGTCTCAAAGGTGGAATCCACGGCATCCTCGGCGGCCCGCTTGCTGAGCTTTATCGCCTTGGCCACGGCGTTAATAAGATCCGCCTTCGTCATGATCCTTCACCTCCTCCGTTCAGACACAATTTCATCTGCGTTTGGTGCAACCTAACATCTGTCGGGTCTGCGCACAGGGGGTCATAATTCCGAATTCAGGAGAAAATGTCAACAGAAAAATAGTAAAAGGTCGGATGTGGAAAAAGGGTTAATGCAATCACCCATGCCGAACGCTAAAGCCTTTCGTAGAGCAAACCGTAGCGGATGCCCTGATCGCTTACCCGCGCCTCGTCCAGCCCAAAAAACGCCATGATCCTCTCAATCAGTATCGCCCCGGCAAGGATCACGTCGGCCCTTTGAGGCTCCAAACCGGAAATATTTCTTCGCTCCGCGATCGGTATCGCCTGATAGAGCCGGATCTGCCGCCGCACCTCGGCGCGGCTTAAAAGACTGCCGTGGACCTCGCTGTGGGAGTACCGTACCAACCCTCGCTCGACGGCAGCCAAAGTCGTAAAGGTGCCGGCGATCCCCACCATCGTCGAAAAACAAGGCTTCACCGCCCACTCCACAATCAACGAGTCAAGCTCGCGATCGATCGCCGCCACCAACCGGTCACACTCATCCTGCTGCGCGGGGTCCGTAGCGAGAAATCGTTCGGTGAGCCGCACTGAGCCAAGATCCAGACTGGCCCAGCGGCAAAGCCTCCCGTCGTTACCCCAGATGAGCTCCGTGCTTCCTCCGCCCACATCCACCGCCAACACCTCTTCTCCCTTGAGATCGAGCCCGCGCTCCACTGCCAGGTAGGAATAGCGAGCCTCCTCTTCACCGCTGAGCACCTGCAACTCCAAATCAAGCTCCCGCTTGAGACGGGCCTGAAAAGCCGTGGCATTACGCGCATCCCTAAGGGCGCTGGTCCCTACGGCCACGATCTCATCGACGGCCAGCTCTGCGCACCGCTCCCGATAGGCCCTTAATACCTTCAGGGTCCGCTCTGCTGCGGGCGCAGAGATCCGGCGCGTGCGATCGACTCCTTTCCCCAGGCGCGTTATCTCCGCGCGGTCCTCCAGAACTTCAAACGTCCTGTTTTCCTTAAGCTCCGCAATGAGAAGGAGGATCGTGTTGGTGCCGATATCGATCGCGGCAAATCGCTTCCCTGCCATGCCCTTAGGAACCACCCGGAGACGACCCCATGCCGTGGCTGAACCCTAGCTCCGCCTCCAAGCGCGCGGCCCAGACCTCCACATCTGCTAGAGCACGCTGGACCATACGCTCCTTTCGCGCCCTGCCCCGAAGCGGCATGGAGATCGCTGGCAGCAGACCGAAATTAGCGTTCATGGGTTGAAAGTCTTTGCGCGACGGATCCGTGATATAGAGCAGCAGGGCCCCCAGGGCGGTGGTCGCTGGCGGCACCACCGGCTCCAACCCCAAAATCAATCTGGCCGCGTTGATCCCAGCGATCAGGCCGCACGCTGCCGACTCCACGTATCCCTCTACACCGGTGATCTGGCCGGCAAAAAACCTCGTCGGGCTCGCGCGCCACTGAAGCGAAGGCAAAAGATGGCGGGGGGAGTCGATGAAGGTGTTTCGGTGAAGGCTTCCCAGGCGGACGAACTCGGCCTTTTCCAGGCCCGGGATAAGCGAGAAAACTCTCTTTTGCTCCGGATAGGTCATTTTGGTCTGGAAGCCGACCAGATTGTAGAGAGTCGCTTCACGGTTTTCCTGGCGCAATTGCACTACCGCATAAGGGCTCTTCCCTGTGCAAGGGTCGATTAAACCGACCGGCTTCATTGGCCCGAAAGCCAACGTCTCCCTGCCGCGCCCGGCCATCTCCTCAATGGGCATGCACCCTTCAAAGGGAATAAAGCGTTCAAAGCTCCGCGTCGGGATCTTTTCAGCAGCCAGGACTTCGTCGACAAATCGATCGTATTGCGCTTGTGTCAGCGGGCAATTGAGATAATCCTCCGCGTCCCGCCCATAGCGCGAGGCTCTGAAGACGATCTCCATGTTGACGGACTCCGCCGTCACGATGGGAGAGATCGCATCATAGAAATAGAGATGGTCCGAGCCGAGCAGAGAGGCCAAGTGGCACGACAGAGACGGCGACGTCAACGGACCTGTGGCCACGATGACGAATCCCGCGGGTATCTGCTTGACCTCTTCCCGTATGAGGCGTACCTGCGGCAGGCTCGCGACTGTGCGTGAGAGCGTGCGGGAGAAGCCCTCGCGATCCACTGCCAGGGCCGAACCCGCCGGGACCCGATGACCGTGGGCGACCCGGACGACCAGAGAGTCGAGTCGACGCATCTCTTCTTTCAGCAAACCGGCAGGAGCAGTCAAAGAGAGCGAGCGCAGGGAGTTGCTGCACACCAACTCGGCCAGCTCGCCGCCCGTATGCGCCTCGGTCATCCTTCCGGGTCGCATTTCAAACAGCTCAACCGCCACGCCTCTGCGGGCAAGTTGCCACGCCGCCTCGCATCCGGCCAACCCGCCGCCGATGATCCGAACAACCCGCTCCATCCTCTACTCTGCAAGCTGGACTTTATAGTCGCAGGTTTTGTTGTGGCAGCGCCTCACCCGCCCGGCTCGCCTGGTCACCTTCTCCACCAGGATCGGCGCCCCGCACTGCGGACAGGCCTCCGCAACCGGCCGATCCCAGGTGGCGAACTGGCACTCCGGATAGCGCTCGCAGCCGTAAAAGATCTTGTGACGCCGGGATTTCTTCTCCTGGAGATTTCCCTGCTGACAATCAGGGCAGCGGATCCCCAGATCCTTTGGTTTTATTAGGGGCCGGATGTTCTTACACTCGGGATAGCCGCTGCAGCCAAGAAACTGGCCGTACTTGCTCCAGCGCAGCTGCATGGGCCGCCCGCACTCCTCACAGACCTCACTGACCTCGATCTCATCCGCCACCTGGATCTCGCCCGACGCGCCACGCGTAAAATTTTTCGTATTCCTACACTCGGGATAGCG